>CAZPEY010000284.1:0-7263 GCA_964585665.1 uncultured Polyangiaceae bacterium | reverse complement strand
GTCTGCGCCGACGGCGAGACGACGACGACGTCGCCGATCGACCAGCCCGTCGTCGAGTTGATCTCGAGGGCACGCCCGGTGCCGCCGGCGGGCAGGCGGCCTCCGTAGGCGACGCTGTTGTCGGCCGCGACGATGCGAAACCAATCGGGGTCGGTGTCGCTGTCCCCGATCGTCGTGTCGAACGTCGTCTTCGGATCGTCGTACGTGTTGCTGTTGGAAAACTGAAAACCATAGAAGCGTTGGACGCCGCCAGCGCCGTACTCGGAGCGCAGCTCGCCCCTCGGGATACCGCTCGCCGCCGACCGCACGTTGCGCTCGAGGATCGCCATTGCGACGCGCAGGTTCTGCTGCACCTCGGTGATCTCGCGCTGGCGCTCGGCGTTGGAGTTGAAGTGGATGTGGAGCTGCAGCGCTCCGGCGACGACCAGGCCGGCCAGCGCGAGGCTGACGAGGAGCTCGACGAGCGTGAAGCCACGGACCGCGACGCTGCGCCTCATTGGAACAACCCCGTGCGGAAGCTGACGACATGATCGTAGGTGGTGGAGCTGGCGATGACGCCGACGACGTTCGAGTCGTTCCAGCCGATCGCGACCTGCATTTCGTAGATGCGGTTGCTGGCCCCGGTCAGGCGCACGAAGGTGTCGCGATCGCTGAACGTACCCGAGTAGACGAGCCCGTAGAGCTGCTGCGAACGATCGCCCGCCTGTCCCGAGGTGTCGAAGCCGGCGCCGAAGCCGTTCATCGCCGGCCCCGGGATCGTCGACATGGAGGCTGGCAGGTAGATGCACTTGTCGGCCGGCGCGCTCGCCATCGTCTGGGCGTTGCGGCAGTCGGTCTCACACGCCGCCCACGCGCTCGGGAGCTGGTTCGCCAGGCAGGTCAGTGTCGAGGCGGGCGCGTTGCGCATGTTCTCGAGGATCAACACGGCGCGTGCCTGCGCCTGGCTGACGCGCGACGCGGTCGCGGAGCCCGAGATGCTCGAGCCGAGGATGCGGAAGAGGGCGAGCATGCCGATCATGACCAGGGTCAGCGACAGCAGCACCTCGACGAGCGTCACGCCGGAGCGTCGATCGCGCCTCAAAACGACACCGCCGTGACCGCGGTATTGATCGACACGCCGGTCTCGGTCGAGCCCGTGCTACCGGTGTGGCCACCGCAGCCGCCCTCCTGTGAGTAGCAGCCACCGCCGCCCGCGACCGTCGTCATCCCGCCCACGGTGGCGCTGACGCGGTGGGTGGCGCCGTTCGGGCCATAGCCATAGGCCTCGATCGTCAGCATGTGGGCCGGCTCGTTGTCCGTCGTGTCGCCGTTGGGCGTCCCACCGGGCGGAAACATGTAGCCGGGATCTTCGCGGTTGTTGTGGACGCACCAGTTGTATTCGATCGTGTTGGCTCCCGCGGTGTAGAAGGTCTTGCGCGGGAAGGTGCTCTTGGGCTGTGTGCCTGGTTGCGCGCCCCCGACGGGGTTGCAGAGCTGCACGGCTCCCGAGGCGAGCAGCGGCTGCCATCCAGTGGTCTGCGAGAAGCCCGCCGTAAGCAGGTAGTCTTTGGCTTGTGCGACGCCGTACTCGGCGGCGTAGAAAGCGACCTTGGCCTCGCGCTCCTGCCCCGAGATGTTGAGGTCCTGTTGCGCGGTCGTCGCCACCATGCCGGCGATGCCGATCATCGCGATCATCAAGACGAACACGACGAGCAGCGAGAAGCCGCGGTCGCTGCGTCGCTTCCCACGACGATCGTTGAACGCGGTGGTCATTGCTCCTCCCACAGGATCGTCCGCAGGTTGACTGCGCCCGTGCCCGTGCCGCTGCCGGTGGTCGCGTTGTTCCAGGCGCTTCCTCCGAGCACCCGCGTTTGCCCGCCAATCGTGTTGACGAACAGGTGACCGTCGTAGACTCGGAAGCTCGACACCGGGGTTCCCGGCAGGCTGACCGGGCTCTGCGTCGTGGTCGGGTTGGCGCCATCGCCGGCCTGCGAGTAACCGAGCAGCCGGCCTGGATCGGTGGCGCAGATGCCGGCCACCGTCGAGGTCGCGGTCGCGTAGAAGACCGAGCCGTTCGACGAAGCGGGCGCCGCCCAGACCTTTTCGCCGGCGTTGAGCGCGACCTTGAAGGACTGCACGGCGGCCGAGCAAGATCCCGGCGTGTTGCTGTCGACGAACGAGAAGGCATGGTAGCGGCCGTCGCTGCCGGTCGTGCCGACGCCGCTCGTGCTCGGTCCGCCGCCCGCGAAGATGCGAACGCTCGGCGCCGACGCCGTGCCGCCGACCTCGATCGCGAGGCCCGAGTAGACCGACTCGCCGAGCGCTGCGACGACGCACGCCTGTGCAAGGCCAAGATCGTACTTCCAGATCCGGCCGCTGGTGTCGACGGCGTAGATCCGATCGACGAGACCGTCCTGGTTGGCGTCGACCAGGCTCGGATAGCCGGCGATGCCGTAGGCCTGCGCTGCGTACGCACCCGTGTTGAGCTTGATCTTGCCGCCGGTCAGCGTCGTGCCGCTCAGCGGGTTGATGAGGTAGAGGTAGAGGTCCTCGAGCGCCGAGGAGAGGCCCGAGGTCATCACGACCGCGAACGATCCGCCCGCCAGCGACGTCAGGCCCACGGACGGAGACAGCTCCGTGCCGTTGAAGTCGACGTCGGTCCAGTCTGCGGTCCACGCCATCGCCGGCGCCGACGGGTTGGTGACGTCGACCGCGGTGATGTACGGCTGGTTGCGCCCCAGGCTGGCGAACGCAATCGTCTTCCAGGTGCTGGTCGCCGAGACGAAGATGTCCTCGACGCTGACCGAGCCGTCGACCTCGGCGGGCGTGTTGCTCGACGGGTAGTACGAGCGGCGGCCGGGGTAGTTGTTCTTGAGCTGCGAGAGCTGCGACGGCGGGATGAAGGCCCACTGCTCGGCGCCCGAGCCGTAGCGCGCACCGTCGGTAGCGCCGGCGTAGCAGCCGCGCTCGAGGGTGGCCGGGCACGCCGAGTCCGCGCCGTTGCGGAACTGCCCGGCCTCGAACGCGTGCAGCATGCCGTCCTGCGCTCCGACGAGTGCCAGGGTCGCGCGGCCCACCTGCGTCGTACGATAGGACGCGTGCGTCGAGACCATCGTCGCCGGTGCCGCGCTGCCGTCAGCCCACAGCGGCTTGGGCGGTGGCCCGAGGATCGCGGGCGTCGAGTTGTGGATCGGCCCGAGCTTCCAGGCTCGCTGCGTGACCGCTTGCGCCGGCGTGAAGGTGATGCCCGCGGGGAACTCCCAGCCGCGCGTCCACTGCAGCACGAACTGAGCATCGGTGTCATCGGCGGTACCGCCCGAGCCGTTGTAGTCGTACACCGGCACGCCGCCCGACATCGAAGAGCGGATCGACGTCGGCAGGATCAGCGGGTAGAGCGTCGTGCCGTTGGTCGTCGTGAACTGCGTGAGCGCGCCGTTGGCCACGGTGTAGATGGCGCGAGTGTTCGGGTCGCGCGCCGCGAGCAGCGGCCCGGCGTCCCAGTTCTGCGTCACCACCGAGGTGCTCGGTGCGGTCGGCTCGAAGAGGCGGCGCGAGTAGAAGTGGCCGCGCGGCGAGTAGTCGTTGTTGCTCACCGTCGAGAAGATCGGCGTCTCGATGGAGCCGGTGTAGGCGACGTTCGACAGCGGGATGGTCGCGGCGAACTTGTACTCGCCGTGCTTGACCGCCTCCCAGCCAGGCGTGATCGAGTTGAGCACCGGCTGGCAGGTATCTTTCGACGACAGAAAGTCGGCGCGCCAGTAGACCTCGCTGTCGAGGTCGCCGGTCGCCAACACGTCGACGGTCGTGTCGACCGAGGTCTGGCCTGGCGTCGTCGGGATCTGGTGCCAGACGTAGGGGTTCTGGACGCTCCAGTAGAGGCGGATCTGCGCCGAGGGATCGGTCGCGCAGCCGCCTGGGAACGACGCGGTCGCCTGGATGCGGATCTTCGAGATCGTCGTCGTCGGCTTGTCGGCCGTCGGGATCTGCGCCACCTCGTTCGAGATCACCTGTCCGCCGTTCGAGCGGTTCACGAGGAGGACGACGTCGTTCCACGAGTAGTCGGCCTTGGTGCACGTAGCGCACACCGCTGGCCCGGTGACGCCGGCGGGATAGCCGAAGTGGTAGGTCGCCAGGTCCTCGATGCCGAGAATCCACAGGTTCGGGTACGAGCTCGGCGCGCCGACGATCATGTGCGGGATCGTGCCGGTCGCGGTCGACTTGACCCGGATGACCTCGTGGGCGAGCGTGATCGAGCCGTACGCCGCCGTCGACAGGCGGTTGATCGCCGTGCCTGCCGTCGCTGCCGGGCCGCTCATCCAGCCGTAGACGACGTTCTGGTAGCGCGCGTCGGGCCCGAACGGCGAGACCGGGTTGGTCTTGATACCCTCGGGATAGCGGCGGCTGTAGACATCGAAGGGGCAGGTCGCTGTCGCTGGGCTGGTGGCGAGCGTCGGCATGCCGGTGGCCGTCGCCGCTGGCGTCGCTGCGTAGCAGACGGTGTGGGTGCCGGCGATGTCGAGGTACTCGATCGGCGAGTTGACCGGGCCCGAGCCGTATTCGGGGTTGAGCGACGTCTTCGAGAAGTAGGGGAAGATCTTGACCGCCTGGGTGCCGGTCGAGTTGAGGCCGACGCCCTTGGCGGTGATCGTCTGGCCGTAGTAGGTGATGGCGTAGAAGACGACCTCGCGGTTGCCCTGGATGGTGCCGAGATCCACCTGGCGATCGGCCTCGTTGCCGACGGTGCCATCGAAGTTGACGTCATAGTCGAAGATGCCGTTTTGTGCCGTCGAGCGATCGGCCGCAGCGGGCATATAGAAACCGGTCGGCAGTCCGGTCGTGCTGACCGGTGTCGTTGGGACGAGCGCATAGGTGCTGACGTAGGCGCCGCCCTTGTAGAGTCCTCCGCCCGCGTAGCTGGTGTTGGGCCCGTCGTTCATGATCCAGAAGATCAGGTTCGAAAAGCCATTGACGTTGTTGGTTGGGTGATACGGCTCGAGGATGTTGGGCAAGCGCAACCAGTTGCCGCCGCCTGCCGTCGGCTCGGCGTAGCTGGAGGCCGAGTCGGCCAGGTACGGCACCGACGTCGGCGTCGCCTTCTTGTAGATCTGTTGGAAGATCTTCGGGATGCCGTTGGCATCGAGAGTCGGGCCGCCGGCGCCGGCGTTGGCGGTCGTGTCCCACAGGTGGTTCGGCGGCGCGAACGTCCCCGTGTAGAGCTTGTCGAGGTAGAACCAGCCGAACGAGTGGGAGGCGCCGGCCAGCGGGTTCGAGTAGACGGACTTGATGATCACCTGCTGATCGAACGGCAGGATGATGCGCTCGGGATCGAGCGGCGAGAGCGCGGTGTTGAGCCGCAGGCCGCCGCCCGAGACGTTCTCGATCGTCGGCACCGGCTGGGTCTGCACGGCGGACAACGTCAGGGTCGAGGCGGGCGGCGAGAGGTTACCGGCGCAGACGGCGCTGACCTCTCCCTGCGTCGCCTGCACGCGCCGCGCGTCGAGAAAGACGAGGCCGGCGACGGCGACGAGGAGCGCACCACCGAGCAGGAGGTAGCGGCGACTCATCTCGCACCTCCCGACTTCTGCCCTGCGGGCGGCTGCTTGGGGGGCTGCTTGGCCCCTGCACGCACGCTCGGCAGCACCTTACCGCTGCCGGTCCGGATGGACGCGAGCCGTGCGCCCGGCGTGTTGTGCTGCCGAAGGAAGGACACCAAGAGATCGCGCGCCACCGGATCGATCTTGTCGCCGAGGCAGATCGAGTCGGGGTTGACGACGCGCGGCCCCTCGAGCCAGCGCCGCACCCACGCGTCGGTCCACTTCTTCTGCGCCGGATCGAGGACGATCTTCTCGCGCGGGTCGTCGCCGGGCTTGCGCCCGAAGACGTGGCAGAGGCTGCAGGCCTGATCGAAGACGGCCTGGGCGCGCTCGTGTTTGTCGGCCGCCTGCGCGGTGGAGCCGCCGGCGAGGACGAGGATCGCGAAGAGTGCCCAGTGTACGGAATGGGACATCGGAGCGACTCAGAGCAAGTTCATGGCCAGGGCGCTTCTTGGGAAAATCGAAGAGATGCGCGCGATCTGCTATGAAAGAAGTTGCGAGTGATCACCTTCTTGCAGATGTGCCGCGGTGTAGGACTCCTCCTCGGCTTGGGCCTCGTGGGCTGCACCAAGCCTCCGGTGCCCGTCGCGGTTGCGCAGCCTCGCCTGGGCGAGTGTCGCGCTAGCGATCACGCCGTCGAGCTTGGCCTCGACGCTCCGGCGCTCTGCCGGCTGGCGACGGAGAGAGGCAAGCTGCTCGTACGCAACGAAGGCGATCCGTTTCGCGTCAAGCTGCGCATCGTTCGGGCCACCGCCGATGCGAGCCACCTCGAGCTGGTCCTGACGCTCGAGGAGGAGCGGCCGGACGGGCGGCGGATCGAGCAGCGCGCCGCGGCCGCGGGCAAGCCGGGCAGCGCTCCCGCCGAGCTGGCGCGGCGGCTGACGGGAGACGTGCTCGAGGAGCTCGGCGCGCGGCTTCGCCTCTACTACGATCCTCCGCCCGACGTCGTCGCCGCGCTTGCGGCCACGAACCCCGATCTCAAGCAGGAGGCGATCGAGGTGTGCGGAGAGCGCAAGCTCATGGCCTGCACGGAGACACTGCTGCCGCTCTTGCGCAGCGAGGACCTCGAGCTTCGTGATCGGGTCGTCGCGGTGCTGGCGCGCATCGGTGATCGTCGCGCCGTCCGGCCCATCACCGAGGTGAGCAAGTTCGGCCAGCTCGACGAGCTGCCCAAGGTGCTCGACGCGGTGGCGCGGATCGGTGGCCCGGAGGCGCGCGCCTACCTCGAGTTCGTCGCCAATGGCCACGATCAGAAAGAAGTGCGCGAGCTCGCCAAGAAGCAGCTCGAGCGCCTCGGCCGCTGACCGCACCTCCGGCTGGCGCAGCGCAATGCTGCGGCGCAAAAAAAAGCCCGCCGGGCGTTGCCACCCGGCGGGCCTCCACTACTCGAAGCGACTGCGTGCGAAGGAGCGGACTACTTGGCGCCCTTCTTCTTCAGCTCCTCGTCGATGATCGACTTGAAGCTGTCGAACGGCATCGCGCCCGCGACCTTCTTGCCATTGATGAAGAAGGTCGGCGTGCCGAAGCCGCCGGTGCCGAGGCCGTCGGCGTACTTCATGTCGGCCTGGATCGCGCTCTTGTACTTGCCCTCGTCGAGCGCCGCCTTGAACTTGCCAACGTCGAGGCCGATCTCACCCGCGTACTTCTCGAGGCTCGGGCGATCGAGCGCCTTCTGGTTCTCGAACAGCTT
>CAZPEY010000283.1:0-7291 GCA_964585665.1 uncultured Polyangiaceae bacterium | reverse complement strand
ACGAGCCCGAGGTCTACAACGGCTTCGAGGACGAGGACGGCTGCCCCGACAAGGGTCGCGTGCTGCTCCGTCGCGGCAAGCTCGAGATCCTCGACAAGATCTACTTCGAGACGGCCAAGGCGATCATCAAGCCGATCTCGTTCCCGATCTTGAACGCGGTTGCGGCGACCCTCAAGGGCAACCCGCAGATCATGCTCATCGAGGTGCAGGGCCACGCCGACGAGCGCGGCGACGACGACTACAACATGCGTCTGACCGAGGACCGCGCCGCGGCGGTCAAGGACTACCTCATCCAGCAGGGCGTCGAGGCCGATCGGCTCCAGTCACACGGCTACGGCGAGACCAAGCCTGTCTGCGAGCAGCACAACGAGGCGTGCTGGTCGAAGAACCGCCGCGTCGAGTTCGTCATCATCAAGCGCACCGACGGCAGCCCGTAACCCCCCTAGCGAAGAGCTCCTCCGACCCCGCGCGGTATCAACCGCGCGTGCGTCGGGTCATGTCTGGCGGAGCGGCCGCCTGGCCGGCCGCGCGTCGCGTGCCAACGCTGCGGGCGCTCACGCTCGATCGCCTGAGACGCTCTAGCGGCGGAGGAAGGCTACCCAGAAGTTGCGGTTGTCGCGACGGAGGAGCAGCGTGATCAGCTGGCCTGGCGGGACCGCCCGGATGGCCTTGGCATAATCGTCAAGTGACTTGACTTCTTGCTCGGCGACGCGAAGGACGATGTCACCGCGCTCCACACCTGCCTCGATCGCCGGGCTCTCCGGTTCGACCGACATGACCACCGCGCCGCGCATGTGCTCGTCACCGAGCTCGCGCGCGATGGTCGGGGAGATGTCCGAGACGGTCATGCCGAGCGCCGAGCGCTTGGTCGGGGCCGCCGGGGGCTTCACCTCGCTCGCGATCTCGTCGGGTGACGGCTCGGTGCGCGCCGTGATCACGATGCGCTTGCCACCGCGCACGACCGTGAACTGCATGAGCTTGCCGGCGGGGGCGATCGCGATCTGCCAGCTCAGCTCATCGGCCGAGGACAGCGGCTTGCCGTCGATGGCGGTGACGACATCGCCAATCACGAAGCCCGCCTTGGCCGCGGGTGACGAGCTGGCGACGTCGGCGATGACGGCGCCCTTCTGCTCGCCGAGCCGAAAGGCCCGCCGCAGGCTCGGGTTGAGCGATTGAGGGTTGAGGCCGAGCCAGGAGCGAGGCGCGCGTCCGTGCTCAAGGAGGAGCGGCGCGATCACCTTGGCCATGTTGACGGGGATGGCGAAACCGATGCCCTGCGCCTGCGCGTTCATCGCGGCGTTGATGCCGATCACCTCGCCGCGCGTGTTGATGAGCGGCCCGCCCGAGTTGCCCGGGTTGATCGACGCGTCCGTCTGGATGAAGTCGTAAAAGCCGAAGCTCTGCCCGCCGGGGCGCACGTCGCGTCGCCCCTTGGCGCTGACGATCCCGACGGTGACCGAGCGATCGAGCCCAAAGGGATTGCCGATCGCCATGACCCACTCGCCGATCTCGAGTGCGTCCGAGTTGCCGAGCGGCGCGACGGGCAGGGACCGCCCCGCCTCGATCTTGAGCAGCGCCAGATCGGTGCGCTCGTCGCGCCCGACCAGCCGCCCGGTCAGCTCGCGCTCATCGGCGAGTCGCACCCGGATGTCCTCCGCGTTCTCGACGACGTGGCTATTGGTGAGGACGTAGCCGTCCGATCGGATGATGACGCCGGCACCCTGGCCGCGCGATCGCCGCGCGGTGCGCTCGCTGGCCTGGATCGACAAGATCTGGACGACCGCGGGGCCAACGGAGGCCGATAGCTTGGTGAAGAGCTGTGCCCCGAAGACCGGCGCGAGCTTGCCGCCCTTGGGCTTGCTGCTGCTCGACGGCAGTTCCTGCCACAGTGGTTCCGCCGAGGCGCTGCCGCCGATCAGCCAGAGCGCGAGCGCGAGGCGTCGCATTACTTGGTCTTCTCGGTGGTCTTCTCGTGCACCAGCTTGTCGAGCTTCTGCTTCTCCTCGTCGGAGAGCTGCTCTTTGGGGGCGTCCTTGGCGACGTCCTTCTTGATCTCTTCCTTCATCCGCTCGGCGACCTTCTTGGCCTCGACCTTGGTGCCGTCGGCCAGGTCCTTGGCCTCTTGCGTGTGGAGGATCGCCCACAGGTGACCGAACAGCGTACGCTTGCCCAGCTCGACGGTGGCGGCGAAGAAGACGACGATCGCGAAGATCACCAGCGAGAACAACCAGCGCAGGAGTCGAAACATCAGCTTGCCTTGGGTTCGTAGTAGCAGACCAACGCGCGCGGTCCACTCCGACCTGCGGCGTAGGCGACGGCTGCGGCGGGGCTGCCCTCGTCGAGCGTCGCGGTCGCGACCTGGACTCCGGCGGCGCGGAGCTGCAGCTCGCACTGATCGTCGCTGCCAGCAGCCGCGCCCTTCTCGACGAGGACGATGTGGAGGAGGTCCCGCTTGTGGTGCGCGTTGGCGGCGATCGCCGGCATGTCGGCGAGCAACGAGCCGCTCGAGCAGAGCAGGGCCACGCACAGCGGCGCGCCGGCCTGTTCGGCGACGTGGCCGACCTGGCTGAGCGCGCCAGCGACGCAGCTGGCGAGGCCCGTCGGCACGCGCACGTCGACCAGACGATCGCGCAGCGCCAGCGCCGACGACGGACCCTCGTCGGCGACGATCACCGTCGGGCGCCCGAGCTCGCGCAAGGCACGAAACAGCGACATGCGCACGTCACCCAAGGCGAAGCGCTCGAGCCCACGCCGGGTCCGCGCCAGGTACAGGGGCCACGGCTCGCCGCTGTCCTCGCCGAGGTGTGCGACCGCTGACTCGACGGAGGCGCGCTGCGTCCCGTCGCGCTCGATGGCGTCGGCTTGCGCACGCGCCTTGCCGCAGAACTTGGTGAGCACTTGATCCGCGAGCTCGACGTCGAACGGGCGCGGCCCCCCGATGTCCGCGCCGCGAATGCGGCAGCGCAGCCCCTCGCGCTGACAGAAGGCGCGCAGCTCTTCGACCAGAAACGGATCGCCCTCTTCGAGCACCAGCACATCGCTGCGGCTCGACAAGAACTTACCGAGCGTGTCCTCGGGCAGCGGCCAGGCCATGCCGAGGCGCAGCGAGGCGATCCGTCGCGCCCACGCGCGCGCCTGCACCGCGCCACCCAGGTGGCCCGCGACGATCACCCCGCCCGGGCCATCGCTGTCGACCTCGATGGACAGGAGCTCGGCGAGGTCGCCGAGCGCGCTGACGAGGCGGCTGCGCTTGCGCCGGTGGAAGTCGGCGGACGGGCCGATGCTGGTCAGCGGCGTTGGCAAGCGCGACCAGGTCGAGGTCGCGGTCTCAGAGCCGAACTCGTGCTGAAGCGGCACTCCGGAGGCGTCGCGGACCACGACCGGAACCTGAAGCTGGCTCGAGATCATCTCTGCGAGCTTGACCATCCAGCTCGCCTCGGCGGGCGTCGCCGCTTCGAGGACCGGGATCTTGGCTGCGCCGCAATAGAGCGCTCGGTTGTCCCGCCGCGCCGGGTGCTTGGCGACGGTCTCGACGAGCACCACCGGCGACTGAAGCTCGCTCCACTGCGAGAGCTCGAGCAGCGCCGAGGCGCCGGCCGTCACGTCGCTCTCGGCGACGAAGATCAAGGCGCCGGCGTGGCTGGCGAGCGCACCACCGAGACCCGCACCGATGGCGAGCCGCGCGTCGGCGAGGCGCTCTGTGCCGCCTGGAGCAAGCGCGCTGGGGCTGCTGGTCTGCCGTCGGATAGCGGGCACCCGCTGCATGCGGATAGTGTCGATGGCGTGTGCGGCGTCGTCAACGTTTGATGTGGATTTTCGGTGCGACCGGCGGCCGATGTTACACTTCTGCGATGACCGCGAGGAACCACCCCGATCACCTGATCCGCGCCGTTGCCCGTGACTCGGGTCTGCGCATCTCGGCCGTCGTCTCGACGGGCGTGGTCGAGGAGGCGGCGAAGCGGCACCACACCTCGGGCGTGGCGACCGTGGCGCTTGGGCGGGGGCTGACGTCGGGCTTGCTGCTCGCCACCCTCACCAAGGGCCCCGAGCGGGTCACGGTGCAGCTCCAGGGCGATGGTCCGCTGGGGTCGATCACCGTCGACGCGACCGACGCCGGCGACGTGCGCGGCTACGTGCGGACGGCGCAGGTCGAGGTCGAGCAGCATCGTGAGCGGCCACGCCTGGCCGAGGCGATGGGCCGCAACGGCGTGGTCAACGTGACCCGCGATCTCGGCCTGCGCGATCTGTATCAGGGGCAGACGGCGATCGTCACCGGCGAGATCGACGAGGACGTCGAGGCCTACCTGCGCGAGAGCGAGCAGGTCCCGTCGGCGCTGGGGTGCGAGGTCGTGCTCGACAGGCACGGCAAGCCCGTGGCTGCCGGCGGGATCCTCGTCCAGACGCTGCCGGGCGGCGACGCCAGCCTCGTCAGGCCGCTGCAGCACGCGCTGCGCACCGGGGCGCTGTTCGATCTGCTTCGGGACGGCGAACGATCCGCGGAGGCGGTCGCGCGGCGGCTCCTGCCCGAGCTCGCGATCGATCTCGTCGGGGACGAGCGTCCGGTGCGCTTTCAGTGCCGCTGCTCCGACGAGCGTATTCGAGTCATGCTGCGCATGATGACGGTGACCGATCTCGACGAGATGATCGCCGAGCAGAAGCCGGCACAGGTGACGTGCAACTTCTGCAACCGCGAGTTCGCCGTGCCACCCTCGGAGATTGACGAGATCCGGCAGGAGATCGCCGGCGGGCCGCGCACCCGCAACTAGGGTCCAGCGCTCGGGCCGACCCGAACGCCGATCTCACCGTGGCTAACCAGGCAGGACACTAGGGACGCATGGGACGCAAGCTGGTATTCCGCGTCGCGGTCGGCGACCCGCTGACGCTGCAGGCGTTCGTGCAGAAGCGGGCCAAGGACGAGCCGTCCGCGGCGCTCATCCGCGCCGGCGCCGTGCACGTCAACGGACGCCGGCAGCGCGACCCCAAGACCTCGCTCACCGTCGGAAGCCAGGTGATCGTCTACACGATGCACGCGGCCCCGGCGGCGCTCCCGCTCGAACCGCTGGTGCGCTACGAGGACGAACATCTCCTGGTCCTCGACAAGCCGGCGGGCATGCTCGCTCAGGCTGCGCCGTCCGAGAGCAGCGCAGCCCTCGACGCCTGGATCGCGGCCCGCTTCGGCCCCGCCGTGGTGGCGATGCATCGGCTCGATCGCGACACCTCGGGGCTGGTGTTGGCGGCGCGAACCGCCCCAGCTCGCGAGCGGCTGGCGCCGGTGCTGGCGGGCCATGGCGTCCGACGCGACTACGTGGCGATCGTCAACAACCTGGACCCGATCCGGACGCCGATCCGCTTGCGCATCGCGCGCGACTCTCGGGACGAGCGGCGCCGGCGGGCGCTGCCGGAGCAAGATCCTTCCGGCGAGGCGGCCACGACCCACGTCGCGCGCCTCGCCGAGACGGCGCAGTTCGCGCTCGTCCACGCGCTCCTCGAGACGGGGCGCACCCATCAGATCCGCGTGCACCTCGCGGCGAGCGGTCACCCCATCGTCGGAGATTCGCTCTATGGAGGGGTCCCTGCGGCGCGGCTCATGCTGCACGCGGCGCGGCTGCGCCTCCTCCACCCGACGACGAGCGCGCCCCTCGAGGTGTCGAGCCCGGTGCCCGAGCCGCTGCGCGCGCTGCTGCCGGGGTGGCCCGGCTGGGAGGGCGACTTGACGTTCTCCGGGGATGGTCCACACTAATGTAGTCATGAAGCGCAGCTTGTCCTACCTGCTTTGCGTTCTTAGCTTCTCGACGGTGGCGTGGGCGGAGGCCGCGAAGGCGCGGCTGGTCATCACTCCCCCGGAGGGGCGAATCCTCGACGACGCGTTCGCGCTGTCTCGGGATGGCGAGTCGATCGCGTACACGACCTTCGTGGGTTCGTCGGTGAGCTTGCACGTTCGTGCCCTCGCCGAGCAGGCCCCCTGGACGGTCGAGTCCCTGCCGATCGCGCCCAAGTCGATCGAGTGGCTCGACGAGAGCCACCTGCTGCTCGTCGACGAGCAGCGCGCGGCGGTGGCGACGATCAAGAAGGGCGTCCGGGCGATCCCGGGTGAGCATGAGGCGATCGGCGCGACCCGGCTCGAAAAGGGCGCAGCCGTCGTGCTGCAGCGTCGGGGCAAGGCGGGACGTGAGCAGCAGGTCCGCCTCGTCGATCC
Organism: uncultured Polyangiaceae bacterium; assembly: GCA_964585665.1. Taxonomy (GTDB): domain Bacteria; phylum Myxococcota_A; class Polyangia; order Palsa-1104; family Palsa-1104; genus CAZPEY01. Next base: position 1,095 of record CAZPEY010000283.1, on the reverse strand, counting down.
AGACTCGCTGGCCGAGGTGTCCGATCGCTCGTATGCGGTCGAGACGAAGAGCGACGGCAAGGGCGGCAAGCAGGCCACCTGGCTCATCGGCAAGGTGGCGGTGCGACCGCTGACGTTCGAGGAGGGCTACCGCGTGCTCGTCGGCGTGCGCGAGGGCTCGTTCGACAAGCAGCGCGACATGCAGCTCCCCGATCGGGTCGTGCGCGTCGACCTCGCCAAGGGGCGAGTCCTCGAGGAGCTCGAGGGCCCCGAGGCCACCGATCCGATCCGCCTCGCGATGCTGGCGATGGAGCGGAGGCCGCGCCCCAACCTGCCGCGCTTCGTGTCCTGGAACGCCGATCGGACGGTGCTGCAGCTCGTCGATGGCACCAAGCTCGAGCCGCTGCGCTGGGATCGCCCGCTGGCGATCTTCGATGGCGAGACCCTGCAGAGCGGTACCCTCGACGGCGAGACTGCGTGGCTGGCGATCAAGATCGATCCGCTCAACCCGATCGCGGGAGAACAGAAGCGCCGCGACCCGGACGACCTCGAGGTCCATACCGTCGACACCAAGCGCGGCGTTCCCGAGCGGCGGCTGGTGCTCGACGGCCTTGGCCGCAGCGCCACCGTCGACGTGCGCGGGCACACGGTCGCTGTGCTGCGTCGCCAGAAGGTCATGTCGCGTGGTGGCATCTCGATCGAGGTCCACGCACTCGGCAAGCAGCCGACCGCCGCAGCCCCGGCCCCTGACCTGAAGACCAATTGAACGCTAGCGGGCGAGCTTGTCGCCGTCGAGCAGCCGGTTGATCAAGTCCGTCGAGCGGATGCCCTCTGCTTCGGCGTTGAAGTTGACGATCACGCGGTGCTGCAGCGTCGGACGGGCGACGGCGCGGACATCCTCGAGCTCGGCGACGGTCCGCCCGTCGAGCAGGGCGCGCGCCTTGGCACCGAGGATGAGGAACTGGGACGCGCGCGGACCCGCGCCGAACGAGACGTAGCGCTGTACGTAGTCGGGTGCGGTCGTCTCGGTCGTAGAACCCGCCTGCTTGCTCGGTGGGCGGGTGGCGCGCACGAGGTTGACGGCGTAGCGGATGACGTGCTCGGGCACTGGCACGC
>CAZPEY010000282.1:0-7317 GCA_964585665.1 uncultured Polyangiaceae bacterium | reverse complement strand
CGATCGCCGCGAGCGCGCGGTAGATCGCCTGCACGACGCCGAAGTCGCCGCAGCCCGGGCACCAGATCGGCTTGAGGTCGCTCTTGAAGTCCTTGGCCTGAAAGACAGGAAGATTGGTCATGGCCTTAGTCCTCTCCTGCGACGTGCTGCGAAGCGGGTGGATGCTGGAGCTGCTGGGCCAGAGCGCGCAGCTGCGCCACGACCTCGGCCGGCTGGATCGGATTGGCGCCGGAGCGACAGAACGAGACGACCCCCGTCGGCACATCGACGAACATGCGCAGGATGCGCCGGAGCTGCCCCTGGTGCGAGGCCTCGACGACGAGGCCGGCGCGCACCGACGCGAAGAAGTCGCGATAGATCTCCTCGGCGATCGGATAGACGAGCCAGGGCACGAGCAGCTTGACGTTGACACCCTCGGCCCGCGCGCGCTGCAGCGCCTCACGACACACGCCGGCGATCGATCCCCAGCTCACCAACGCGAGCGGCGCGTGCGGATCGCCGTCGATGTGGAACAGATCCTTGCGGCGCGCCAGCGGCTGCAGCTTGCGGAAGCGCTTCTCGTTCATCGCCGCGTGGATCTTGCCGTTGACCGTCGGATTGCCGCGCTCGTTGTGCTCGATGCCGGCGCCCTGATAGTTGCCGCCGAGCATGCCCGGCTGGCTGATCGGGCTGATCCCATCGTCCGTCATGCGGAAGCGCGCGTAGTCCTCGAGCTCCGGCCCCTGCGGTCGCTTGCGCTCGAGGATGCGGAAGCGCGCCGGATCGATCGGGTCGACCGTCTCCTTGCGCTGCGCGACCTCTTGATCCGACAGGACGATGACCGGCGTCTGGTAGTGCTCGGCGATGTTGAACGCCTCGATCGTGACGTCGGCGGTGTCAGCCACCGAGGTCGGCGCGAGGATCGGGCGGAGCACGTCGCCGGACGCCGAGAAGGCCGCCTGGAAGAGGTCCGACTGCTCGGTCTTGGTCGGCAGACCCGTCGACGGACCGCCGCGCTGGACGTTGACGATCACCAGCGGCAGCTCGGCGATGGTGGCCAGACCGAGGATCTCGGTCTTGAGCGCCATGCCGGGCCCCGACGTGGCGGTCATCGCCTTCTTGCCGGCGAACGAGGCGCCGAGCGCAGCGCCGATGCCGGCGATCTCGTCCTCGGCCTGCAGCACCGCGCCGCCGTACTTCCACACCTCGCGGGTGAAGAACTGCATGATCTCCGTCGACGGCGTGATCGGATAGCCGCCGAAGAACTCGCAGCCGGCCCAGATCGCGGCGGCGGCGCACATGTCGTTGCCGTCGGTGAGCATCTTGGCGCCAGTCGAGATCGGCGCGGCCATCCGGCTCGGCTTGGTGAGCGGGTGCTCCTTGGCGAAGGCCTCGCCGAGGCGGAAGGCCCGCTCGTTCTGCTCGACGAGCTCGGCGCCCTTCTTGGCGAACTTCTTCTTGAGACCGTGCAGGATCGCCTCGGCGGTGATGCCGTACCAGCCGCAGATCAGCCCGAGCACGACGGTGTTCTTGGCCTTGTCGCTGCCCGCCGCTTGACGCGCGATGTCACCGATCGGGACGGCGAAGACCTCGCGCGGGGTGACCCCGACGAGGGGCAGCTTGGTCGGATCGACGCCGGTCTTGGAGTCGTACGCGACGACGGTGTTGCCCGAGACGGGCAGCTCGGCGCCGAACTTGAGGAAGTCCTCCCAGTTGAGCGCGATCGCGAGGTCGAGCGTGCCGCCCGGGTTCTGCACCCGATTGACCGAGAGGCGCACCCGGCAGGACGACTCACCGCCGCGGACTTGCGATCCGAAGCTCTTGGTCATCATGGCGTGGTAGCCCGCGAACGCGGCTGCCGAGATCAGGGATTCGCCGGCGCTGACGATACCGTCACCGCCCGAGCCGGCCATGCCTACTACGAAGTCGTCCATGGGGTCAGGCAGGCTGCAATCAATGTGCCGTCGACGACAGGCAAGGCTGGCGCGGGTCGGAGGGCTCGTCGGGCGTAGGTTTTGCGCGCCGGCTGCGGGGGGCGCATGTTCTGCGCGTTGGCTCGGGACCGCCAGGCGGAGAGCTTGCGTCGCGCCGCGAACCCTCCGACGATGGACCCATGTCGGTCGGTCGCGGGCTGATCCTCTCCGTCGGACTCGGGCTTGGGCTCGGGGCCTGCGCTTCGTCGACGCCGCCCGTCGAGAACCCCGCGCAGGCGGCCGAGGATCTGCGCTACAACGAGCTCGCCGAGGATCTCATCGTCGAGCAGCTCACCGACGGGGTCTTCCGCCACATCTCGTCGAAGTACGTGCTCGACAGCGGGTTCGTCCCGTCGAACGGCCTCCTCGTCGTCGCGCCGCGCGGCGTGATCCTCATCGACACCCCCTGGACCGAGGAGGGCGCCAAGATCCTCCTCGCCTGGGCGCGCAAGACCTTCCGTCGCGAGGTGCGCGAGGTGCTCGTGACGCACTCGCACGACGATCGGCTGACCGGAGCCAAGATCTTCGCCGACGCGGGGGCGACGATCCGTGCGCTCCCGCGGACGATCGAGCGCGCGCGCGCCAAGAAGTGGGAGGTACCAGCGACGGAGCTGCCCGCCGACGCGACGCTCGATCTGCTCGGGCAGAGCGTCAGCGTGCTGTTCCCGGGCGCAGCCCACGCGCCGGACAACCTGGTCGTCTGGCTCGCCGACAAGGGGGTGCTCTTCGGTGGTTGCATGGTGCGCACCGCCGCAGACGAGGTGCTCGGCAACCTCGCCGACGCGGACGTCGAGAGCTGGCGACCGGCGATCAAGCAGGTGATCGCGCGCTTCGGCAGCGCCAAGATCGTCGTGCCGGGCCACGGCGACACCGGCGGCGCCGCGCTGCTCTCACACACCTTGAAGCTCGTCGAGCGCAAGCTCAACGCACCGCCCGACTGATGACGCGCGGCGCGAGCGATCGACGGTGTGCGCTGCTGCTGGGGATGATCTGCGCGGCCGCGTGCGCGCCCGAGCGTGCGGTGCGACCGGGCGTCTACAGCGAGTCGCGGGACTACGCGAACGTGCAGGCCGCGCTGCCGCTGCTGGTCGAGCGCGGTCTCGACCTCTATCAGGTCATCGACTCCGATCGCCTCGACGATCCGGGGCTGCGCTCGCTCCTCGAAGAGGCCAAGCGTCAAGGGGTGGGGGTGCGCGGGTGGGTCGTGCTGCCTCAGGAGCTCGGCTACTGGCCTGGCGAGAGCAACCTCGATGCGTTCGGCGACGCCGTCGATCAGACGATCGCGGCGCTGCGCGCGCGCGGTCTGCTCGGCGAGCCGGTCGGCTGGATCACGTTCGATCTGGAGCCGGCGCTGTCGTACACGCAGCAGCTCGTCGCGCTGGCCAGCGACGCGGCCAATCCCAACTGGCAGGTCGATCTGGTGGGCCTCGTGCAAGCGCACGTCGATCGCGGAGCGTTCGTCGCCAATCGGACCAAGCTCCAGCAGATCGTCGATCGCGTCCACGCCGCGGGCTTGCGCGCGCACGCGGTCACCTACCCGATCGTCCTCGACGACCTCGGCGATGGCGACGCGGATCTGGAGGACGGCTTCGACATTCCGCTGCGCGGCATCGGCTGGGACGAGGTCTCGGTGATGATCTATCGCTCGACCTGGGAGCGCTTCGCCGGCGGCCCGGTCTCGTCGGTGCTGTTCGCGTCGTACGCGGCGGATCTGAAGCGCGTCTTCGGCCCGCGATCGGCCGTCGACTTCGGAGTGATCGGCTTCGATCCGATCACGCAGGCGACCGGCTACACGCAGCCTGCGGCGCTGCTCGCCGACGTCGCTGCGACGCGCGCGGCCGGCATCGATCGATTCCACCTGTTCGATCTCGTCGGCGCGCGGGGTGATTCGTCAAGCTGGTTGACCTTTGCGACCGCGCCGCCGCCTGCGCCGTACGTCGCCACGCCGGACCCCGCCGTCGACAAGCTCCGCGGCACGTTCACGCTGCTCGACACGCTGCTCGGCGGACCGTAGCGACGCGCCTCCCGAGCGCCCTCTCGTATCGGCGAGCCCGTCAAGGGCTGCAGACGCCGTTGTCGCAGGTGTGGCCGGGCAGGCAGTCTCCGTCGACCGCGCAGTCGATCGGGGTGCGGCAGAAGTGATCGATGCAGACCTGCGCGGCCGGGCAGTCCGCCTTCTTGTTGCAGGTGGTGCCCGGCAGGCAGAAGCCAAGGTCGCACTGCTCCCCGGCGGCGCAGTCGCTGTCGACGGCGCACGCCTGCGGCGGGTAGTAGTAGCAGAAGCCGGCGACGCAGGCTTGATTCGGTGGGCACTCGCTGTCCTGCGTGCAGCCCATCGGGTTGCGGCACTGGTAGTTGAGGCACTGCAGCCCGTCGGGACAGTCGCTCGTCGCGCCGCAGTAAAGCCAGGGGAAGCAGCGCGTCTGCACGCAGCTCCAGCCGAAGTTGCAGTCGGCGCTCGACGCGCACGAGGTCGGCTGGCAGAACTGCCACTCGCAGCGCTCGCCGACCTGGCAGTCCTTGTCCTCGACGCAGTTGGTGGCGACGAAGCAGGCGCCGAAGTCGTAGCAGCTCGTGCCCGGTGCGCAGCCGTCGCTCGTGCCGGGCGTCTCGCAGAGCTGGAGTGCAGTGCAGAGCTGGCCGAGGCAGGTCCAGCCGAGCGGACAGTCTCCCGACGACGCGCAGGTCAGGCGCGGCAGACAGGCGAGGGTCGAGACGTCGCACACCGTGCCGACGGCACAGTCGCTGTTGCGGCGACAGGGCGCGGCCTGGCAGATCCCTGCGGTGCAGGTGCGCCCGTCGCTGCACGGCGCATCCGCGCTGCATTCGCCGACGAAGCGGCAGCGCCCGAGGACGCACTCGTGCTCGGCGGGGCAGTCGGTGCTCTGCGCGCACTCGCCCACGAAGGCGCAGTGGCCCGCGAGGCAGTCGTAGAGCGGCGGGCAGTCGCTGCCGACGGCGCACGCGCTCGTGCTGACGCAGCGTCCATCGAGACAAGCATCGAGCGGCGCCTTGCAGTCGGTGGCCTTGGTGCACTCGGGGGCTGGCCGGCAGGTGCCGCGATCGCAGACCTCGCCTGGCGCGCACGCGACCTTGGGGCAGCCGTCCTTGGGCTGACAGAAGCCGAGGTGGCACTCGCGGCCCGGCGAGCAGCTCTGATCGTTGTCGCACTCGGGGACCGACCACGCCAGGCACGCGCCTCCGACGCACACCGGCTGCCAGGTCGGGCAGTCCGCGTCCGCCTTGCACCCGTCGGGAACGGCGCACGCGCGCCCCTCGCAGACGGCACCGGGGAGGTAGTCGCAGTCGGCGCTCGTCTCGCAGTAGAGCGGCGGCAAGCAGCGCTCGCCGCGACAGTGCCAGCCGCCCGGGCAGGCCGCGTCGCTCTTGCAGCGGAAGGGGACGCACTGTCCCAGATCGCAGCGCGTCTTTGGGGGGCAGTCTGCGTCGGCGTAGCAGCTGGGTGGCGCCACGCAGCGAAACCCGTCGCAGCGCTCGGGCGGCGGGCAGTCGAGGTTGCTCATGCAGCGCGCGACGACGAGGCAGCGGCCGTCGATGCAGAGATCGCCGATCGGACAGTCGGTGTCGCGACCGCAGGCCTGGCGCGGCACGCAGCGACGCGCCAGCGTGTCGCACTGCGCGTCGAGCGCGCACTCGTCGTCGCGGACGCACGCGGTCGGGACGCACACGCCCGTCGCGCAGCGGAAGCCCAGCGCGCACTGGGAGTCGAGCAGACACTCGCCGGCGAAGCGGCAGCTCGACCCGTCGCACACGAAGCCGGGCTGGCAGTCGCCGTCGCTGCTGCACGCCACGTCGCCGACGCAGGCGCCAGCCTGACACGTCGTGCCTGGAGGACAGCCCGCGCCACAGGGGGGGCGATCGACGCAGACACCATTCGAGCAGATCGCGATCGTCGGGCAGTCCTGATCCGCCTGGCACGTCGCGATCGGCTGGCAGACCTCCCCGAGGCAGCTCTGCCCTGGTGGGCAGCCGCCACCGCACGGGGGACGAGGGACGCAGCGCCCGAGCTCGCAGCGCTCGTAGGCGTCGCAGGTCACGTCACTGATGCACTCGGCGGGCGGCGCACCGTCGCCACCTGTGCTCGCGCCGTCGCGCGCGAGGTCGAGGCCCGGCCCACCGAGATCGACCGCTGCCTCACTCCCCAGCGGCCGCTGCAGCTCGCGCGTTCGACACCCAGCGGAGATCGACGTGACCACCAGGACGACGAAGAGGGCCCGCATGCGGGCGATCCTATCACTCGGGCTCTGTCGGTGGGAGCAAGGCGATGCCAGCGGACCAGTACAGCAGTCTGGCGTCGAGCGAACGGCGGACGAGCGCGGCGATCGTCGGAGACGGGGGGCCGTTCAGGATCGTCGCGATGGCGCCGCGCCCCGGCCGCGGCGCGAGCGTGACGCGCTCGGCGGCCTCGAGCTCCGCGCGCCACGCCTCGCCGTCGTCCACGGTGCGCTCGCTGGGGCGCTCGGACTCGTCGAGCCACGCGCGATCGAGCGCGTATGACAGCCCCGCGAACCCGACGCGGCTCCGCCACAGCTGTCGGAGGTAGCCGCGCAGGTACTCTTCGAGGAACGCCGCGGCCCCGCCGTCCAGGTCGTCGCCACCCAGGTCGGCGGCGGCCGCGGCGAGGGCGGGGAAGCGCTGCGCGGCAGGGATGTGCTTGAGCCTGAGCGCCCACGCGAGCGCCGCGTCCTCGAGGTCTTCTGGCTCGGAGGAATCGTCGCATCCCTCGATCCAGGCCGCGATCCTGCCGAAGCGCTCGACGGAGACGTTGGCCGCGGTCGGGCGAGCCACCTCGAGATCTCCGTCGACGGCGCGAAACAGCAGCGGTGGCTCCGCGACCTCGACGCCGAACGCGGCGCAGATCGGCTGCGCGTAGCACTGGGTGATGATCTCGACGATGGCCTCTTCGAGCAGCTGCTCTTCGAGATCGAAGAAGGCCGGCCCGCTGCCGATCGCGTGCACCAGCTGGTGTGCGATCGCCTCGACCGCGTTCCGATCGCGTGCGGCGATCGCGCGGGCTGCGTCCTCCGAGACGAACAGGTCGCCCGCCGCGTCGGACCAGGCGGGGGCTCCGAACCCGCTGCCGTCCTCCTCGAGCGAAACCGAGAACGCTCGAAGCGGGCTGCCCGGCACGAGCTGCGCGGCGAGCGCGTCCCGGATCGCGTGGAGCGCCCCGTCGAGGGCACCGGTCGCCGTCGGAAGCACCAACCGCGCTGTCATGGAGACCTCCTGGCTCACGAGGTTCGGACGGTGAAGCAGAGCGCCCCCGGCAGGATTCGAACCTGCGACCACCGGCTTAGAAGGCCGGTGCTCTATCCAACTGAGCTACGGGAGCGGAGGAGAGAAT
>CAZPEY010000281.1:5434-7352 GCA_964585665.1 uncultured Polyangiaceae bacterium | reverse complement strand
CCAGCATCGCCGCGACGTCCTTCGGCACCGCCGACATCCCCATCACGGTGTTGCGCGCCGCGGGAGGAGGCGCCTTGGCGGCTGCCGCCTGCGGCACCTGGATGTTGACCTCGGTGGGACCGTCGTCCATCGGGCTCGGCGCCGGGGCGCTCGTCGAGGCCACCGCCTCACCCATGGTGACGACGATCTTGACCGACCCGAGCATGATCGTATCGCCCGAGTTCAGCTTCGTCTTGTTGATCTTCTGCCCGTTGACGAACGTGCCCTTGGCCGAGCCGACGTCGATGATGAAGATCTCGCCCGCCCCAGCGACCTCGATGACCGCGTGCATGCGGCTCACGGTCTCGTCATCGATCCGGATCTGGCTCGACGAGAGCTTGCCGATCTTGATGATGTTCTGGGTCAGCGTCTCGGTGCGGACGACCTCGTCCCCCTTGTAGATCTGAAACGTAAGGGGGACCTGTACTGCAGCAGCCATGATCTCTCCTGGGCCCTAGATGTCTTCCGCGGACTTCAGCATCTCCGCGATGAAGTCGGTGCGAATCTTGATCAGCGACGAGTGCTTGACCTTGGCGGCCGAGCCGACGGTCTCGATGTCCGGCTTGACGAGGTCACCTTCGACGACGTCGTCGTCGAAGTCGTAGACGGTCTTCTGCTTGTATTCCGGGGAGCCAGCGGGCGCCTTTTGGGCAAACACCGGCGCCGACGAGAGCGACAGGCCGAGAAGCGTGGCAATGGCGATGCGGCGCATGGGGGTCCTCCTTGACTTCGACAACGGGCTCTTTCGGTTGTTCCGAAAAATTCTCAGAAAATTATAACCCAAGAGAATCTCGTTGCTTTTCGATAATTCTGGCGAGGGTGATTACTTCTTTTCGGGGGCCTTGGGGTCCGCCGCCTTGGGGTCCGCGGCCTTCGGGTCCGCGGCCTTGGGATCGGCGCCCTTGTTCTGCTCCGCCGCCGCCTTCTCCGCCGCCGCCTTCTGCGCAGCCTCGATCTTCTGCGCCTCCTCCATCAGCTTGCGGTTCTCTTCCTCGATCTTCTTCTGCTCCTCGATCGCCTTGAAGGTGTCGTCGATGTCCTTGATGCGGCGCTGCGCCTCGGTGACGCGCACCTTGTCGCGATCCTTGGCGCAGGAGATGAACTGATTGAAGTAGGTCTGCGCCGTCTTCAACTGGCTGTTGGCAGCGTCCGCCTTGTAGTTGAACTCCTGCGACAGCAAGCCGAGGTTGTACGCGGGGGAGCACGACTTCGGATCGAGCTCACCCGCCTTCTTGTAGTGCTTCTCGGCCTCCTCGAGCTTCTTCTGGCCGCGCAGCGCCACGCCGAGGCCCATCGTCGCGTCGAAGTTGTTCGGCTGCAGCTTGAGGACCGCGTCGAACGACGCCTGCGCCTTCTCGTACTGACGAGCCGAGAGGCCGATGGCGCCGATGTTGAGGTGCGCCTCGACGAAGTTCGGGTCGAGCTCGACCGCCTTCTCGAACTCGCGGAGCGCGTTCGAGACGTTCTTGCGCTTCAAGTTGATGAGGCCGAGGGTGTTGTAGATGGGCGCGTACTTGTCGTTCGTCAGCTTGGCCTGCTTGACGATGAGCTCGGCGAGCTGGAGCTTGGACTTATCGCTCTCGGCGGTGGTGTAGTAGATGAGCGCAAGCAGCGCGTAGGCCGGCATCGAGTCCGAGTCGATGGCGAGGCCGCGGCGCAGCTTGCCGATGGCCTCCTTGTAGAGCGACTTGTCGCCCTTCTCCTTGGCATCGAGGTAGATGAGCAGGCCGAGGTTGTTGTAGGCCGCGGACGCGTGCGTCGGATCGGCGGCGACCGCCTTGTCGAACATCGCCTTGGCGCCGGCGCGGTCACCCTTGCGGTAGAGCGCCTCGCCGAGGTTGTTGATGCTGTTCCAGTGGTTCGGGTTGATCTGGAGCGC
>CAZPEY010000281.1:0-5334 GCA_964585665.1 uncultured Polyangiaceae bacterium | reverse complement strand
CCGAACCGCTTGGCCGACTCGTCGGTCTTCTTCTTGGCCGCCGCGACCTTGGCCGGCGACGATCCCGGGGGCGCCCCCGAGAAGTCGAGCTTGTCGGGCATCTTGAGCGCCAGCAGCTTCTCGTACTCGCGATCGCCCTGCGCCATGCGCGCCTCGGCGACGAAGTAGGTCATGTCGGCGATGCGCGCGTTGCGCTCGGTCTCGTCCTTGCCCGGCACGCTCTTGGTCGCCAGGCCCTTGTTGAACAAGCGGATCGCCTCGTCGAAGTGGGTCATCGCCTCCTTGACCAGCGCCGGCTTGCGCTCGTGGACGATGATCTTCGACTTGGTCTCGGGGCCACACTGCGGCGGCAGGTCGGCGCCCTTCTTCTTGCCCTTCTTGCCCTTGTTCTTGGCCTTCGCCGCGGCCGCGACCTTGGCCGCGCCGCCGGCGCGAACACGCGTCACCTCGATGCAGGCGCCGTTGACGCCAGCGACGGGGCACGACTGCCGCCACGCCACTTCGCCCATCTTGACGTGGGCGATGATCTGACGATCGACGCCGCCCTTTAGGCCCCAGTTGGTCAGGTACTGGCGGAAGTGCTTGACCAGCTTGTCCCAGTCCTTGGCCTGCTCGTAGATCTGGCCCTCGCCGAAGTTGACGCCAGCGGCCTGGTCGACGAACTCCTTGCGCGCGCCGTACAGCTTGACGAAGAGGTTGGTGTCCGCGATCGACTTGTCGTTGTCACCGAGACCGCGACGGAAGAAGCTCGCGGTGTAGAGCGCCGTCGACGCCTCCTTCTCCCCGGGGTACTTCGCCGCGAACTGCTCGAACTGCTCGGCGGCCGCGTCGTAGACGACGATGTCCTGGAAGTTGCGGCCGACCTGGTAGATCGCCTTCTTGGCCAGCGTCGAGTCGGGCTTGGTCTTGATCAGCCACTGGCGCATCTGCACCGCGAGGCCGATCAGCTTGGCGCGCTCGAAGTTGACCGCGGCGTTGTAGACCATCTCGTCCCACTTCGGGTCGGCGGCGTTCGCCTCGGCCAGCTGCTTGTAGAGCACCGCGGCCTCGCGGTACTTCTTCTCCGACTCCATCTGCTCGATCTCTTTGCGGGTGAGGCCCGCCTTCAAGACGAGGAGCTGCTTCTGCAGATCGTCGTTCTTCTTGAACTCCTCGGTAACGAGGAAGCTCTCGACGCTCTTGCGCAGCTCGCGGTAGTTCTTCTTGATGCCGTAGCAATCGAGCAGGAGGTTCGCCGCGTAGATCGCCAGCTCGTCGGTCTTGTGGTTCTCGACGATGTCCTTGAACAGCGGGATCGCGTCGTCGAAGTGGTTGGCCTCGTAGTAAATGTACGCCTTCTGCCACTTGATCTTGATGAGCTCGGGGGAGTTCGGGACGTACTTGATGTACGTGTCGAACGCCTCGATCATCTTCTTCTTGTTCTCGGGGATCGGCTTCTCGGCGAGCTCGACCGGCTTCTGCTCCTCGCTGCCCTTCTCCTTGCCCTTCGCGCTCTGCTTGAGCTTGGCGACCTCTTTGCGCTTCTCGATCTGCTTCTCTTTCGTGTCGCCACCGGTGTCGTCGACCGCCAAGCAGTTCTTCCAAGAGATGACCGCCGCGTACGCCGCCTCCTTCAGCCACTTGGCCTTCGGATCCGGATCGAGCTCGACGACCTTGGTGTAGACCGGCGCCGCCTCGCAGTACTTCGGCGTCTCGCCCGCCGCACCGAGGGTGAAGAGGAGCTCGGCGTAGTAGAAGGTCATCAGGTAGATGTCCTTCTCCTTCGGGAAGTTCTTGAGGTACTCCTTGTAGAGGTACTGCGCGAGCGAGTAGACGTCCTTGTCCTTCGTCTTCTGCGCTTCCTTGTGCCACACCGTCGCGAGCTCACGCAGCGAGCCGGCGGTGGTGTCGCGGCACTCGTCGACCGTCTCCTGCTTGAGGTTCTTGCTGTCCTTGAACTTGTCGTAGACCGCGGCGAGGCGCTGCAGCTCCTTGACGTTGTCCGGGTGCGCCTTGGCGCCGGTGCGGGACAGCGTGTTGCGAAGGACCTCGTTCTGCCAGAAGCAGAGCTTGGGCGAGTCCTTGAAGAGCTTCATCAGCTCGCGGAAGATCTTGATCGAGTCGTCGAACTGACCCTGGCCGTTGTAGAGCTCGGCGAGCGCCTCCATCATCGTCGGGGCGTAGTCGCCGCCGATGCGCTGGAAGAACGGCCACGCCTTCTCCGGCGTGCCGACGCGCGCGTAGGCGCGGACCGAGTCCTTCTTGGCTTCCTTGTTGAGCGCGATGCGCCCCACCTTGGTCTGCGAGCCCCCGCCCTTCTCCGTCATCTCGATGACGTCGACGAAGGTCGCCAGCGCGCCCTTGAAGTCGCCGAGGTTGTAGTAGACCCAGCCCTTCTTGTACTTGGCGTAGCCGAAGACGCGCGAGTCCGGGAACTGCAGGACCTTGTCGTAGAACGTGAGCGCCTCTTCGAGCTGCTTCTGCTCGAAGAAGTACTCGCCGAACGCGAACAATGCGTCGGGGATGAACTTCGACTTCGGGAAGTCCTTGATGAGGCGCTTGAAGTACTTGCGCGCCGCATCCTCCTTCTTCACCTCGGTCAGCAGGTAGGCGAGGTAGAAGAGCACCTCGTCCATGCGCTTGTAGCTCTGGTACTTCTCCCCGTCGGCGACCTCGAGGTACTTCTTGACCGCGCCGAGGAGCCACTGCTGCTCGCGCTTCAAGTAGTCCGTCTGCTGCGCCTTCATCTTGTCGGCGCCGGCCTTGTCGCCCTTCTGCTCCTGGGTATAGATCTTCTGGTCGAGATCACGCGCCCGGAAGTTGTAGTAGCGCTGCTGCTCGGCAAAGAGGCCCGCCATGCGGTAGAGCAGGTCCGGCTTCTCCGGATCGGAGTCCGCCGTCGAGTCGATGAGGCGCTGGAGCACCTTGACCTGCTCGTCGGTGACCGACTTCACCTGCTCGCCCAGGCCGCCGAAGATGTCCTCGATGTTGATCGTCGGCTTCTTCTTGTCGTCCTTGCTCGCTTGCGCGGGCTTGGACAGCGCGGTCTGGTTGGCGGTGATCTCCGCCTCTTTCTTGGTGTACTTGGGCGGCGGGTTGGCCGCGAACGCCGGTGTTGCGACGAAGGCCGCGAGCACTCCGGCGGCAATCCACTGCTTGCTCATTACTTCTTCTCGCACTTGTTGGAGACCTTGAAGCGGTAGTACCCGAGCTCGTCCTTCCAGTACTCACCCTCGAACGGCCACTGATAGTGCTCGTCGTCGATGACGATGCGGTTGACGACCTTGGCGTTCGGGTTGACGTTGGCCTGGTCGCCGATGAGCCCGGCGGTCAGCGAGCCCTTGAGGGCGTTGAGGGTTTCGTACTCGACCTTGATCGACTGCTTGATCAGGTCCTGGATCTCGCGCGTCAGGCGCTGCAGGCGCGTGCGAGCGAGCTGGCCCGCCTCGTTGGCGGCGAGCGACTTCTGCAGCGTCAGGTCCTGGAGGATGTTGCCCGCGACGGCGGTCGACTTCCACGCCGGGTCGGCCTTCTCGAGGCTCTGCAGCTCGCGGTCGAGCTCGTTGACGTACTCGATCGTCTTGACCAGCGTGCGGTCCGAGAGCGCACCGGCCGCCGCGCGCTGGACGCGCTTGCCGAGGCCCGCCTCACCCGACCGGACCTTGATCACGTAGTCGTAGAACTGCGCGTTGTCCGGGTACTTGGCGAGGACCTCGTCGAGCTCCTTCTTGAGGTGCGGGAAGATGTTGTTGAACTCGTCGATCGCTTCACGCGAGCGGTCGAAGTTGCAGCGGTTGAAGTAGATGACGGCCTTGAGAATGTACGCCTCGGGATAGAACTCGTTCTCGAAGAACGGCGAGTTGACCGAGTGGATGTTGCCGAGCGCCTTCGAGTCGCCGTCCATCTGGTAGTAGGCCCACGACGCCTCGAACAGCGACGCCAGCCAGTCGGGCGAGAGCTGCGGCAGCTTCTCGTAGTACTTGATCGACTGCAGCCACTGGCGCGTCGTGTAGAACACGCGGCCGAGCGACAGGTTGGCGAGCTCCTCGAACTCACGCAGTACCTTGGGCACCTTCTTGGGGTCGTCGTACTCCTTGACCTTGCGGAGGATCGCCTTGAAGGAGTCGGACGCCTCCTTGCCCTTGTTCTCGCGGACGTAGGTGATGCCCTCGAAGAACTTGGCCTTCGGGAAGAACTCCGACTTCTGCGGCACCGCCGCAAAAAGATCGATGGCGTCCTTGAAGTGCCCCTTGGCGTAGTGGAAGCGGCCGAGCAGGTAGTACAGCTCGTCGCGCACCGGCTCGAGCGCCGGCTGCTCGAGATCCTGGCGGGTGTAGACGCCGATCTTCTCGAGCACGCCCGCCGACTCGGGGAGGAAGCGCGACAGCGACGCCAGCCACTGCAGCGTCTTGCCGTAGTAGCGGTGCTCCGGCCCCTTCTGGACGATGCGATCGAAGTACGACAGCGACGCCGAGTAGTACTTCATGTTGAAGAGCGCCTTGCCCATGAAGAACTCGGCGCGCTGCTTGTTCGCCTCGTCGTCCTTGGTCTGGCCCTCGATGACCTTGTTGAGCTCGATCGAGGACATGGCGTAGTCCTCGGTGTCGTAGAGCTTGAGCGCGCGCTCGAGCGTCTTGCTCGCCGCGCCCGCGGGCTTGTTGTCGGCGGGCTTGGACTTCTTGACCGACATGCCGGCCGGAGGCGCGGCCGGCTTGCTGCTCGCCGGCTTGCCGCTCGTCGGTGGCGGCGCCCCTTCGCCGGGGCCGACCGAGTCGACCTCGAAGGTCATGTCGTTGTCGGCGGGCTTCTTCTTCTTCGGCGCCGCGTCGGCGACGCCGGTGGTGAGCACGCCAGCGACGATCGGGGCAACAAACAGGGCCAAACTACGAACGACAGTTCGATTCATCCCAATCCCTTGTGCAAGAATTTGATCGCACGCGATGCCGCGATGCGACGGGCGGATGTTAGGGGCCTGATTTTCATGATGTCAAGCGAAGGTGACAGAGATCTGCCGGAGACCACGCAAGAAGTGCAGGCGAGTGAATCGGTAGTTTAGACCACCACCAGAATTTCGCCACTCCGGCCAAATTCGCTTGACCCGGCCCGCCGCGCTTGCTACCTACCCGGGCCTCAACCCGTACCTTCAACCTGTAACCAGAAGAACAAGGCGTTTCGTGGATAATCAGCTAGGCCGACCCCTTGAGGTCGAAGTTCGCGACAACCTGGAAAAGGCGATGAAGATCCTCAAGCAGAAGATGTCCAAAGAGGGCATCCTGCAGGAGATCAAGCGCCGCCGCTTCTACGAGAAGCCGAGCGTCAAGCGCAAGCGCAAGATGCGCGAGGCGCGCAAGCGTC
>CAZPEY010000280.1:0-7354 GCA_964585665.1 uncultured Polyangiaceae bacterium | reverse complement strand
CGCCGCACCGCGGGCGCGCTCCCCTGCTGGGGCGGCGCTGCGCCCGCCTCGCCCGAGCGACGCCGGGCGGGCCGGCGCGGGCTGCGCCTCGAGCTGCTCGTCCTCGTCTTCCCCCTCGGGAGCAGGGGCGTCCGCGTCCGGCTCGTGTGCCTCCTCCGCCGGCTCGTGCGCGCCGGCCTCGCCGGCGCGCTTGGGACGCAACCGGCTCCGCCAATCGCCGCGCATCGCGCCGTCGCCCGGCGGGCGCTTGGGCTGCTCGACGATGAACTCACCGAGGATGCTCGGCGGCTGAAGCGGGGTGCGCACCGGCTCGCCGCCCGCATCGACGCCGACCAGCCACGGCGGCGTCGACTCGATTACGGCGATCGACTGGTGCTGCGGCGGTCCGAGCGGGAGGACCTCGCTCGTGCCGAGATCGATCTGCTCGAGCAGGCGCTGCTCACCTGCTTGCACCAGCAGCACGATCCGCGACGACGCGGGCTCGAACGCGACCTCCTCGATCTTGCCACTGGCGCGCAGCTCGCCCTGCGGTCTTCCGTCGGAGAAGCGAAAGACGCGCAGCCGATCTCCGCGGACCATCCAGAGCTGCCGATGGCGCGTCGCGAAGCCTGCCCGCGTGATCTGCGGATCGATCGGCAGGTGAAGCCGGGCGACGGCGCGCTTGTGGACCGGATCCCAGCGCAGGACCTCGTCGCGCGCTGCGAGGAGAAACTCCTCCTCGGGGGTGACGCACGCGAAGCGCAGCGGCGTGCGCACCTGCAGCGGCTCGAAGCCGATCGAGTCCGCGGCGATCGAGCCGAGACGAGGGCGCTCGGCGGCCGGATCGAGCAGGATGATCCGCTCAGAGAACCCGACGACCAGGCGCTGCGGTCCGGTCAGCTCGGCGCGCGACAGCACCGTGCGATCGCTGCGCCGAATCAGCGCCACCCACGTGTGGTCGCCCGTCCGGATCACCGCGACCAGCCGATCGACGCCGACGTAGCCGAGCTCGCCCTCGCCGAGCGCCACCTCGATCTCGCCCAGCAGCTCGCCGCTCGACGAGGAGTAGAAGCGAATCAACCCACCGTCGAGGACGGCAAACTCCGACTGATTGTTGGAAATGGCGATGGCGGGCCCGCCGGGCGCGACGCGAATCATGGGAGGACACGGTGCCACGAAACGGGCGGGGGAGGAAAGCGCGGCGAGGCAGGTCGGAGCGGGGTGCGATCAGGGCGAGACGAGCGCGACCGGGTTCTCGGGCGACGTCCCGACCGAGTTGGTGTCGGTCGAGACGAAGTAGATCTTCCAGACGCCGCTCTGGTACCCGTCGACGTAGAGGTCGAGGTAGATCGGGTCGCTCGCCGAGTTGCGATCGTGGACGAAGGTGAAGCCGGCGAGCGCGGCGCCCGACAGCGTCGCGTCGAAGTCGATGCGCGTCGCCGACACCGACGAGGTGCCCGCCGCCTGGCAGGTCTGGCAGGCCTGCACGCTGCCCACCGTGCCAGTGCCGACGTACGCCGTGCCGAAGAAGCGGTTCTGCGACAGATCCGGGTTGCCGACGAAGGACAGCGTCCACCCGCCCGTGCCGTCCGCGGTCACCGCGTAGCCCCACTCCGCGCCCTCGAACGACAGGCCTGCCCCCGGCTTGACGCCATACTGGGTGGAGTAGCTCGACGGTGACGGCGGGGTGCGCACCCCGACCACCGGGTTGATGTCGGGGCAGCCGTCCTGGTCGAGGTAGCCGTTGACCGTCTCGGGCTGATTGGGGCAGTCGTCGAGCGAGTTGATGATGCCGTCGTTGTCGTTGTCCGAATCGCCCGAGCTGTCGACGACGATGCAGCCCGAGGCAAGCAACACGGAGCAGAAGACGGCAGGCAGTACGCGCATGGACACTCCTCTCATTCAGCCCCCGGTCAGGGGGAGATCACAGCAAGCGGGTTCTCCGGAGCATACGCTACTTGGCCGGTGTCACTCGATACGAAGTGAATCTTCCACCCGCCAAAGTGGCTGCCGTCGACGTAGAGATCGAGGTAGACCGGCTGGCCGCCGCCGCCGTTGTGCTTGAAGGTGAAGCCGGCCTGGTCGACACCGAGGACGAGCGCGTCGAAGTCGAGGCGCGTCGCCGACACCGCCGTCGGCGTCACTGCGGTGCAGCCGCCGCAGGCGCCGAGGTCACTCACCGTCGAGGAGCCGACGTAGACCGAGCCGAAGAAGCGGTCCTGCAGGGTCGGGTAGCGCGGATCGCCGAGCATGGCGAGGGAGAAGCCGCCGAAGCCGTCCGCGGTGACGACATAGCCCCAGTCGTCGCCCTCGAACGAGAGCCCGGTGCCCGGCTGGACGCCGTAGGCGCGCGTGAAGCTGCTCGGATCGGGCGGGGTGCGAGTGCCCGGGGCGTGCGGGACGGGCTCGCCGCAGCCGACGGCAACGGTGGTGAGGAGGGAGAGCAAGCCAACCAGTCCGAGGTGCCGCATGTCGTAGTCTCCTTGCCGAAGCGTAGATCCAATGACCCTACGACGGAAAGGATACGGCGGAATTCAGGCCTCGGCGGTGGCCGCGGTCACACTGCGAGCTGGCCGTCGGCGACGTTGCGGGCGACGAGGCGCAGCTTCTGGAAGGACTTCTGGGTCAGACCATAGAGCGACTTGACGCGGCCGCGCAGCGTCGGCTCGTTGACCGCGCCACGCAGCACCGTCGAGGTCGACATCGACGCGACGGTGAGGTACTCGCGGAGGAAGCTCGGCAGGCGACTCTCGCGGCCCGACAGCAGCGCCATCGAGTTGGCCCGATGCTCCATGTCGGCGCGCCAGTAGCGGAAGATGCCGGCGCGGATGGCGCGCGTGCCGTCGTCGACGCCGCGGAACACCTCGTAGATCGCGTCAGCGAGGATCTCGCGGGCGCGCACGAACTGGTAGCGACGGCGCTCGTACTCGGCGAGCGCCCGGTCGACGCCGATCGGGTTGGCCAGCGGCACGCCGCGGAGGAGCTCGCCGAGGAGCTCGACGTCGTGCAGGCCCACCGTCATGCCACCCGCGGTGATCGGGTGCGAGCAGCCGCACGCGTCGCCGATGAGCGCCATGCCCGGCACGACGCACTCGTTGGTCTTGATGGCGTAGTTGGCCGCCATCTCGACCTCGCCGGCGTCGAGGGCAGCGGCCATCGGCGCGCGCGTCCCAACTGGGAAGTAGTCGAGGTAGTCGCGCCGCATGCGCTCGATGACCGCCTTTGTTCCGCGCTCCTCGCCGTCGAGGATCGGCAGATCGACGCAGGTCCGGCTGTCGCGCGCCGAGATCGGATAGACGAGGATCGGCGCTGGTCCACCGAGGAAGATGTGGCCGTAGCCCGGCGCGGGCGACTTGCAGTCGACGAGGCGCGCCGCGGCGGTGAACGACAGCAGCGTCGCCTGCTCCTTGATGCCGATGAGCGCGCGCATCTTCGAGTGGCGGCCGTCGCAGGCGAGCACGAGCTTGGCGCGGATCGGGCCGCTGGTCGTCTGCACGCCGGTGACGCGCTCCTCGTCGCGCAGCACCTCGACGACGCGCTCGCCGAAGCGCAGCGTGACGCGCGGCAGGCGCTTGGCCGAGTCGCGCAGGACCTCGACGAGGTCGTGGTGATCGATCGCGAAGCCCTGGCCCGAGCCGGGGATCTCGTCGTAGGGCAGGAGCTGGATCGGCTGGGAGGGATCTTCGCTGCACGCAAAGCCGCGCACCTCGACGCCGCCGCGCGCCGCCAGCGCCGGCAGGATCCCAGGCATCTTGCGCAGCACGTCGACGCCCGTCGGGTGGATGAGCTCGCCGTTGAAGCGCGGGTTCTTGCCAGCGCGCGCCTCGAGGACGAGGATCGAGCGCGACCCGTCAGCGAGGAAGTGGGCCATGCTGCAGCCCGCGAGGCCGCCGCCAACGATGACGATGTCGAATTCGGGGCTGGTGCTTTGGTGCATGCAGCGAGGCTAATGAAGCCCCCGCTGCAGCGCAACAACTAGTTGAGATTATTCAGGATTTCGTGCGGAATCGCACGGGGTGGTGCGAAATCGCTCAGCGACAGCCGAGCGGCCTACTGGCACTCGATGCCGAACGAGCTGCCGAATGTCGCGGCGATTTCCGGCGCGCAGAACGTGAGTGTGGCGCCCCCCTGGCTGGCGCTGCAGCACGCGCTGAACGCCTGATCCTTCTGCATCCCGAGGATCGGCAGGTTCACATCCCCGACGAGGCCGGCGCAGTCTGACGGTTGGTGGCAGAGGGCCGACTTGATATTGGCGACGCCCGTGTCCGTGTTGATGTCGGCGAAGGCCTGGCACGTCGCCATGCAGCTTGCGCCTCCCGAGCCCGACGGGTTCATCGACATGCCGCCGAACGCGACGTTGACGTCGACGCAGCAGCCCTGGTCGCTCGATGGGCAGTCCTCGGGCCCGTCGCACGCGGCGACGAGGCCGCCGTCGGCGCACTGGCCCGGGGCGACACACATCGCAGAGAAATTCATCCCGCCCGTCGATTGGACGCAGCACTGCTGGGTCGACGTACAGCTCTCGTTGCCGCACGACACGCCCTTGAGGTCACCAAGGACCGCGCCGTCGCCCGGAGGCTTCATCGCGAGGTCCTGCCCGGGGTTGTTGTTGACGGTCATGTCCACCGTGGACATGCCGTCCTTCTTGTTGCCGCCGTCGGTGTTGTTGTTGATGCCGAGGCCGTCGTCGTTGCAGGCCACGAGCGCGAGTCCGAAGAGCAAAATTTGCGCGTACTTCATGGCGCGGACGCTAGGCAATTCGTTGCGGGAGATCAAGTGGAATGGAGCCGAGGCGGGGCAGGGCGGAGGCTACTTCTTGCGACGCAGGAGCTGGTTGCCAGGCCCCCACGACAGGACCAGCGAGTCGCTGTCGGCGACGTGGCCCTGGTAGGTGTCGAGGCGGCGCAGGCCGTTGTCGCACGGCGACGGTTGCACCTTGTACGCGCTCTCGGTGAGCGACACCTTCTCGCCGAACCGCTGGCCGCTGATCTCGTAGCGCGTCACCGTCTCGAACCGATCGGCCTGGTTGCAGGTGAACACGCCGCCGCCACGAATCCGGCGCACGGTGCGCTCGTAGTGGCCGCGCACGCCGTCGCTGGTCTCGGCCAGGTGCCAGACCTCGCGCTCGAGCCGCTCGTCGCCCTCGGCGTCAATCGACCGCAGCTCCCACTCCCAGTCGCCGTCGACGGGGACCGAGACGCCGCCGGTCGGGCGCGCCGCCTGCTGCGGCTTCCAGGACGCGAGCTGGGCGGGCATGATGTTGTTGCCGGCCGTCGCGTCAGGCGAGCGCCGGACCAGGGTCTGCCCGGCGTCGGGGCCCCAGCGCAGCGCCAGCGACTCGCCGCGCACGACGCCGGTATACTCCACGAGCTGTCGCGCGCCGTCGTCGCACGGGCCCGGGCTCGTCTCGTAGCGCGTCTCGCGCAGGATGAGGCGGTTGCCGACCATCTGCCCCGAGACGTGCACCCGGGTCAGCTTGGTGAAGCCGAGGCGCTGGTTGCAGCGGAACAGCCGATCGTCGGACGACATCATCGTCACCGCGCGGTCGTAGTAGCCGTCGATGCGGGTGCCGGCCTGGACGAGGTGCCACTCCTCCTGCTCGAGGCGCATGTCGCCCTGTTCGTCGTTCGAGCGGTGCATCCAGTCCCAAACTCCGGAGGTATCGACGGTGCGCGGGGCGGCGACGGCCGCGGCGACCGGGGCACGCTTGACCGGCGGGGCGTTGCTGCATCCAACCGCAAAGCCCACCAGCCCGACCCAAGCGACCGAGACTGCCGTTCGCATGCTGCTCATGGGGGCGACCTCCGCCGATCAACGCGGACCGGCTCACGTTAACCTTACCTTTTCTCGATGAGGCGCGCTATCGAAATGGCGCGTGGCCGCGGTGCGGTCACCGACGGAGAAGGGAGCAGATGTGGGTGGAGGGGCGAGGCCGTGCGGGGCCTAGCGGTCGCCGGCGTAGAGGATCGTGAGCGAGGTCTGTCCGGTGGCGGCGATGCGGGCGCAGAGGGCGTCGAGCTCCTCGTCCGCGTCGACGACGATGGCGCCAGACTCGAGGGCCGCGAGCTGCGGCCGGGCTGCCTCGGACGGCGTCGAATCGACGGCGACCCAGTGGTCGCGCAGCGTCGGTAGTTTTTGGGTGATTTCTCGAACCGCTTTTTGTGACAAGCCGGACCCCGTTACAGTCTGGCGGGAGCTTTACCGCACGAAGGGGCGAGTGTCAACTTTCCGCCAGGTGCAGGGTCAAGGATATTGACTATTTATCTTGGGAATCCAGACAACGGGTAGGCGGGGTTCAGGCAGCGCGAGGCTAGCTCTTCGACTTGACCTCGTCGAGGCCCGGGAGCTCCTCGATGTTCGGCACGACCACGATCTCGATGCGCCGGTTCTGGCTGCGGCCCTTGTCGTCGTCGTTGCTCGCGACCGGGAGCTGATCCGCGTAGCCAGCGGCCGACAGCCGCTTCTGGTCCATGCCGTTGGCCGCCATGAACTTGACGATCTCGACCGCGCGCTGAGCCGACAGCTCCCAGTTCGACTTGAACTTGCCGCCCTTGCCGATCGGGATGTTGTCGGTGTGGCCGGTCACTTGGAAGTTGCGACCCTGGATCGAGGCCAGGATCTGCGTGACCTGCTTGATCGCCTCCTGCCCGGCGGGCTTGAGATCGGTCTTGCCCGAGTCGAACAGGATGTTGTCCGGCAGCTTGACGAGCATCAAGCCGTTGCGGAACTCGACCTGGAGCTTGCCCGCGTCGATCATCGACTTGAACTTGGTGACCATGTCGCGGAACTGCTGGGCCCGCTTCTCGGCCTGCTCCTGCGCGCGCCGCAGCTCCTCGACCCGCTTCTTGGCGCTCTCGAGGTCGGTCTTGGTCGAGCTCATGTCCTGCCCGAGGGCCGCGAGCTGCTGCTTGAGCGCCGCGACCTCGCCGTCGAGCTCACTCTGGCGCTTGTCGCACGCCTTGCGCGCCGACTGCTCGGCCTCGAGCGCCGCCTTGGTCTTGTTCAGCTCGGCGACCTTGGCGTTGTAGATCTCCTCTTTGATGCCGCAGCCGCCGGCGAACGCCACCGTCGCCAGAGCACCGAGCCACCAGGTTCGAGTCATCGTCAACCTCCTTGACTATATGGGCAGGGCCGCCGCTAGTTGAGCGCGTCGACGGGCTTGCCAGTAACCGGGAACGTGTAGGCCACGATCGAGACGATCGATTGATTGCGCTCGTCGGCGGCGCACTGTCCGTAGACGAGCTGCTGCCCGGCCTCGGCGAGGCTGGCCCGCAGCATCGCGTCGATCGCCGACAGGCCGGTGACCCGCCGCTGATCCTGACCGTCGTCGTCACCGTGCCGGGCGGGATCTCGATCGACCCGTGGTCGGGCGACT
>CAZPEY010000279.1:0-7357 GCA_964585665.1 uncultured Polyangiaceae bacterium | reverse complement strand
GACGGCGGGCGGGGGCGCGGCCGGCGGCGGGGTCGTCGCACACGCCGCGAGCGTGGTGGCCAGGGCCAGGGTCGTGGTGCGAGGCAGGGCCAGTCTCACTTCGCACCTCCTTGGGCTGCAGGCACGAGGGTCACGAGTGACAGGTTGGATGGCTGGAGGTAGCGCTTGGCGACCCGTTGGATGTCCGCCGCCGTCACGGCGTCATAGCGCGCTGGCATCTTCCACAAGCGCAGCGGGTCGTTGGCCATCACCGCATCGGTGCCGATCGCCATCGCCAACGAGGTGACGCGTTCGCGACGGAACGCCGCCGATGTGGCGAGCTGATTCTTGGCGCGCCGCAGCTCCTCGCCACCGACCGGCAGATCGACGATTCGCTTGATCTCGTCGAGCAACGCGGCGCGGATCTTGGCGGTGTCCGCGTCGGGAAGGAAGGCCGCAAACAGCGCGAACAAGCCGGGATCCTGGTACTCGAGGACGAAGCCGCCAGCCGAGACGGCGAGCTTGTCCTTGCGCACCAGGCGCTGGTAGAGGCGCGACGACTGTCCGTCGGAGAGGATGGTCTGCAGCACGTCGAACACCGCTTGATCCTCGGACGACGCGGGCACGGTGTGATACGCGCCCATCATCACGGGGCGCTGCACCGGGAGCTGGAGTCGATCCTCACGGGTCTCGGTCTGCGCCGGCTCGGTGATCTGCGTCCTCTCGATGTCCTTGCCACGCGGGATCGGCCCGAAGTGCTTCTCGACCGACTCGCGCAGCTTACCCTCGTCGAGATCGCCGACCACCACCAGGATGGCGTTGTTCGGCTGGTAGTAGCGATCGTAGAACTGCTGACAGTCCTCGAGGGTGATGCTGTCGATCATCTCCTTCTTGCCGATCGCCGCGATGCGATAGGGGTGCTTGGTGAAGGCGAGCTCGAGCGCGCGCAGCCGCGCCTTGCCGACGGGCGAGTTCTCGACCCGCATCCGCAGCTCTTCCTTGACCACCTCGCGCTCCGAGTCGATCGTCGACTGCTGCAAGACCAGCCCGCGCATCCGGTCCGCCTCGAGCTTGAGCACGAAGTCGACCGCAGCCGGGGGCACCGTGTTGTGATAGCCCGTGACGTCGTCGGAGGTGAACGCGTTGTCCTCGCCGCCGACCGACGCGACGAACTGAGCGTGGAGCTCAGGGCGAACGCGCTGGCTGCCCTTGAACATCATGTGCTCGAACATGTGGGCGATGCCACGCTTGTCGGCGGGTTCGTCCTTGGCGCCAACGCGATAGAAGACCTGCACGGTGGCGATCGGCGCCTTGTGCTCCGCGAGGAACACCACCGCGAGGCCGTTGGGCAGGGTCCATTGCTTGGCGTCCGGCGGCGGGGCCGTGGCGGCTTTTTTGGAGGACGCAGCGTGAGCCGCGCTGGAGAGCAGGAGCGTGAGGAGGAGGAAGAGCCGGAGCATGCCCGACTCTACCGAGGAGTGGAGTGCGAGGCTAGGGGCGCCCTTAGGGCTCGCAGCTCGAGATGAAGATGATGTAGTCGCTCGCCACCTCGGCCCCGGTCTCCGAGTAGCCGTCGACGACGAAGAAGTACTTCTTGCCCGCCTTGGCGTAGAACGTCACCGACTCGGTGGCCATCGCTGGGTTGTCGTTCGAGGAGATGGCGTTCGTCGTGCCGTTTTGGGTCGTCTTGGCGCAGGGCGCGTCGGCCTTGCACGTCGTGCTGTCCGCCTCGATGACCATGAGGTCGAGGTCAGCGGTCAGGCCCGCCAGCTGTACCGTGTACATGCCGGCCTTGGGCGGCGAGAAGTAGTGGACGAACTCGGCGGCGGTGTACTTGTCGCTCGTCGAGCAGTCCCACTTGTTGACGTTGCGGGTCGCGCCCGACGCGTCGTTGCGGCCGGCGTAGGTCTTGGTCGTGTTGCAGTCGAGGCTCTCGTACGGGTTGACGCACTTCGCTGCGCCGCACGCGGTCGAGCTGATCTGGATCTTGTAGTCGGCCGAGAGGCCGTCCTTGCCGTCGACGATGGCGTAGTAGTAGTCGCCCGCCTTGGCGTTGATCGTCGCCGCCTTGTTGGTGACCACCTCGCAGGTCGTCGTCGGATCGCAGTCGTACGAGAGGCCCTTGAGGACGAAGAGGTTGATCCCCGTTGGAGCGTTGACGAGCTCGATCTTGTAGCTCCCGTCCTTGTCGATCGGCACCTGGTAGATGACCTCGTTGCCGGTCATGTTCGTGCCGCACGCCCAGGTGTCGATGAGGTTCTTCGAGCGCTTCGGATCGTTGTTGGCGCGTGCGTCGACGCGGTACGTGCACGACAGCTCGTTGCTCGACTCGTAGCACGAGGGCGCCGGGCAGAGCGTCGAGTTGACCTTGAGGTTGTAGTTGCTCGGCGCGCCGTCCTTCCCGTCGATGATGATGTAGTACATCTTGTACGAGTCGGCGGTGAAGGTGACCGACTTCGAGGCGCCATCCGCGAGGTTCGACGCGACGCAGAGCGCCGTCGGATCGCAGACCGCGCTCGAGTAGTAGCCGTCGGCCTCGATGACCATCAGCGCGAGGTTGGCGGTCAGGCCGCTCAGATCGATGGTGTAGTCGCCATCGTAGTACGGCGAGAACTCGTAGATCATCTCGTTGCCGGTCAGACCGACGGCGTCCTTGCACGAGTAGCTGTCGATCAGCTTGGTGCTCTTGGCGTCGTCGTTCTTCGCGGTCAGCTTGCCCGAGTCGCACCCGAGCGAGCCGGCGCCCGCGTTGCAGAGGATCGGGCAGTCGACCTGGAGCTGGTAGGCGCCGCCCGTCGCGCGGGCGTCGACGACGACCGAGTACTTGCTGGTCGTCGAGGAGCTGGCGTCGTTGGTGACCGTAACCGTGTCGTTCATCGGGTTGTCGTTGGTGCTGTACTCCGAGCAGTACGGATCGGCGCACTTGCCGTTCTCGTCGGGGAAGGCGATGAGATCGTGCTCGGTGGCCGCGCCCGACATGGTGATGCGGAAGCGCGTTCCTGGAGCGACGTCGACGGTGTAGACCTCCTCGGGGCCACCGGCGCCGAGCATGCAGTAGAGGCCCCCGACGGTGGTCGTCGCGGTCGCCGAGGTCGTGTCGCCCATCACGGTCTGGTTGCAAGCCAGCGCCTGCTTCGGCTTGCAGCCCTCACAGTCGACCGTGATCGTGTAGTCGCCCTTGGCGCCATTGCGCCCGTCGACGACGACGACGTAGTCTTCACCCGCCTTGGCGTCGAACTCGAGCGTCTCGTTGCCCGAGCCGGCGGTGGTCGCCGAGGCGACGCACTCGGCGGTGGCGACGCAGTCGTAGCCCTTGAGCACGATGAGGTCGAGGTCCGCCGTCGAGGTCAAGGTCAGCTTGATGCGCTTGTCGGTGCTCGTATAGAACGAGTAGGCGTACTCAGGACCGGTCAGGCCCTGCACGCACTGGTAGTCGGAGATGACCGAGCTGCCGCTCGTCGAGTTGGTGTCCGTCGTCGAGTAGCTGCACGACAGGTACCCGTCGGTGCTGCAGGTCGGCGCCGGATCGCAGAAGCCGCCCGAGCAGGTTCCAGGCGCGTCCGAGGAGGTGGTGCAGACTGCGTTGTCGTTGGCCGGCTCCTTGACGCAGGAGCCATCGCTCGGGTCGCAGACGCCGGTGTTGCAGGCGTCATTGGCCTCGCTGCAGTCCTTCGCCCGGTAGGTGCACTTCTTGTTGGTGCAGCGATCCTCGGTGCAGGGGTCGCCGTCGTCGCAGTCGGTGGCGTTGACGCAGCCTTCGTTGATGAAGCCGTCAGGCAGGCCGCCGCCGTCCTTCTTGTTGTTGTTGCCGCCGTCGTTGCTCGGGCAGCCAGTCAGGGCCACGCACGCGACGACGAAGAGTAGGCGAATCGACCGCATTAAGAACCTCCGCGAGCCCCCAAGTTTTTATGGCTCGATACCGATGTATGGCTGCCTACCCCAAAGGCGGGAGCCAAGGCAACGATTTATGTAGGGATGGGGGCCGACAAAAGAAGACGGGCGAGGTGGTTGCCCACCCCGCCCGTTTGGTAAAGCGTGTTGACTATCGGTTAGTAGACGTAGCGCAGACCGAGCTGGAACCGGAACGGATTCTGGCGCGACGTAACCTGGCCGAAGTTCGCAATGTCCGTCGACTCGACCGACGCCGGGGCGTTGAGGCCGAGCATGTTGAACATGTCGATGAGGACGATGATGTGCTGCTTGATGAGGTGGTGGAAGTCATACGAGACGCGGGCGTTCATACCGAGCGCCGACGGCAGGCGGAACTCCGAGACCTTCTTCGGGTCGTTGCCGTCCGCACCCGGATCGGTGCCGATCGGCGCGCGGAGCGTCGTGTAACCACCATCGGTGTCGCTGAAGAAGCGCTTGGTGCGCGGCACGCCCGTCGTCCAGTTGAGGGTCGCACCGAGGTTGAGGCCCTTCCACGTGTACGACGCGCGGACCTTCAGGTTGTGACGGATGTCTTCCGGGAGGAAGCCCGCGAAGAAGTCGTAGAAGCGCGGGTTGTAGAAGGCCGACGGCACCGAGCCGATCTGACCCATCTGCTCCGCACCACGTCCGAACAGCCACGACACCGAGTAGGAAGCGAGGAAGTCCCAGTTCTGCGTCGGGCGACCTTCGACGATGAAGTCGAGGCCGTGGTACTCACGCTTGTTGGCGTCCGGCGTCGTGTACTGGATGATCTGCTGCGGCTGGCCGTTGACGTAGCCGACGACGCGCGTACCCGACGGATCCCAGATCTGGTTGACTTCGACGCCTTCCCAGATGTTCGAGACGCGCTTGTACGTGTAGTCGATGTTCGCCGACGTGTTGCGGAAGATTTCGCGACGGAGCGAGAGGGTCACTTCGTCCGTGTGCGGCGTCTTCAGGTTGCGATCGATCTGGTAGCCACCCTCGCCGTAGACCGAGTAGCCATAGCCGAACTGCGTGCCGTCCCAGAAGTTGACCTTGAGCTCCTTGGTGAGGTCGGCGTACGCCGCCGCGAGGAGGGTCGAGGTCTCGTTCGCGCGACCGTAGTAGGCCGAGAAGATCGTCTTGGCATCACCCGTCAGGTCGACGTTGATACCGAGACGCGGACCGACGCCGAACAGGTTCGACACGGTCTGGCCCTGCGAGTTGCGCGTGTAGCCCCAGTCGAGACGGATACCGGGGGTGATGGTGAGGCGCTTGATCGGCTTCCAGCGATCCTGGATGAAGGCGCCGAGCGCGACGCCCTGCTGGTAGTTACCCCACTTCGGCCACTCGACCTCCATGAAGCAGCCACCCATGCCGGTCATCGGGTTGCAGATACCAGCCTGGAGCGGACCGCCGCCCGAGTTGATGTAGTAGCCGCCGCCGGGCGTCTCGTAGTCGAGATCGAACCGCATGTAGCGGAACTGGATACCGATCTTGGCGTCGTGCGAGCCCGCCGCGCGACCACGCAGCGAGAGCGACGGGTCGAGCTGGAAGGTCCAGCGCTTGTTGGAGGTGATCGCGCCGCCCTGGAACCAAACCGAGCCGTCGTCCTGGTTGTTCTGCTGCCGACGATTCGGGTCGTAGGTCCACAGCGACGGGTCGCCGGAGAAGCGCGGATCCTTGTCGAAGCCACCGAGCGACAGACCGCCAAACGGCCCACCCTGCCTACCCTGCGGGCCGGTGTCGATGGTGCTGTACTGGAAGCCGGTCTGCAGGTTGAAGTTCATGTTCTTCGCGCGGAACCAGTCCCACTGCAAGATGGCGAAGATACCGCCCTGGCCCTGGAAGTCCTGGGCAAGGGGCGTGTAGCTCGGATCCTGGTTGACGTTCGAGAAGTAGGCCGGGTCGGCCGACATCGACAGCGTGACGCGGTGCTTGTCGTTCGGTGCCCAGGTCAACTTCAAGCGGAGCAAGAAGCGGTGCGAGGTCTGCGGCACCATCTTGATGAAGAGCGGTGGGCCGGCCTGAATCGCGCTCTCGCGGAACCAGTACTCGAACGAGAAGTTGAACCACAGCTTGTGCTTGATGAGCGGACCGCCGACGTTGAGGTTGGCGTTGTACGACTGCTGGTTCGGCTTCTGGATGTCGGAGAAGGGCTGCTGATCGTTGTAGAGCTGCTTGCCCGACTGCACGCCCGCCGAGAACTTGGCGTTGTTGATGTAGAACGAGGTGTCGACGTGCCACTCGTCCGAGCCGGCCAGCGTGATCAAGTTGATGATACCGCCGAGCGAGTTGTACTGCGCCTCCATACCGCCGGTGATGACCTCGACCGAGCCGATCGAGTCGAAGTTGATGTTGGCGGAGAAGGTGTTGGTGACCGGGTCGGTGATGTCGAGACCGTCGACCAACCAGCGGTTGTGCGTGTACTGACCGCCCTTGATCTGCGGGTTGCCGCCGCCGTTGACGTCGTTGACCGACGCGACCTGCAGCGCAATGCTCTGGTACGTACGGCCCGTGGCGACCTTGGCCTGCGTGTCGGCCGTGAGGACGGTACCGGTCTGCGTCGAGTCGGGCTTGGTCATGTGGCGCTCTTCGACGACGACCGTGACCTCGGCCTGCGCGAGCTCTGGCGACCAGGAGATGTTGAGCGGCAGCGCTTCACCCTGACGGACGATGACGCGACGCTTGATCGGCTTGACGCCGGCGTAGCTGACCTCGACGTCGTAGCGACCGGGAGGGAGCTCGACGATTTCGTACGAACCGTCGTCGAGAGACTGAGTCTTGACCGGGCCGCCGGGCAGGTTCGGACCTTGAACCGTGATGTCGGCGCCGGGAACTGGCGCGTTGGTCTGCGCCTCGGTGATGAAGCCTTGGATACGACCGTTGACTTCGCCGACTGCGTGGGCGAAGCGTGGGGAGAGCAGCAGTCCGAGTGCCAGGACCGCGGCAACTCCGATGCGTGAACGAAGGTTCTGCATTAGGGTTCTCCGTTGTCCTCGAGTTAGTTAGCCTGCTGCGGGCAGTAGACGTACTGACCCGTGCAGACCGCCGTGGCGATATTGGTGAAGAGGGGGATCGGGTTGTTCTTTGGGGGCAGGAACTCGTCCCAATCCGCCGTCGACCCCTCGAACTCGCACAGCTCGCAGACCGGCGAGTACCCAGCCTCGCCGCGCCCCGCCTCGACAACGTCGGTGATCATGCCCGCGAAGGCGGCCGAGGCGTTGGAGAGGCCTGGTGCACTGGCGCGGAACAGGTACTCACCCATGTCATCCTTGATGTAGACGAACTCGCCCGTATCCGGGTCGCGCGAGGCTGTTGGGCGCTTCGCCGGGTAGAACCACTTCTGCGTCCGAATTCCCTCGAACTCGAGCTTCACCGGCATCATCGTGTCCGCGTCGACGCCGCCGCTATCGACGGAGTACGCCTGAGTCGGGATGTAGCCACCGTCGATGTACGCGAACAGGTAGTGCTTGAACCAGCCCCA
>CAZPEY010000278.1:5538-7413 GCA_964585665.1 uncultured Polyangiaceae bacterium | reverse complement strand
TCGTCCACGACGGCCAAGAATTCTGCGGAGTGCTGCATTCCGCCCTTATACCGTTATGTCGTAGAGTGCGCGCGGTCTGGTGCGCATGTCGAAGAGGGAAATCGTTCGTCGTCTGGGGTTCGTCGCGCTCGCGGTCGCGCTGGTGGCGCCGATCTTCGTGCAGCCGCTCGGCTACCCGAGCAACTACGACTTCCGCTACTTCATCGCCTGGATCGAGGCGGGTCGGCGCAGCCTGCTCTGGTACGGAGACTTCCCGCTCTGGAATCCGTGGACCTGCGGCGGCCAGGTGTATCTGGCCAATCCGCAATCGACGATCGCGGCGCCGACCTTTCTGCTGGCGTTGCTGTTCGGCACGGCGCTCGGCACCAAGCTGATGCTCGTCGCATACCTGTTCTTCGCGCAGGACGGCATGTATCGCCTGGCGCGACACCTGGAGCTCGACGAGGACGGCGCGATGCTGGCGGCGATCGTCTTCGCCGGCAGCGGCTGGCTCGGGCTCCACCTGTCGAGCGGCCACCTGAACTTCGCGGGCGCCGCGCTGTTTCCGTACCTGATGCTGTGCCACCGTCGCGCGATCGACGAGTGGGAGTGGGCGATCCCGCTCGGCGCCCTGATGGCGTGGATCGTCGGGCTCGGCGGGACGACGACGCCGGCGATGGCGACCGTGTTCCTGGCGTTGTCGGCGATCGTCGAGACGATCCGACGCCGCTCTGCGCGGCCGGCGATCGTGCTCCTCGGGGCGGCGCTTGCCGCGATCGTGATCGGAGGGATGCGCCTCCTGCCGGTCTTCGAGTTCGTCAAAGATCACCCGCGCCCGATGTTCGAGACCGACCACAATGGGCTGCCGTTTCTCCTCGGCAACGCCCTGTGGTGGAAGGGGCTCAATCCCATCGAAGGCAAGCGCTACTGGTTCCACGAGTACGGGTGGAAGCTGCCGTACGTGGCGCTGCCCTTCCTGCTCGTCGGGCTGCGCTGGTGGAGAGCGCGCTGGGAGCTCTGGCTGCTGTTCGTGATCGGGCTGGCGATCGCGGCGGGGAGTGCCTTGCCGTTCGGGCCTTGGTGGATGATGAAGAACCTGCCGCTGTTCAAGGATCTGCGCGTGCCGTCGCGGTACGTGTTGATCACGGTGTTCGCGGCGGCGCTGCTGGTGGGCGCGACGGCGCAGAAGGTGTTGGCCGAGCGTCCGTGGCGTAGGACGGCGATGTGGATCCTGGGTGCGCTGCTGGCGGTCGACGCAGTCGCCTACAGCGCGTGGCTCTACAAGGGGACCTTCGAGCGCAAGCTGCCGACCTCGAACGCGCCGCTCTATCAGGTGCAGAGCCACTGGCGGCAGATGCTCGACGAGATCATGCTCAACCACGGCATCATTGGCTGTGACGAGGAGTCGCCGCTCCAGCGCGCCAAGGAGCTCGATCTCGGCGACGTGCCGCAGGCGCGCTTGCAGGAGCCGACGGCGGGCACAGTGACGATCACGCGCTTCGCGCCGAGCCGGATCGCGCTGCACGTCGAGCTCTCGGCCGAGACGCTGGTCCTGCTCAACACGAACTGGAACGAGCACTGGCGAACCAGCGTTGGCGAGATCGTCAAGTTCGGCGAGAAGCACCCGCGCGATCGCGATGGCGGGCGGCTCGCGGTCAAGCTGCCGCCGGGCACGCACGACCTCGAGGTCCGCTACCGACCGCGCTCGTTCGTCGTCGGAGTGCTGCTGACGGGCCTGGGCGGTCTGGCGCTCGTCCTGGTGTTCACGCGCCAGCGGATGCGCCGGCGAAAGATCGGCGTATAGTCGGCCGATGTCGGCGCAAGTCCTCACCCTCGATCTCATCCAGTAGCTGCCCAAGACCGATCTGCACTGCCACCTCGACGGCTCGCTGCGTC
>CAZPEY010000278.1:0-5528 GCA_964585665.1 uncultured Polyangiaceae bacterium | reverse complement strand
GGCAGCCTGCGGGTCTCGACGATCCTCGATCTGGCCCGCATCCAGAAGGTGACGCTGCCCACGACGGATCCCGACGAGCTGTTCAAGATCCTCTACAAGGGCGATTCCTGCTCGTCGCTCGAAGACTACCTGCGTGCCTTCGAGATCACGCTGTCGGTGATGCAGACCGAGGAGGCGCTCTATCGCGCCGCCTACGAGCTCGTCGAGGATTGCGCCAAGGAGAACGTCCGCTATCTCGAGGTGCGCTACTCGCCGATGCTGCACACCCAGCGCGGGTTGCCGCTGACCCTGATCGTCGAGGCGGTGCTGCACGGCCTGCGCGCCGGCGAGCGTGACTTCGGCGTGCGCTCGGGCGTGATCATCTGCGGCATCCGGTCGATCAGCCCCGAGTCGAGCTTGCGCATGGCCGAGCTGTGCATTGCCTTCAAGAACCGGGGCGTCGTCGCCTTCGATCTGGCCGGCGCCGAGTACAACTACCCGGCCAAGGATCACCAGCGCGCCTTTCAGCTCATTCGCGACAACAACGTCAACTGCACGGCGCACGCCGGGGAGGCGTACGGTCCGGAGTCGATCTCGCAGGCGATCCACGCGTGCGGGGCGCACCGCATCGGCCACGGGACACGCCTGCGCGAGAGCGGCGATCTGCTCAACTACGTCAACGATCATCGAATCCCGCTCGAGATCTGCTTGTCGTCGAACATCCAGACCGGCGCGGCGCCCGACTTCGAGTCGCATCCGTTGCCGTTCTTCTATTCGTACGGGCTGCGCGTCACGATCAACACCGACAACCGCCTGATGACGCACACGACGGTGAGCAAGGAGCTGCTGCTCTGTCACGAGCTCTACGGCTTCGCGCTGTCCGATCTGAAGGAGCTCATCATCTCGGGGTTCAAGAGCGCCTTCTTGCCGTATCGCGAGAAGCGCGAGCTGCTCCAGCAGATCAACCGCGAGCTCCTCGCCTTCCAGGTCTCCGAGCAGGGGGCGGGGGTCGAGCTAGGCAAGCCCGGTGCCCTTGGCCGACCCCCGTCGGTCAGTTCGAAATCGTAAGCCCGAGCTGCTGCTCGGCGCTGGCGCGGCGTCCGTCTCCGTCCGTGACCTCGAGCTTGATCGTGGTCGGGCGGAGGCCGGCGACGCGGAGCTCGATGCGCTGGCTGTCGGCGTTCGGCGACGGTTGCGACTGCGGATCGTCGATCGTCCAGTGGAAGAGGAAGGCGCGCGCCCTCTCCGGGTCGTCGAACGGATCGGCGGACATCGAGCCGTCGGCGACGACCAGCGTCTGGTAGCCGTCCCCCTCGGGGACGAACGCCGGAGTCAGCGCGATGCGGACGATCGGCGCGCGACCCGCCGGCGGATTTCCGCAGCCGATCGCGGCGCTGGCCAGCAGGAGCGCGGTTCCGAGGCTGAGCGGTCGCGGGAGGAGGGCCGAGGCCAGCCGCCGCAGGTCGAATCGCCGAAGGAGCATTGTCGTCGAGGAAAAAGGCTAGTAGTGTAAACGCTCGCAAGTAAAGAACTACGATGAGCCTCCTGTCCGCCGTGCAAAGCCACCTCGCCTGGGTCTACGCGATCATGACGCGGCTGTGCCTGCGTCCGGCCGAAGCCATTGAGGTGATCGCGGAGTCGGCGCGTCGCGCGACCCAGCTGACCATGCCCGACGATGGGCGCGAGCGCGCCCTGTGGTTCCTGCGACTCGCCGTCGAGGTTCGCCTTGAGCGCGAGCCCTCGTCGACGCCGGTCGATTTCGAGCTGCTCGACGAGATCTTGCGGTCGGAGGTCACCAAGACCGGCGGCGTCTCGGTGCGTCCCGTCGAGGAGCGTGAGCACCTGCTGTGGGATCTCAAGCAGACGTGCCTCACCGCGACGGTGGGCTGCCTCCCGCCCGCCGAGCGCGTCGCCTTCGTGCTCGCCTCGGTTGGTGGGCTCACCGATGACGAGGCGGCCTCGGTGCTCGGCCTCACCACGTCGGCGCTCAAGGTGCGGCTGTCGCGCGCGCGCACCAAGCTCGGCGGCTACCTGGTGCCGCGCTGCCAGCACCTCGATCCGCTGAACCCTTGTCAGTGCTCGGCCCGCCTCGGCGTCGCGCTCGGGCGCCGCTTCATCACGGCGCCGGCACCCGGCAAGAAGCTGCCGCAGTACCCGCCGTTCGCCGACGAGCCGCGCGCCGTCGATGTCGATCGCCTGATCGGCGATCTGCCCGAGCCCGGCCTGCCGGCCGAGCTCAAAGAGAAGCTCGAGAAGATCCTCGGGTAGCCTCGGTGTCACCCCCTCTCCAGAGGGGCCTCCTGCCCTAGCCGGCGACGAAGTTCTTCCAGCGACGCATGTACTCGACGAAGACGCTGCTTAGGCCTCGTGCGCGCAGCTCGTCGGGGTGGAGCGGTGGGCGTCGCGGCTGCCAGCCGGGCTCGGCGATCTGGCGCGGCCAGTCGGGGTTGGCGATCGCCGAGCGGCCCAGCGCGACGACATCCGCACCGAGCGCGAGAGTCCGCTCGCCGTCCTCCGCCGTCCAGATCTTGCCTGCCGCGAAGAGGCGGATCTCCTCGGGCACGGCGGCGCGAAAGAGCGGCAGCGCGTGCGTGTCGGGGCGCTTGGTCGTGTTGCGGCTCACGTCCCACAGCGACAAGTGAAGAAAGTCGACGCCATCCTCGACGAGCCAGCGCGCCACCTGGAGGCTCTCGTCGAGATCGAGGCCGCGCGCGTTGCCGAAGTCCTCGGGCGAGAGGCGCACCCCGACCAGGAAGCTCGGCTGAACGGCGGCCCGCACCGCCCGCGTCACCTCGCGCAGCAGGCGGGCGCGGTTGACGAGCGGACCACCCCAGTCGTCGGTGCGACGATTCTCGACGCTGCTCAAGAACTGGGTGAGCAGGTAGCCGTGTGCGCCGTGGAGCTCGACGCCATCGAGGCCCGCGCGCTCGACCCGGCGAGCCGCCGCCGCGAACGCCGCGATCACGCCTCGCAGGTCGTCCTCGGTGGCGCCGCGCACGCCGTCGCCATCGCTGGCGGACCACGGCGTGATGCCGCTCACCGCGGGATCGGCGCGCAGGCCGCCGTGAAAGATCTGAACGAGCCCAAGCCCGCCGCTCGCGTGCACGACCTCCGCGATGCGACGCAGCCCATCGACATGCTCCTCACCGAAGCAGCCGAGCTCGCCTGGCCAGCCCTGCCCATCCTTGCTGACGTGCGAGGCGCAGGTCGTCACGATGCCAAACCCGCCCTGGGCGCGCATCGCCAGCCAGGCCAGCTCCTCGTCGGAGAGCGTGCCGTCCGCGTGGCTCTGCCAGTTGGTCATCGCGGCGAGCGCGACGCGGTTGGGCGCGGTCTTGCCGTTGCGGAAGGGGAGCGGAGTGAGCAGCACGACGAGGCCTTCAGGCTGCGCGATCGAGCGCTTGTGCGAGGTCGGCGAGGATGTCGTCGATGTGCTCGATGCCGACGGAGATGCGGATCAACCCGTCGGAGATCCCGAGCTGCTGCCGCACCGCGGGCGGGATCGACGCGTGGGTCATGATCGCCGGATGCTCGATCAACGACTCGACGCCGCCCAAGCTCTCGGCGCAGGCGAAGATCTGCGTCGACTTCAACATCACCCGGGCGCGCTCGAGCGCCTTCTGCTTCCCGTCCTTGAGCACGAAGGTGATCATGCCGCCGGGGCCGCGCATCTGCTTCTGGGCCAGCGCGTGCTGCGGATGGGACGGCAGGCCCGGGTAGATCACCTTCTCGATCGACGCCTGTTCGGACAGCCAGGCGGCGACCTTGCGCGCGTTCTCGACGTGCCGATCCATGCGCACGGGCAGCGTCTTGGTACCGCGCATGACCAGGAAGCTGTCCATCGGCGACGGGACCGCGCCGATCGCGTTCTGCAGGAACCCGAGGCGCTCGCGCAGCCCCTCGTCGCTGGTGATCACCGCGCCGCCGACGACGTCGGCGTGACCGTTCAAGTACTTCGTCGTCGAGTGGACCGCCAGGTGGGCGCCGAGCTCGAGCGGCCGCTGCAGGTACGGCGTCATGAAGGTGTTGTCGACGGCGAGGATGACCTTCTTGTCGCGGCAGATCTGCGCCACGGCAGCGATGTCGCACAGCTTGAGCAGCGGATTCGTGGGCGTCTCGATCCACACCAGCTTCGTCGACGGGCGGATCGCTTCGCGGAAGGCCTCGGGCTTGCCCGGATCGACATAGGTGAAGTCGATGCCGAGCTGCTTCATGACGCGCTCGAAGATGCGATACGTACCGCCGTAGAGGTCATCGCCCGCGACGACATGGTCGCCCGAGGAGAGCATGTGGAGGATCGTCGTGGTCGCCGCGCAGCCCGAGGCGAAGGCGAAGCCATAGCGTCCACCCTCGAGCGCCGCGAGGTTGGCCTCGAGCGCGGTGCGGGTTGGGTTCTGCGTGCGCGAATACTCGTACCCCTTGTGCTCGCCAGGGCCGGCCTGCACGTAGGTCGAGGTGAAGAACACCGGCGTCGAGATCGCGCCGGTCACCGGCTCGGGCGGCTGGCCTGCGTGGATGGCGATCGTTTCGAGGTGCGCGGCAGTGGGATTCGCGGGAGGGACGGGCGAGCTCATGCGCGAACGCTAACGAGACGTCCTTCGCCTTGCAAGCAGAGTCGGCCTCGAGTCGCCGAGGCAGTGCGGGAGCAAGGCTAGCGCTTGGCGGCGAGGTACTCGATGAGATCGATCTTGGTGATCACGCCGATCAGATCGTCACGGTCGAGCACGCACACCAGCTTGGCGTCGTTGAAGATGTTGCGCAGCAGGCGGATGTTGGTCGCGGCCGTCACCGTCGCGTAGTCCGACTCGACGAGATTCTCGACCGGCGCCTCCATGCCGCCTGGGTTCTTGACCAGGAAGTTGAGGAGGTCGATCTCGGAGAGCAGGCCGGCGAGGCGCCCGTTCTCGAGGACCGGCAGCTGCGAGATGCCGTGCTCCTTGAGCAGACCGATCACGGTGCGCAGCGAGTCGCTGCGCTTGGCGGCGACGATCGGCCGCCGCGGCTTGGTGGCGAGCAGGTCACGCACCGTGCCGAGCGGATCCTCCTCCTCGAGGAAGCCGTTCGAGCGCATCCACTCGTCGTCGAAGATCTTCGACAGGTACTTCTGCGCCGAGTCGGGGAGCAGCACGAGGATGTTCTTCTTCTGATCGCCGAGCTGCTCGGCGTACTTGATCGCGCCCGCGACCGCAGCGCCGCACGACCCGCCGCAGAAGATGCCCTCCTGCCGCACCAGCTCGCGCGTCATCAGGAAGCACTCCTTGTCGTCGACGCGCATGATCTGATCGAGGATCTGCAGGTTCATCGTGCCGGGCAGGAAGTCCTCACCGATGCCCTCGACGTAGTACGAGAACGGCTTGGTCATGCGGCCGGTCTTGACGTACTCGTAATAGAGCGAGCCGATCGGATCGACGCCGATCAGCTGGAAGCCCGGCTTCTTCTCCTTGAAGAACTTGCCGGCGCCCGAGATCGTCCCGCCGGTGCCCATGCCCGCGACGAAGGCGTCGAGCTCGCCGCCCGTCTGCTCCCAGATCTCCGGTCCCGTCGACAGG
>CAZPEY010000277.1:0-7414 GCA_964585665.1 uncultured Polyangiaceae bacterium | reverse complement strand
GGCCGCGACGGGCGCCGGCCTCGCGGCAGAAGCTGTCGTCTAGCGCTGTTCCGGATTATGTTCCATATTGAGTTCCTAAATGGAACCTCAGCTCGACGATGTCTGCGGCCCGCAGTGTCGCGTCTGCGGCCTCGGCTCGCTGCCGACCCGCGATACCCGCGCGATGCACGTCGTCGCCCGCAGCCCGGCAATGCAACGGCTCCTGCAACGTGCGGCGCGCTTCGCCGCCAGCGACGCGCCCGTCGCCATCGTCGGCGAGACCGGCACCGGCAAGGAGGTGGTCGCGCGGATCCTGCACCTCAACTCATCGCGCACCGAGGGGCCGTTCGTCGCGGTCAACGTCGCTGCCCTGCCCGCCGAGCTGCTCGAGTCCGAGCTGTTCGGCCACGGCAAGGGCGCCTTCACTGGCGCGACCAGCGCGCGGCGCGGGCTCTTCGAAGCGGCGCACGGCGGCACCCTGTTTCTCGATGAGATCGGCGAGATGCCCCCGTCGCTACAGGCCAAGCTGTTGCGCGCGCTCCAGGACGGCGAGATCCGGCGCCTCGGCGAGAATCGAGCCTTCGCTGTCGACGTACGGGTGCTGTGTGCGACGCACCGCGATCTCCACGCCCGCGTCGAGGAAGGCGCGTTCCGCGAAGACCTCTACTACCGCCTCAAGGTGCTGACGCTGGCGGTGCCGCCGCTGCGCGAGCGGGTCGAGGATATCCTGCCGCTGGCGCGGCGCTTCCTCGGCGACGAGGGGCGCGCGGCCAAGCGGTTCGCACCGGCCGCGGCGCGCCGCCTCGAGCGCTACCCGTGGCCAGGCAACGTGCGCGAGCTGCAGAACGCGGTCAAGCATGGCGCCGCGCTCGCAACTAGCGTTGAGGTGAAGCTCGTGGATCTGCCCGACGAGCTGCAGGGGCGGGTGCCGTTGAGCCGACTGCCGCTCGGCCACCAGCCCCC
The DNA here is from genome assembly GCA_964585665.1 of uncultured Polyangiaceae bacterium. GTDB lineage: Bacteria > Myxococcota_A > Polyangia > Palsa-1104 > Palsa-1104 > CAZPEY01. The sequence continues at coordinate 6,472 of CAZPEY010000277.1, read as the reverse complement.
GCCTGTGGGCGTGGCTCGGCCGCGCTCGGCGTCCCAGTTTCAAACCCTGGCCGAGGTCGAGCAGGCGCACATCGCGCGCGTGCTCGAGGCCTGCCACGGTGGCCCATCCGAAGCGGCCCGCCTGCTCGGCATCGCGCGCAACACGCTGTGGCGCAAGCTGCGGCGGCCTGCGCCGGCCTCCACCGCGGTGCGCCGGTCGGACCACGACAAGCGTCGCGCCCGCTAGCGCGCTCCGACGCACAGCAGCGACGCGCGCGTGGCCCAAACGGCGCACTGCGCCATGTTCTCCGGCCCGCTCACCGTCCTTGACAGGGCGCAAGAACAGCGCGAAAAAGCCGCCGCACAAGGAGACGACTCAATGTCGCAATCGATCGAGGACAAGGTTCGCGAGATCATCAGTGCGCAGCTTGAAGTTGCCCCGGAGCGGGTTCGTCCCGAGGCGTCGTTCGTCGATGACCTCAAGGCCGACTCGCTCGCCGTCGTCGAGCTCGTGCTCGCGCTCGAGGACGCTTTCTCGATCGAGATCCCGGACGAGGACACCGAGCAGATCAAGACCGTCAAGGACGCCACCGAGTACATCAAAGCGCACGCGGCCTCCGGCGCAGCGTAGGCCATGTCGACCGGCAAGCGCCGCGTCGTCGTCACTGGCATCGGGCTGGTGACGCCTTTTGGGCTGGGCCACGAGATCACCTGGCAAGCCTTGATCGCCGGGCGGTCGGCGGTGGGGCCTATTCGCCGCTTCGACGCCACCGGCTTTGCGACGCGCATCGCGGCCGAGGTGCCGGCCTACGATCTGGCTGGCTTCGTCGAGGGGCGCGAGATGAAGAGCCTCGATCGCTTCGTGCACTTCGCGATGACCGCCACCGAGCTCGGCATGCGGGACAGCGGGCTGCAGATCAGCGACGAGCTGTCGGAGCGGACCTGCGTCTACATCGGCTCGGGGATGGGCGGGCTCGAGACGCTCGAGAAGCAGCACTCGGCGCTGCGCGATCGCGGCCCGCGCAAGATCTCTCCGTACTTCGTGCCCGCGATCATCGTCAACATGGCCTCGGGGCTGGTCAGCCTGCGGTACAATATCCGCGGGCCGAACCTCTCCCACGTCTCGGCGTGCGCGACCAGCTCGCACGCGATCGGCGAGGCGCTGCGCGCCATCGAGTACGGCGACGTCGATGTCGCGATCGCGGGCGGCAGCGAGGCCACGATCACGCCGCTCGGCATCGGCGGCTTCGCGGCGCTGCGCGCGATGTCGACCCGCAACGACGATCCCGAGAGGGCGAGCCGTCCGTTCGACAAGGGGCGCGACGGCTTCGTGATGGGCGAGGGCGCTGCGATCCTGATCCTCGAGTCCGAAGAGCTCGCGCGACGCCGCGGCGCGCGCATCTACTGCCGACTCGCCGGCTATGGCGCCTCTTCGGACGCACACCATATGGTGCACCCGCCCGACGACGGGGCGGGCGCTGCGCGCTGCATGGCCGCGGCGTTGCGCTCGGCGCAGCTCCCGGCCGACGCGGTGGGCTACATCAACGCGCACGGCACCTCGACGGAGCAGGGCGACATCGCCGAGACGCGCGCGATCCGCACCACGTTCGGCGCGCACGCCGATCGCGTGTGGGTCTCGTCGACCAAGTCGATGACCGGCCACATGCTCGGCGCGGCGGGCGGGGCAGAGGCCGCGTTCTCGGTGCTGGCCCTGCACCACGGGGTCGTGCCACCGACGATCAACCTCGACGAGCGCGACCCCGAGTGCACGCTCGACTACGTGCCCAAGGAGGCACGGCGCTTCACCGGCACGGTGGCGCTGTCGAACAGCTTTGGCTTCGGCGGCACCAACGCGAGCCTGATCTTCAGCCGGAACTGACCCATGCCGAGCCCCCCTCTGTCGTCGGAAACCCGCCTCCTCGTCGTTGGCTCCGATCATGCCGGCTTGCAGCTCAAGGACCGCCTCAAGCAACACGCCGAGCGGCTCGGGCTGCGGGTCGAGGACGTCGGCACGCAGAGCGGCGACTCGGTCGATTACCCCGACTACGGCGCCAAGGTCGGGCGGCGCGTCGTCGAGCTCGCCGCCGAGGGCGCGCTCGGCCTGGCGGTGTGTGGCTCGGGCATCGGCATCTCGATCGCAGCGAACAAGGTCCGCGGCGTGCGCGCGGCGCTCTGCCACGACGTGACCTCGGCCCGGCTGTCGCGCGAGCACAACGACGCCAACGTACTCTGCCTCGGCGAGCGCCTGATCGGCGTCGCGGTGGCTGAGGCCTGCCTCGAGACCTTCCTGTCGACGGAGTTTGCGGGCGGTCGGCACGCTCGCCGGGTCGAGAAGCTCAGCGGGCTCGATGGCGACCGAGGCTGACTGGCGCTGGATGCAGCGAGCGATCGGGCTCGCTGCGCAGGCCCTCGGACGTACCAGCCCCAACCCGGTCGTCGGCTGCGTGCTGGTCAAGGATGGCGAGGTCGTCGGCGAGGGCTTTCACCACGCAGCCGGTCGGCCGCACGCCGAGGTCGAAGCGCTCACGCTCGCAGGCGACCAGGCCAAGGGCTCGACCGCCTACGTGACGCTCGAGCCCTGCGCCCACCACGGTCGCACCGGGCCCTGTGTCGACGCCCTGGTCGCGGCGAGGGTGGCGCGGGTCGTGGTGGCCCACCTCGATCCCAACCCGAAGGTGGGCGGGCAGGGCGCGGCGCGGCTGCGGGAGCACCAGATCGCGGTCGAGGTTGGCCTCTGCGAGGCGCAGGCAAGGTCGCTCAATCAGCCCTACCTCAAGTGGATCAAGAGCGGCCGCCCGTTCGTGACGCTCAAGGCGGCCGTCAGCCTCGACGGCCGCACCGCGGTCGCGTCGCGCGCCTCCGGTTGGTTGTCGTCGCGCGGGAGCCGCGAAGAGGTGCACCGCTGGCGCGATCGCAGCGATGTGATCCTCGTGGGTGGCGAGACCATCCGCCGTGACGATCCGCAGCTCACGACCCGGCTGCCCGAGCAGCCCGACCGTCGCGATCCCAAGCGCGTCGTCGTCAGCGGCCGACTCGATCTGCCGATTGCGGCGCGCGCCCTCGACGATGCCCTGATTTTTGCTGCGACGCAGCACGCCACACCGAGCGCCAAGGTCGACGCCCTGCGCTCGCGCGGCGCCGAGATCATCGGGCTCCCTGGCGACGCGGCGGGCCGCATCGACCTCGCGGTGCTGCTCGATGAGCTCGGACGGCGCGGCTACTGCTCGGTGCTATGCGAAGGAGGCGCGACGCTGCACGGGCAGCTCGTCGCCAGCCGCCTGGCCGATCGGCTGGCGATCTTCGTCGCGCCGCTGTTGCTCGGCAGCGGCGCGCTGCCGCTGCTCGACTGGGTCGGCGGGGCGGCGCTCAGCGAGGCGCCGCGCCTGCACCGCATCCAGCACCGTCGCTTCGAGGACGACCTCCTCATCGAAGGTGACTTTTCGCCGCAGTTACATTAGACACACGACGTGTTCACCGGATTGGTCGAGGACGTCGGACGCATCGCCGAGCGGGCGCCCCTGCCCGAGGGCAGCGGCATCCGTCTGTCGATCGCGGCGCCGCTGTTCGCGACCCTGCCCGCGATTGGCGACTCGATTGCGGTCAACGGCGTCTGCCTGACCGTCGTGGCGGGGAGCGACGGCAAGGTCGCCTTCGACGTCGGTCCTGAGACGATGGAGCGCACCACGCTCGGCGCCCTCACCGTCGGGGCGCGGGTCAACCTCGAGCGCGCCATGCAGCTTGGCGATCGACTCGGCGGCCACATGGTCTCGGGCCACATCGACGCGGTTGCGACCGTCATCGAGCGGCAGCCGCGCGGCGACAGCCTCGACTTCGTGGTCGAGGTGCCGGCAGGCTACGAGCGCTACGTCATCGACAAGGGGTCCGTCTGCCTCGATGGCATCAGCCTGACCGTCAACCAGGTCGAGGGCCGTCGCCTGCGCGTCTCGATCATCCCGCACACGCAAGAGCGCACCAACCTCGTCGATCGCGCCGTCGGCGCAGCGATCAACCTCGAGGTCGATCTCATCGCCAAATACGTCGAGCGTCTGCTCGCAGGGAGACTTGCATGACCACCCAGGATCGCTACGAGCGGGTCGAGGCGGCGCTGCGCGACATTCGCGACGGCAAGATGGTCATCCTGGTCGACGACGAGGACCGCGAGAACGAGGGCGATCTGACGATGGCCGCCGATGCGGTGACGCCTGAGGCGATCAACTTCATGGCGCGCTTCGGGCGCGGGCTCATCTGCCTCACGCTCACCGAGGAGAAGGCCGACACGCTCGAGCTGCCGCTGCAAGCGCGCAAGGGCGGCTCCGGGCCGCTCGGCACGGCGTTCACCGTCTCGATCGAGGCGCGGCGCGGCGTCACCTCTGGAATCTCGGCGCACGATCGCGCGGTGACGATCAAGGCGGCGGTCAAGGCCGACGCGCGCCCCGACGATCTCGTGACGCCCGGGCACGTCTTTCCGCTGCGCGCCAGGCGCGGTGGGGTGCTGGTGCGCACCGGCCACACCGAGGGTTCGGTCGATCTGGCGCGCCTCGCCGGGCGGGAGCCCGCCGGCGTCATCTGCGAGATCATGAACGACGACGGATCCATGGCGCGCATGCCCGAGCTCGAGCTGTTCTCGGCCCAGCACGGCCTCGCGATCTTGTCGATCGCTGACCTCATCGACTATCGCCTGCGCAAGGAGTCGCTGGTCGAGGAGCGCGTCGACTCCGAGGTGCGCCTCTCGATCCCCGGACTTTCGCCGGCGTGGCGGGCGCGGCTGTTCGGCAGCGCCGTCGAGTCGACGGAGTACCTGGCGCTGACGCGCGGCGAGCTGCAAGGCGGCGATCCGGTGCTGGTGCGCGTGCAGAGCGCGTGCATCCCGGGCGACGTCTTTGGCGTACAGACCTGCGACTGCCGCGCCCAGCTGATCGAGGCGCTCAACACGATCGACCAGGCCGGCCGCGGCGTGCTGCTCTACGTCTACCCGACGGGACGGCGCTCGCTGCTCGGCGACTTCCGCGGCCACGTCCTCCACGAGGACGACGTCGCCGGAAGGCTGCGCCCCGAGGAGAAGCTGCGCGAGTTCGGCCTCGGTGCGCAGGTCTTGCGGCACCTCGGGATCGGCCAGATCCGCCTGCTCACCAACAACCCGAAGAAGATCGTCGGCCTCGAGGGCTATGGTCTGGTCGTCAAGGAGCGGCTGCCGATCGAGGTCGGCCGCAACCGCGACAGCCTGCGGCTCATCGAGCGGCGACGCGAGCGCGAGGGATACGACGTCAACACGACCGCGCCGAGCGACGGCAAGGAGAGCGCGTAGCGCAACGCCATGAGTGGAGCTCCTCCCGCTGACAAGTCCAGTCTCCTGCGATCGACCGGCAAGCGCCTCGCCGTCGTCGCGGCGCGCTTCAACGCCGACATCGTCGAGCGCCTCGTCGAGGGGGCCTACGAGGCGGTCGTCGCCACCGGCGGCAGCCGCGATCAGATCACGCTCTTCGAGTGCCCCGGTGCGTGGGAGCTGCCACAGGTCGTCGCGCGCCTGGTCGACAAGGGGTTCGATGCGATCGTCGCCTTCGGCTGTGTCATTCGCGGCGACACGGCTCACTTCGACTTCGTCGCCGGGCACGCGTCCACCGGCCTCGGTGCCGTGGCGGTCGCCAGCCCAGTGCCAGTCTTGTTCGGCGTGCTCACCACCGAGAACCACCAGCAGGCCGTCGAGCGCGCCGTCGAGCAGAAGAAGGGCTACGAGATCACCCTCGGCGCGATCGAGATGATCGCGCTCTGCGAACGCATCGCCCAGCTCCCACCTACCGGAACCCGCGCATGACCTCGTCCCCCGTCTCGCCGAACGCCCAAGCGGTGGCTCTCCAGATGCTGTACGCGCTCGACGCGGGCTCCGACTACACCCTCGACGCGGCCCTGCCGCTGCTGCGCAGCGTGCTGCTCTCCGACGGAGACGAGCCGCTGGCCAGCCTCGACGACTTCGACGACGCGGTCCCGATCGTCCGCAAGATCATCGAGGCGCGGAGCGAGCTCGACGAGACGATCCGGCGGCACTCGAAGAGCTGGCGGCTCGAGCGCATGGCGCAGCTCGATCGAAACCTGCTGCGGCTCATGCTGTGGCTGGCCAGGGACGGGCGCGCCTCGACGGTCGTCGTCGCAGAGGCGAGCGAGCTCGCCCGGCGCTACGGCACGGCGGAGTCGGTGGCGTTCGTGGCTGGGTTGCTGGAGCGCTGTCTGGCGCGCTAGGCGGCAAGGCGGAGGAGACGCCTTCGAGAAGAGCTACAGGCCGAGGAGGCGATCGAGCTTCTGCTTGGAGCTACGGCTCGAGCTCGAGTCGTGCTTGGCGAGGATCTGCTTGGAGCGCTGCTCGCTGTAGCCCTTGCTGCCCTTGCTCGCCTTGGCGAGCTTGCTGGGCTTGGCCTTGCTCTTGGCCTTGCCCTTGGCCACGGGTGCGCGCTCGGGGGAGGGCTCGGCGGGGGTCGGAGCAGCGACCGCGGGCGCGGCC
>CAZPEY010000276.1:0-7429 GCA_964585665.1 uncultured Polyangiaceae bacterium | reverse complement strand
GCGCTCTGTGACGCCAAGCTGATGAGCGAGCTCGTCCAGCTCGGCCCCGGCTCGACGGAGCTGGCCGACGCGGCGCTGGTGATCTTGAAGTTCAGCGAGCCAGTACCGTAAGATCTTCGTGGTCCACGACCGCGGAGGTTCCATGCGTCGATCGCTCGCAGCCTTGGCCTCGCTCACCTCGATCGTTTTGTTCTCCTCGTCGTGCATCTTCTCGGCCGTCGCCAACGACAAGGGCGCGTGCACCGTCGAGGAGAACAACGTCCTCGTCCAGTGCGTCGAGTACACCAACCTGTCGCTCGCGTATCGCGAGCTGGTCGCGACCGTGTGCAGCTCGTTCGCGTTCGCTGGCTCGAAGAACACCTACAAGGCCGGCAAGGGCTGCAGCGCCTCGATGCGCCTCGGCGGCTGTCGCAAGACCGACGCCAACGGCACCTACACGAGCTGGTACTACGTCGACAACGAGGGACCGACCAAGCGCAGCTCGATCAACGACATCACCTGCGGCGCCGGAGAGACCAAGGTCGACGCCGACGGCATGGCGCTGGTGGGCCCCGACATGACCGCCGAGCCGAGCGACCTGAGCATCGGTCCGGATCTGACCGCGGCGCTCGACCTGCTGTATTCGCCACCCACGGCCAGCTTCGACGCCGCCGGCTACTGCTCGATGGACAGCGGCATCCCCGTCTCGATGACCTTCGCCAACGGACATGGCTCGACCATCAGCGCCTACTGGATCGACTTCGCCTGCAAGGAGACGTACCAGTTCACGCTGCAGCCTGGCGCGACGCAGGCCTGGAACACGTACGTCGCGCATATGTGGCGGTTCCGCGCCGGCGATCACAACGACAGCGGCACGATCGTCTACGAGCGCGTCACGCCCCTCGACGACAACGGCAAGACCCTGACCGTTCCGTAGCGCCCCACCGCTGTGATCTTGCGCACGCTGCTTCCCGCCGCTCCTTGACATCGCTCCACCTCCCGCGCTAGCAGGCCGCCCTAGAGGGAGGTTCTAATGAATCGACGCATTGGAGTCGTCGTCGGCGCTTGCGCGCTCTTCGGCGCGACGGTGGCCGAGGCCAAGGAGACGAAGTATCAGGTGTCGGGCCCGGTGAACGCCAACGGCATCACCGTGTCGGCGCGCGAGGGCAACATCCACGACGGGGAGAAGCTGTGGGTCAAGCTGCTCTTCGTCAACAACTCGGGCAAGACCGTGCTGCTCGATCGCAACCTCGTCGTCGCCAAGGCGGCCGGCGGCTCGTTCAACCGGATCACCCCGGTGACCGGCAAGGGCGACGTCTTCATCGTCAAGCAGAACGACAAGCAGAACCTCTACGTCGAGTTTCCGGCTCCCGCCGGTCAGCCGGTGACGCTCGAGCTCAAGGGCGCGTTCGGGCTCGACCTCAAACCCATCGAGCTGCCCACGATGACGATGACGCCGGGAGGCTGACCATGAACACTCGTGCATTCGCGCTCGCCGCGCTGCTCCTGACCTCCGCCCCCGCGCTCGCCCGTGTCGGCGCGGACGACTGGGTCGCCGTGCCCTATTCGAACAACGGGCTCGTCGTGAACTCGAAGTCTCTCGAGCTCAAGAAGGGCAAGCTCTGGATCAAGATCCAGGTCGTCAACAACACCGGCAAGATCATCACCTTCAACCCGGATCAGATCCAAGCCAAGCTCCCCGACGGCAACGTTGTCACCCGGCTCAAGGGCGTGTTCGACAAGAACAGCTCGGCGCACGCGCTCAAGCTGATCCAGCCCGGCGCCGGCGAGGAGTTCTCGCTCGAGTATCAGGTCGGCGAGCCGCCCAAGGTCGCGCTGTCGTTCCAGAACGGCATCCAGGTCGCGGGCAAGCCAGTGGCCTTCCCCGATCTGCAGATCTCGCGTCCAGATCAGGCGTGGAAGAAGGGCAAGTACGACAGCTCCGGCATCGTCGTGAACCTCGTCAACGTCATGCCGACCAAGAAGGGCGTCGAGGTGAAGCTCAAGATCGAGAACAACAACGACGCGCCGATCATGGTCGACAAGAACCGCTTCAAGGTGAAGCTCCCCGACGGGACGCTTGTCGATCGCGAGAAGACGCTGCTCAAGAACGTCTTTGCGATGTACGGCCACAGCAACGACGAGGTCTCGCTCGAGTTCAACTGCGGCAACCCGATGAGCTTCGCGATCGTGATGGACGGCGTCAACGAGGGCCAGCTCCACCTGCCCGACTTCGCGGTCAGCCGCTAGCCCGCGCGCTCGCTACTTGCCTTTGAGCGTGGTGCACGCGCTCTCCTCCCGCGCTGCCTTCGCCTCGTCCTTCTGCTCTCGATACAGCTTGGCCAGCCCGCAGTGGACCTGCGGGTCGAACGGATTGAGCGAGATCGCCATCTCGAGGTAGCGGCTCGCCTCGGCGGTGTTCCCCTTGGCGAGGTGCGCAGAGGCCATCACCGCGATCGGACCGCCGAGATCCGGATAGAGCTCGACCGCGGGCTGCGTCACCTTGATGGCGCGGTCGGCGTCGCCGAGCTCGAGGTAGCTGCGCCCGAGCTTGCCAGCGACGGGCATCGAGCCTGCAGGCAGCAGCGCCATGGCCTTCTCGTACTCGGCGACGGCCGCCTTGGTGCGGCCGCGCGCGCGCAGCAAGCCACCGAGGCGGGCAAAGCGGCGCGCCTTGTCCTGGCGCACCTGGCCGGAGTCGTCCTCCTCCCCATCGTCGGCGCTGCCCTTGCTCTTGTCGTGACGAAAGCGCAGCTTGCCGGCGAGCGGATCGATCTCGCCGTGCTTGCGCAGGTGCTTCTGCCCGAGCCAGACGCGCCACTCGTCCTGCAGCGCGGCGAGGTTCTTGCCGAACACCGCCTTGACCGCGGCGTCTCCGTCGGTGAGGCGCTTGCTCTCTCGCAGCTTGGCGACGAGCTTTTGCAGGCCTTCGTAGCCGCGCCGCTGGTGCAAGAACTCGACGAACGTGAAGACCTCGGCGAAGGCGAGGCCCGCGTCCTCCTGCGACGGCAGCTTGGCCATCGAGGGGTGCATCGCCGAGAAGGGAATCAGCCGCTTCTTCTCGAGCGCCGTCGCGAGCAGGTGCTCCATCGTCGGCGACAGCCGCGCGCCCGGCGGCCGCCGCCAGCGCTGCTCCTCGAACTTGGCGATCCCCTCGTGCAGCCAGATCGGCACGGTGTCGCGGGACACCCGCGAGATGATGAAGTGCGAGTACTCGTGGTTGAGCGTGTCGAGCCACGGATAGCCGAAGACCAGCGCGCGCGGCGAGGTGATCATCAGCCGGTTCCACTTGCAGAGCGCGATCGTGCCCGAGGTCTCGATCTCCTTGATCGTCAGCGGTGAGACGCGCGCCAGGTCGGCGACCTCGGAGTAGATCTCGACGAGCACCGGCGAGGTCGGGCGATCGCCGAAGTCGGCGCCGAGCGCGGCGTGCGTCTTCTCGAGCGCGTCGAGCGCGTACGGGACGAGGATCGCGTCCTTGCCCGGCGGGTAGCGCACCACGAAGTGCTCGGAGCGCGCCTCGGCGAAGTTCTTGGTGACCTGCGCGGTGCGCTCGGCCAGATCGGCGAGGAGCTTGGCGTCCTCGACGAGCGCGGGCGGCAGCTCCGTGGCGAGCCGCAGGTGCTCGGCGGCCGCGACGTACTTGCCCTGGTAGTAGGCCAGCTCGCCGAGCGCGAAGTGCTCGAGCCCCGTCGTCGCGCCGCGTGCGGCCAGCGGGGCGAGGAGCTGCTGCGCCTCGTCGATGCGCTGCTGATCGATGTAGCCGATCGCCTGTGCGATGGCCTGATCGCCGGTCTTGTCGCCGGGCGCGTCCTCGGCGAGCGCCGGACGGAGGCCGGCCAGGCTCGCGACGAGCACGCCGAGCCGCAGCGCGCTCCTGGTCGCACTCCTCATCGCACGAGCTCCTGGAAGTATTTCTCGATCTGCTGCTTGTAGCGCTCGGGCGATGCGCGCTTCATCGCGTCGAGGATGTCCTCGCGGAACTCGCGCGGCGCCTGATAGTCCTCGGCGCCCGGGATCTTGACCGGCTCGTTCTGGTTCGCGCCGCGCCCCTCCTGCCGGTTCGGCCGCCGCTCGCGCTGCACCTGCTGCTGCGCTTGCTGCAGCGCCTCGAGGGCCTGCGACTCCTCGCCCATCGCCTCGCGCGGCTTGCCGCCACGGAGCTGCCCCTCGGCGCCCTGCATCCGTCGACCCGCCTCGCCGAGGCTCTTGTCGAGGCCGGGGATCGGCTCGCCCTTGCCCTGCCCCTCGGCGCCCTCGGCTCCCGGGGCGCCCGTCTGGTTGCCTTGCTGCTGCTGGCGCTGCAGCGCCTCGAGGCGACGCCGGGTCGCCTGCTGGCGACGATCGAGGCTCTGCAGTTGCTCGCGCTCCCCGGGAGTCATCTGCTCCCCGGGCCGGGGCGCGAGCTCGGAGAGTCGCTTCTGGATCGACTCGGCGAGGCCCTCGGCTTCGCCGAGCTTCTGCGCTGCCTTCCGCGCGCCCGCCGGATCGCCGCGCATCATCTGCATGGCCGGCTCGTCCATCGTCCGCTTCATCGCGCGCAGGTCGCCGCGCAGCGCCTGCGCCTTGCCCTGCGCCTCGTCGAGGTCGAGCGGCTTCATCGCGCGCTCGAGCTGGCCCGCCTCTTCGCGCGTGCGCTGCAGCTCCTCGAGCGCGATCTGCGGCAGCGGCTGCTGCGGCGTCTCGTCGAGCAACTTCTTCAGCCGCGCCACGTCGTCCGCGATCTTCTTGAGCTCGCCTTGCTTCTGCTGCAGGCGCTCCTCGGCGCGCTGCCGCATCGACTCCCGCAGCGCGCTGGTCTCGCTCTTGATTTCAGACTCTTCGTGGCTGAGCTCGGACAGCTCGTTCTCGAGCTCGGCGAGGCGCTTCTCGTCGGCGCCGAAGCGCTCGTTGCGGAAGCCCTCGGTCTCCTGATCCATCTGCTTGGCCATCTGGTCGACCTCGGACGACAGCTTCTCGAGCTCGCGGATCGCCGCCTCGGTGTCGCCCTTGTCGAGCATCCGCCGAATCTTCTCGACCTGCGACTCCATCGTCTGGCTCTCGAGTGCCTCGCGGTTGACGAACTCGTCGGGCACCTCGCGCGCCGCCTCCATGGCCTTGCGCTGCAGCTCGGCCAGGCGCTTCTCGATCTCCGCGAGCTGGCGCTCGATGGCGCGGCGCTTCTCGTCGGTGGGCGCGCGCTTGTACTCGGCGAGGAGCTGCTTGAGCTGCTCCTTGGTCTGCTTGAGCTCCTGCGCGATCGCGGCCATCTCCTCGAGCCGCTCCCGCCCGACGATCCCCTCGAGCAGCAGCACGTCGGTCTCCAGCTCGTCGATGATCTTGAGCGCCAGCGAGCCGAGCTTGTCGTGGCGCGCCGCGCCGCCGAGCAGGCGATCCTCCTCGGCCGCCAGCTTCTCGAGCCGCTCGGCCAGCTCGGTCAGGCGCTTGCCGAGATCGCGGCGCGCCGACTTGTCCTTCTCGAGCGCAGCGACGTTCTGGCGCACCGCCGCCGCGAGGTTGGGCAGCGCGCCGTGCAGCGCCCGCGCCGTGTCGACGCTGTCGCTCGGTCGCTCGAGTCGATCGGCCAGCACCTTGATCGCTTGCTCGAGCAGCTCCTTCTGGTTGGCGAGCGTGCGATCGTGATCTTGCTTGGCCGAGCGCAGCATGAAGGTCAAGATCCTTGACTTGCCGACGCCCGGCCCTGGCTGCGTGTTGTTGTCCTTGGCGAGCAGCCAGTACGAGACGCGCTTGCCCGAGGGCACCTTGAGCTCGCGCAGATCCCACTCGAGCTTGGCTTGCGCCTTCGGCCCGCTCAGGCTGCCGAGCACTCTGCGATCGATGGCGCCGCCCTCGGGTTGCCACTCGAGGACGAGCTCGGTCAGGCCGTAGTCATCCTCGACCGAGTAGGCAAGCTCGATCGGCCGCGCCACCTCGAGCTCCAGCAGATCGGCGGCGGCCTTGAGCTCGACGCGCGGCGGCTGATCGACCTCGAGCTCGATGCGCCGCTCGACCGGCTCCTTCCACCAAACGCCGTCGCGCTCGAGCTCGAAGTGGTAGCGCGTCGGCTGCTCGACCCGCAGGCGTGTCTCGAAGAAGCCGACGCTGTCCTTGCCGAGCAGCATGCGGCCGCTCGGGGGGGCGGACTTGGCCACGGATCTGGTCGGATCGCTGCCGGCCCAGACGATCCGCATCCGTTTGGCCTCCCCGCGCGGCAGCGCGCGCAGGTGCACCGTCGAGCCTGCGAGCGCGCGGACGTTGCCCGTCGAGTCACCGAGCGGCCGACGCGCCAGCCCGGTGTACGCGGGCGGCTCGAGCTCGACGACGAGCTGACGGAGCAGCGCCTCCTTGCTCGGCAAGGCGCGATCGTCCGCGGCCGTGCGAAGGTCAACGAGCCCCGCCGCGAGGAGCGCGCGATCGGCAAGGATCGCCGTGAGCCAGCCCACGACGGCGAGCGCGGCGACGAGGCCGCTGCCGAGGAGGCGTCGGGCAGGCAGCCAGTCCGAGGCCTGGTGACCGTCGAGCAGCGCCGCGACGCGCCGACGGAACAGCCGGATCATCGCGCGATCGACCGCGCGCCCGGGCTGTGCCTCGAGCTCAGCGAGCGCCAGCAGCGCGAGCGCCGCCGCATCGTGCTCGGCCGCGAGGTCGCGGAGCAGGGAGACGTCGGAGCGGGGGCGCAGGGCGTAACGATGGCGAACGACCACGAAGCCGATCGCCGAGACCGCCAGCAACGCCAGCAGCGCCTGCCAGGTCCCCGACGGCAGCGCGCCGGCCCCGAGCGCGCAGCCGAGCGTCGCCAGCAGCAGGAGCCCGCCGCCCAGCAGCAGCGTCGCGCTCCACTCCTGACGGCGTCGACGGTGGCGCAGCGCCGCGACGAAGCCGTCGAGGCGCGCCTGCAGCGTCGCCTCGTCGACCGGGGGCGGCGGTGGTGTCTCGGTAGAAGGGGCGACCTGCAATCCCACGAAGTATAGCCTTGTGTGCCGAAGCGGCGAGCCGCTCGGCGGCGTTCAAATCAGGGAACGAGGATCGTTCCGACGCTGCCGGGCTCGGCCAGCGCCCGCTCGATGTCCCCCGCCAGGATGTAGATGGCCTTGACGCCATCGGCGAGCGCGGCGAGCGACTCCTCGAGCTTGGGGATCATGCCGCCGGTCACCGTGCCATCGGCGATCGCCGCCTTGGCGTCGGCGATCGACAGGCGCGGGATGCGCGACAGCGGATCCTTGACGTCGCGCAGCACGCCGGGCGCGCCGGTCAGCAGCACCAGCGCGTCGACGTCGAGGGCCCGCGCCAGCTGGTTGGCGACGATGTCGGCGTTGATGTTGTAGACCTCGGTGCTGCCCGGCAGGTGGCCGAGGCAGGCGACGACGGGCAGGTAGCCTCCATCGAGCAACCGCTCGCGCAGCGGCACGTCGAAGCCGGTGACGTCGCCGACGTGGCCGAAGTCGATCGGCTCGGGCCCGCCACCCGCGAC
>CAZPEY010000275.1:4161-7646 GCA_964585665.1 uncultured Polyangiaceae bacterium | reverse complement strand
CGAAGGCGACATCGTGCCGCCCGTCCTCGAAGAGCACGAGGCGGCCGCGATCCGCACCCGTCAGCTCGAGGAGATCCTGCAGCAAGCGTCGCGACAGCACCTCGGGCGACTGCTGCGCTGCGACGCCGCGCCCCAGCTGCACGAGGCGACGCAGCGTCTCGGCGGCGACGTCGCCGGAGGCCGCCTCCCCCGTCGCGTTGGGCGGGCCGGCCCGCAGCAAGATGGCGGCCCGCCCGATCGTGATGAGATCGCCCGGGCGCAGCACTTCCTGGCGAACCCGCTTGCCGTTGACGTGCAGCGGGCTCTCCTTGCGGATCAGCGTGAAGACGAGGCCGCTGCGCTTGATCACCGCATGCTCGGGCCGCGCCTCGGGATCGTCGATGCGAACCGTCGAGCCGGGCGCCGCGCCGATGGTCGTCTCGTCGCCGACGAGCTCGACGAGTAGCGGTGGGCTGCTCGCCTGAACGACGACGAGATGCATGCGGACGGCCATGGCGAGCCGAGGTTTACCACAAGAGCAGCGCCGCGAGCGCCGCCACCGCCAACGCCGCCGCCCCGACCGCGATCGCCCATCGGCGCCGGCGTCGCTGCCCTGCCGCGGTCGGATCGCGCGCGTCGTCGAGGAGCTCGGCGAGGCGCTGGCGCACCACGGCCATGGAAGGCGGCCGAGCGCTCGGATCCTTCTCGAGGCACTGCACGATCAGCCGCTCGAAGTCCGGCAGGAGCCGGGCGTGCTGCGACGGTGGCGCCGGCTTGTCGAAGAGGTGGCTGGTGACCAGCATCGCCGCCTCCTTGGCGACGAACGGCGGCCGCCCGGTCACCAGCTCGTAGAGCACACAGCCGAACGAGTACAGATCGCTCTGCGGCGACGAATCCTGCGTGCCGCGACACAGCTCGGGCGCGATGTACCTGAGCGTCCCGACGACGTTGCCTGCGGGCGTGCCTTGCGAGGCCTGCGCCAGCTTGGCGACCCCAAAGTCCAGGATCTTGACCTTGTCGTTGGTCAGGAACAGGTTGCCCGGCTTGACGTCGCGGTGCAGGACGCCGCGGACGTGCGCCGTCGCGAGCGCGTCGGCCACCGCCTGCCCGATCTCGATCGCGGTCAGCTCGTCGAGCGGCCCGCGCTTGAGCCGATCCGCGAGGCTCTCGCCAACCAGCAGCTCCATGATCAGGTAGCACTCACCCGCCTCGGTGACCCCATAGTCAATCACCTTGACCACGTTGTCGTGCGCCGCCGCCAGGGCCGCCTTGGCCTCGTACAGGAACCGCCGCCGCGCCTCGTGATCGTGGGCGAGCGCGCTGTGCAGCACCTTGATCGCCACCTCGGGCACCTCGGCCCCGAGGTGCTGGTGCCGGCCACGCCACACGGTGCCGCTGGCGCCCTGCCCGATCGTCTCGTGGAGGACATAGTTGCCAACGTGCGCGCCGGGCCGCATTGCCGGTCGAGATTGTCGCACGAATTTGCCGAGGCCAACGGCGGGTTCGGCGAAATTTTTCCGAGCCGCTTCCGACCCGCGCCGCGAAATCCCTCGCGAATCTCTGTCTTCCTGGCTTGGCCCGCAAGCTGCTCTAGCCGGACGCGACCGAATGACACAACGCGACCGACCCGAGCGGCGGTCGCACAAAGAACGAACCCTAGAAGGAGAATGAACATGGCTGGATTCGGATTGCTTCTGATCGTGGTGGGCTTGGTCGGCTTGATCGTCGGGCTCCGCATGATGCTCAAGGCCAAGAAGATGCGGACCGTTCCCTTTCACACTCCTTCGGAGATCGCCGCCAAGGGATCGTCGCTCGCTTCGCCCAAGGGCTTGATCTCGACGGAGGGAGAGGCGGAGTTCGGCGAGGAGGTGCTGATCGCGCCGATGAGCGGCGAGAAGTGCCTCGCGTACGAGATCGTGCTCACCCGCGAGTACGAGAAGACCGAGCAGACCGACGAGGGCCCGAAGACCAAGAGCGGCAGCGACCGCGAGCACTCGGAATTCAAGGGCGCGCGCTTCGTCATCAAGGACGCGCAGAACGGCTCGATCCCGGTCAACGTCGACAAGCTCCCCGACGCCGACTTCGTCCAGTCGCACTCGAGCAAGGTCAAGATCGGCATGATGATCCCCGGGTCGATCGCGTTCGGCCAGCTCCAGATGCAGACGCCGCAGCTGCCGCGCGACAGCCGCACCACCGCGTTCGTCGGCACCGAGCGCATCGTCAAGCCGGGCCACATGTACGCGCTCGGCGCGCTCAAGGACGGCGAGCTCGCGACGCCGCCGGGCCTGACCGGCACGCTCACGCTGTCGGGCAAGGGGCGTGAGAAGCTGCTCGGCTCGACGCTGCGCAACATGAAGGCGGGCTACGCGGTCGGTGGCGTCTCGCTCGTCGTTGGCATCGTGCTGTCCATCGTCGCGCCCAAGCCGGCCAAGGCCGAGCTGCCCGCACCGAGCGCACCGTCGGCGGCGGCGCCCTCGCAGGCCAAGCCGGGTGCGGCGGCGGCGGCGGCAGACGACGTGCTCGACAACGTCTCGGCGAGCTGCCAGAAGGCCGTCGAGTGCTGCATCGCGCTCCAGGGCGACGACACCAAGAACGACGACGCCTGCGGCGCGCTGTTCAAGGCCTCCGAGAACACCTGCAAGAGCTCGCTCGACAACTTCCGCAAGGCGGCCAAGCGCGCCAAGAACAAGGTCGCCGTCTCCGCCTGCCGCTAGCCCGCTTCCACGAGCGGCCTCCCGCAGGCCGCCCCGCCCGTCGGGCCTCGCCCCCTGCCAGACTCTTCCGCCCCTCCCCCGCCATCCCGGTCACGAAACGCCTTGCCAGCCCCCCGGGGCCATCATTACGCTGCGCCTCCAATTTCAATCGACAAGATGCCCAAGGAGGCACCGATGGCCTTTGAGCTTCCCCCGCTCCCCTACGACAAGAACGCGCTCGCGCCACACCTGACCGCGGAGACGCTCGAGTACCACCACGGCAAGCACCACAACGCGTACGTGGTGAACCTCAACAAGCTGCTCGACGGCAAGCCAGAGGCGAGCAAGACCCTCGAGGAGATCATCCTCTCCTCGGACGGCGGCGTGTTCAACAACGCGGCGCAGATCTGGAACCACACCTTCTACTGGCACTGCCTGAAGCCGAGTGGGGGCGGGCTGCCGACGGGCGACCTCGCCGCGGCGATCGAGCGCGACTTCGGCTCGTTCGACAAGTTCAAGGAGGAGTTCGCGGCGGCGGCGACGACGCAGTTCGGCTCCGGCTGGGCCTGGCTCGTCCTCGACGGAGGCAAGCTCAAGGTGACCAAGACGGGCAACGCCGATCTGCCGATGAAGCACGGCCAGAAGGCGCTGCTCACGATCGACGTCTGGGAGCACGCCTACTACATCGACTTCCGCAACCTGCGCCCCAAGTACATCGAGACGTTCCTGACGCACCTCGTGAACTGGGACTTCGTCGCACAGAACCTCAAGGGCTAGACCCGTCCCTTCATGACGACCAGGGCGCGCAAGACG
>CAZPEY010000275.1:0-4151 GCA_964585665.1 uncultured Polyangiaceae bacterium | reverse complement strand
GGGTGGGGTACTTGAAGCCCGGGGTCGGGATGCCGAATCCGACGATATAAATCCGTTCCCGGTGCTGCGGCACGACGCTCGCCGCGTCGATGACCTGCGGGTCCGGAACGTAGTATCCAAGTTCGTCGCGCAGAACCTCAAGGGCTAGCCCCGTCCCTTCATGACGACCAGGGCGCGCAAGACGATTGTCGCCCTGGTCTTTCTTTTTCTCCTCGGATTCCGCGTCGCGGTCATCGCCACCTGGCATGCACCCGGCGGCGACGGCGTGCAGTACTGGAAGCTGGCACAGCAGCTCAAGGAGGGGCGCTTTGCCTTCGCGCCGCCGCCGGCGCCACTGTCCTACGCGCGCCTGCCGGGCTATCCGCTGATCACGGCGCTCCTGTGCGGCCCGACGCTGATCGGGCTCGGCTCGCACGTCGAGCGCGCGACGCTGCTCAACGTCCTGTTCGATGCCGGCACCGCAGCGGTCGTCTTCGCGTTGATCGCATGGAGTGGCGCGTCGAGACGCGCCGCGCTCGTCGGAGCAGGGCTCTACCTGCTGAGCCCGCTCAACCTGCGCGTCGCCTGCTACGCGCTGACCGAGTGCGTGGCCACCCTGCTGCTGACGGCGGAGCTCTGGCTCGCCGTCTCGCTTGCCGACAGCGCGACGCCGCGGCGCCGGGCGCTCGTCGCGGGCCTCGTCGCAGGCCTCGCGCAGCTCGTGCGCAGCGACAGCCTGGTCGCGCTGCCCTTCGTCGCCTGGGCGCTGCTGCGGCTCGCCGATCGCTGGCGACTCGTCGCTGCGTGGCTGCTCGGGTTCGTGCTGCTCTTCGCGCCCTGGATGATTCGAAACCAGATCCAGTTCGGCAATCCGTATCCGATCTCGATCATGCTCCGCACCAACGAGGGCGAGCCGCTCCCCGACGGCTTCGTGCGCTGGGCGCGCACCTGGTCGGCGTCGGATCCAGGAGACTCGTACCTCGACTTCCTGTTCACCATCAAGCGGCCGATCGATCCGAACACCCAGCTCCGACCCCACATGTTCGACTCGGAGGCCGAGCGCCGCGAGCTGCTCTCGGTGCTCGCGCTCTACAACCGGAGCGGTATGACCGAGGCCGTCCACCAGGGCTTCGTCAAGCTCGCCGCAGATCGGACCGCGCGCCAGCCGCTGCGTACCTACGTGACGTTGCCGCTGCGTCGACTGGGCAAGCTGTTCGCGCCGCTCCCCGAGTACGAGCTCCCGATGCGCGTGTGGTGGCTCGGCTTGCCCGCGGCGCGTCCGCTGCTCGGCGCCCTCGACTACGTGCTCTACGGCGCCTGTCTCGTCGGCGTCGTCGGGCTGCTGCGCCGGCGTGATGGACGCGACGTGCCACTGCTCCTCGCGCTCGGCTCGAGCCTGGCGTTGCGCATCGCGATGTTCTCGTTCCTCGTCCCCGTCGCGGCCTACCAGCGCTACCTGGTCGAAGGCTTCCCGGCGATGATCGTGCTCGCCGTGGTCGGCATCGCCCGCCTCGTGCCCGCACCTTCCCGCAGCGCCGTCGTCGCTGAGCAGGCTTCCGCGCCGCCTGCGCGTTGACCGAAACCCGCGAACGCTCTAGCGTGACGGCGGAGCTCATGGGGTTTCGCGTCAGCTATCGGCTCAGCCTGATCGTCGCCATCCCGGCGCTGGTCGTCGGCACCGGTGTGCTGATTGGCGCGCGGACGTTCTTCACGACCCGTGCCGTGGTCAGCGATCTGACCCGCGACCTGTTCGACAAGGTCTCCCAGCAGACCGCCGACAAGACCCGCTCGCACCTGGCGCTCGCCATCCCGGTGGTCGAGCTGCTCGGCCAGCTCCACGGTGCCGGCACTATTGGCACCACCGACGATCAATTGACCAACGCGCTCGTGCCCGTGCTGCGCGCCCACCCGAGCTTCTCGTGGGTGAGCTTCGCCGACGAATCCGGCCGCTTCATCGGCGCCTCGCGCCGCCCGGACGGATCGCTTCGCGTCAACCGCAGCCACATCCTCGACGGCAAGACCGTGCGCGACGAGGACGACCTCCTGCCCGACGGCAAGCGCCAGCCGCGCCGCCACGATCCCGACACGGGCTACGATCCACGGCAGCGCCCCTTCTACAAGGCGGCCAAGGAGTCGGGCGCGCGTGCGTGGACGGATCCCTACGTGTTCTTTGACAGCGGCGTGCCAGGGATCTCCTGTGCGCTGCCAGTGCGCGATCCACAGGGCCGCTTCGTCGGCGTGTTCTCCGTCGACTTCGATCTCAACGGCCTCTCCGAGTTCGTCGCCTCGATCAACCTCTCACCGTCGAGCCGCGTCTTCGTGTTCACCCCCGACGGCAAGCTCCTCGCCCATCCGACGGTGCGCGCCGTCGCCAAGGAGGGAGCGCGCGCGGCCGGTGAGCTGACCACGCTCGAGCAGAGCGACGATCCGCAGGCCCGAGCCTTGATCCGCGGTCTCGATCTGAAGGCCTTCGCCGCGCGCGCTCAGCAGAAGGCGATCTCGTTTCGCCAGGGTGGCCGCACCTACCTCGGCAGCCTGACCAGCTTTGCGATCGAGCCGGGAAGCAAGCTCCACTGGGTGATCGGCGCGTACGCGCTGCAGTCGGATTTTCAGGGCGGCATCGAGCGGAGCATTCTCTCTGCGCTCGGTCTGTCGCTGCTCGCCGTTGCTGGTGCGGTGATCCTCGGCATGCTGCTCGCCGGCCAGGTGTCGCAGCCGCTCTTGCGGCTCGCCCAGGACATGGAGAAGGTCGGGCGCTTCGAGGTCGACGAGAAGCCCGACCAGAACGAGCCGACGGTGTTCGAGGAGATCCATGTCATGAGCACCGCGCTGGCCAAGATGAAGGGCGGCCTGCGCTCGTTCGCCAGCTACGTGCCCCGCGACCTCGTACGGACGCTCGTCGAGTCGGGCAACGAGGCCAAGCTCGGCGGCGAGATCCGGCACTTGACGGTGTTCTTCTCGGATCTGGCCGGCTTCACGACGCTGTCGGAGTCGATGAAGCCCGATGAGCTGGTGCGCCAGCTCGGCGCGTACTTCGAGGAGATGACGCAGACCATCGCGCAGGGTGGCGGCACCGTCGACAAGTTCATCGGCGATGGGATCATGGCCTTCTGGGGTGCACCGATCGCCGATCTGGCGCACGCCGAGCGCGCGGTGCTCGCGGCGATCCGCTGTCAGCAGCACCTCGCCGCGCTCGCCAAGACGGAGAACGGCCGCTGGCTCGCCAACATCCCGACCCGAATCGGCATCGCCACCGGTGAGGTGCTGGTGGGCAACATCGGCACGCCGACGCGCATGAACTACACGGTGATGGGCGACACCGCGAACCTCGCGGCGCGCCTCGAGTCGCTCGGCAAGCAGTACGGCGTGACGCTGCTGGCCGAGGAGAGCGCCGTGCAAGCGGCCGGCGAGCGGGTCCTGGCGCGGCCCGTGGACGTCGTCGCGGTCAAGGGCCGAGCGCGCGGCGCCAAGGTGTACGAGCTGCTCGGGCTGCGCGACGAGGTCGACGCCAAGCTCGTCAAGTTGGTTGACTATTGCCGCAAGGCGCTCGACGCCTACCTCGAGCGGCGCTTCGCGGACGCGGCGATCGAGTGGAACCGGGCGCTCGGCGTGTTCCCGAACGATCCGGTGGCGAGCATCATGCGCGATCGCGCGGTGGCGTTTCAGAAGTCGCCGCCACCAGCCGACTGGGACGGCGTCTACGTCGCCAAGGCCAAGTGAAGGTCCGCCACCTCGGTCAGTGAGGTGCGACAGAGCGGCCCGTCGGCGTAGTAGAACCGCTCGACGCGTCCCTCCGAGAGCGCGGCCACGGTCGCAGAGCGCGTCCCGTAGCGCGGCGTGTGCACGCAGATCGCCGAGAGCGCTCCGCGGATCGGCGCCGGCAGCCAGTCGGGGAAGTGTAGCTCCGCGAGGCGCTCCTCGGGCGGCTGCGCGTGATCGCCGAGCAGCGTCGGCAGTCCGGCGATGAGCTGGTCCCAGCTCGCCGCGACGAGCGGCTCGGCGAGGGTCTGCGCGCGCTCGATCTTGGGAAAGTCCGGCGAGCCGAGTCGATCGTTGGGCAGCACCCACACACCCGGCGGCAGCTCGTGCGTCTCGATGCGCTGCTGTGGCCGCGCGTAGACGACGAACAGCCGCCGCCCATCCCCGAGCAGCAGGTTGAACGGGTTGTAGCG
>CAZPEY010000274.1:0-7710 GCA_964585665.1 uncultured Polyangiaceae bacterium | reverse complement strand
GCGTCGAGCTCGACGAGGAGCCGCGTCGCCGGCTGGAGATCCGCGGCCCGGCCGAGGAGGAGCCGGGCCGTCGCCTCGATCGGCAGCACGACGAGCAGCTCGCAGGCCACGAGGCACGCGAGCAGCCGTGGTCGGCCGAGCAGCCCGAGCCTCATGGCCCCACCAGCGCCAGGAGCAAGCTGGCGAGGAGCGCGACGCCGCGCGCCAGCGTCGCGCGGGGGCGAGGGTCCGGGGTGACCCGTCGCGCGTCGTTGCTCGGGTGCGCGTCGAGCAGCCCGAGCGGCGATCGGAGGGCGACCTCGACGACGTCGCTCGGCAGCGCCAGCGCCAGGCTGCTCTGGGCGCGCTGATCGGCGAGCGTCCAGCGGTGCTCATCGGTGTGGCCGTCGGCGAAGCGCACGTCGAGCGAGACGTCGTCGAGCGCCGGCCCGGAGCGCTCGACGATCGCCTGGCAGGTCTTGGCCTCGCAGTGCAGCGCGGTGACCGCGTAGTCGATTGGCTCGCGCAACGTCAGCAGCCCGTCGAGCAGCGCCCGCTCGTCCGGCGTCACCGCGAGATGGGCGACGAGGTCGCGCCGCGTCGGGTGGCGGAACTGCTGCGCGATCGCGTAGCCGCGCAGGCGCTCGTCGAAGCGCTCGCGGCCGATCCGCGCCTGCCAGACCTGCAGGACGCGCGCGGTCTTCGAGTAGGTCGTCGACGAGAAGCTGCCGCTCGTCGGGTAGCCGTAGACCGGCATCGCGATCGGCCAGTGGGCGGCGCGCGTCACGGAGGCGAGCCAGTGGCCCACCGCCATCGTGACGTGGAGCGGCCCCCACGCGAAGATGCCGCCGAGCTGCTCGTCGACGATGCGGCTCGAGACGAACTCGGTGAGCCCCTCGTCGAGCCATGCCTCCTCGGGCTCGTTGCTCGCCAGGAGGCCGTAGAAATACTGATGCGTCAGCTCGTGCAGCGCCACCAGCTCGTCAGCGCGCAGGAGCGCCGGGCTCGGCGACGCGAAGCCGGTGATCAGCGTCGGATACTCCATGCCGCCCGCGCCCGCGCCGCCGACCGGCGGCAGGACGATCGTCAGCTTCGGGTACGGGTAGGGCAGGAGCAGGCGGCCGAGCTCCTGCAAGCCGAGCTCGACGGCGGCGAGGTGGCGATCGACGCTGGCGCGCGTGCCGCTGGCTGCGAAGAGCTCGAGCTCGATGCGGCGTCCGCCAACGGTGACAGTGCGTCGATGCCGCACAAAGTCGGGCGACGCGAACCACGAGAAGTCATGGACGCGCGTGGCGATGAACCGCGTCCGCCGCCTGCCGGCCGCCTGCGCGTCGCTGGCGATCACGCCACAGCCTGCGAGCACGTAGTCGACGGGCGCGTCGACGGTGACCTCGTAGTCTCCGAAGTCGGCGTAGAACTCGGTCCACGCCGAGAGCTGCTGGGCGACGAAGCCGCACCCAGGGAGCGGCGGGCAGTCGAACACCGCCAGCTTCGGGAACCACTGGCCGACGGCGAAGAAGGTCCCGAAGTACCCCGTGCGCGCCCACACTCGCGGCAGGGTCGTCTCGAACTCGAGCTCGAGCTCGAGCGTCGCGCCCGGGGCAAGCGGCGTCGGCAGCGGCAGCGAGGCGAGCGTCTCGTCGACGACGAGCCTGGGCAGCAGGTCGACGCTGCCCTGCTTGAGGCGGGTCACCTGGATCTTGCCCCGCTCGTCCTGCGACGGTCGTTGCTGGCGATGTTGCCCGCCGGTGTGGCGGAAGAAGCGCGTCTCGTCCGAGGAGAACGCGTTCATGTAGAGGTGAAAGACCAGGGCCGGGATCGGCTGCGGGCTCGTGTTGGTGAAGCGGAGCTGCTGCTTGCCGAGCACCCGGTGCTGATCGGGATCGAGCCTGGCCTCGATGCGGTAGCTCGGCTCGAGCGCCCGCACGGGAGCCTGGTGCAGCGTGACGAGTGCCGCGAGGACGAGGATCGCCCGGCGCGCGATCACCCGTGGCGGCGTGCGCGGCCGCCGTGGTAGGCAAGCGCCGTGTCCGCCTGGCACCACGTCGCCTCGACCCGCACCGCCGTCGCCACGCAGCGCCTGGCGCAGCGGATCGGGCGCGTCCTCGGCGCCGGAGACGTGGTGCTGCTCGACGGCACGCTCGGTGCTGGCAAGACCTGCTTCGCGCAGGGCCTGGCCCGCGGGCTCGGCGTCGGCAAGGAGGTGCGCGTCACCTCGCCGACGTTCGCGCTGATCAACGAGTACACGGGGCGCGTGCCGCTGTTTCACATGGACCTGTATCGACTCGGCGAGGAGGGAGAACTCGACGAGCTTGGGTTCGCCGAGTACCTCGTCCGGGGCGGCGTCGCCGTGATCGAGTGGGCCGAGCGCTTCCCGGCGCGCATGCCGAGCGACGCGCTGCGGGTCCGCCTGACGTCCGAGGGCGCGACGGCGCGGCGCATCGAGCTTTCGACGACCAACGAGGCCCTGCAGCGGCGGCTCGCGGCGGCGCTTACGCCGTGAACTCGGCGCGCAAGACGTCGTCCCAGTCGTCGGCGGTGCGCGCCACCGTGTCGAGGATGTCGACGAACTCCTCGAAGTCGAGCTGATCGAGCCCGCGCAGCGAGCGAACGTAGATCTTGCCGCTCTGCTGATCGATCGCGAACGCGCCGTCCTCGGTCTCGAGGTAGTTGAGCTCGAGCAGCCGGCGGAACAGCGCCGCCTGCTTGTCGGCGGCGACGTCCTTGAGGTCGAGCACGGGCGCCAGGAAGAGCAGGACGCCCTTCTGCTCGAGGATGTTGATGCCGATGGTGGCCGAGCCGCGCGCCACCTGCGTGTAGCCGTCCGCGTCGGGGGGCGGGATCGGCACGCCGATCATTTGCGACAAGCGATGGATGTACTCCGAGACGACCGCAAGGTTCGACATGGGGCCGAGCTTACACGAATCGGGGACGGTGCGAAGACGTCCCGGTCGAGGCACTAGCTCCGGAGGTGGAGCGGCAGCTTCTTGTCGAGCGCGAGGCGGGCGATCTCATCGACAGTGCGCAGGACCCGCAGGGTCTTGGCGGCGGAGCGGCGGCCGCCGTAACCGTAGTCGTCGTCCTCCTCTTCCTCCTCCTCGTCCTCGTCGTCCTCCTCCTCCTCGTCCTCGTCGTCCTCCTCCTCCTCGTCCTCGTCGTTCTCCTCCTCGAGGTCCTCGGTGAGCTCCTCGAGCGCGTCGAGCAGCGCCGGCAGCGAGCCGATGCGCAGGTCGCCGACCTCGATCTGTCCGTCGAACTCGAGCGGTACGTAGGTCTCGGCGGCCGCGTCGTACGCGTCCAGCCGATCGATGAGGTCGGTCAACGCGTGGGTGTCGACGGTCTCGCCCTGGAAGGTGAGCGACTTCTCGTCGCCGGCCGGCAGCTTGCCCGCGCCCTTCTTGTCGAGCTTCTTCGTCAGCTCGGTGATCTCGTCATCGGAGAGGCGATCGTGCAGCGGACCAATCTCGATTTCGGCCATGACGATCCGGGTAACGGAATCGACGGGCGCTTGTCAATGGGCGCTGGCAGACGTTCAATGCCCGCGTGAGCTGGCCGACCATCCCCCGCGAGCTGCTGGCGAGCGCTGCGCTGGTCTCCGTGGTGCTGTTCTTCTCGACCTTGCTCCTCCTGCCATGGCTCGTGACCCGGCTGCCCGTCGACTATTTCGTCAAGCCGCTTGACCAACAGGCCAGGCTGTTCCCTTCGCTGCCGTGGCTCGGCTGGGCGGTGCGAATCGCCAAGAACCTGATCGGGCTGGTGCTCCTCCTGGCGGGTGTAGCGATGCTGTTCCTGCCCGGGCAGGGCGTGCTCACGATCGTCGTGGCGCTCGTCATGCTCGAGTTCCCAGGCAAGCGTCGCCTCGAGCGCAGGCTGGTCCGCAAGCCGCGCGTCCTGGCCGCGCTCAACGCGCTGCGGGCACGGGTTGGCGTGGCACCCCTCGAGGCGCCACCGACCGAGGAAACAACGTCGTGAATGCTGGGCGCGCCCGTGCGTTTGCCATCGTATGGGGGTATGGTTCGCCATGCGCTACTTCGCCCTGCTGCTCGTCCTGTCGTCCACGCTCGCCGTCGCTGACCTGCCGCGCTCGCCGCCGTCTCCCCTCGAGCGCGCCGAGCAACAGATTGGCGCCGGCAAGCTCGATGAGGCGCTCGCCACCCTCGAGCAGGTGCCGGCCAAGGAGGCGCGGCGCTTCATCCTGCGCGGCGAGATCTTTCGCCTGAAGCAGGACTTCGCCAAGGCGCAGGACGAGCTGCAGAAGGCGCTCGCGATCCAGCCGACGCTGGCCCAGGTGCGGGCCGAGCGCGGCGCGCTCCTCATCGAGCTCGGGCGCAACGAGGAGGCCGCCGCCGAGCTGCGGCGCGCCGTCGCCGACAAGCCCGAGCTCGAGGACGAGTGGTTCAACCTGGGCACGGTCGAGCTGCAGCTCGGGCGCTGCAAGGAGGCGGTGACGGCGTTCGAGATGGCGACGCAGCGCAAGCCCAAGGACGCGAGCAACTGGATCGAGCGGGCGCGCGCCGAGCTCAAGTGCGGCAAGGGCGACGCGGCGCTCGCCTCGGCGCGTCGCGCCACCCAGCTCCCCAAGGCCGATGCTGGCTCCTTTCTGGTCCTCGGGTTCATCGCCGAGAAGGTCAAGAAGCTTGACGAAGCGGCCGACGCCTATCGGCGCGCCCAGAAGCTCGACGACAAGTCGGCGGCCGCCGCCTGGTCCCTCGGCCTGCTCGAGCTCGGCCGCGATCGCCCGGCGCAGGCGGTGCCCGAGCTGGAGCGCGCCGTAGCGCTCGATCCGTCGGCGCCCAAGCTCACCGACCTCGCGCGCGCCAAGGCGCTGCTCGGAAAGAGCGACGAAGCCGAGAAGCTCTTCGAGCAGGCGCTGCAGAAGGGCCCGCGCTACCACGGCGCGCGCCTTCTCCTCGGGCAGCTCTACGTCCAGAAGAAGCGCTGCAAGGATCTCGGCCGCCTGCTCCAGCCCCTCGACGCCGACCCCAAGCACAAGGCCGCCGTCGACAAGCTGCGCGGCGACTGCAAGTAGCCCGCCGCGGACAGCAGGTCGGCGGACCGCGCCGGTGGATCCCGTCCGCGATCTGCAGTATGTAGAGCGGCCTGACATGGAGGTCCATTTTGGACAGTGAACCACTCGTCGAGGCGTTGACGTTCGACGACGTCCTCCTCCTTCCTGCCGCCAGCGACGTGCTGCCGCGCGACACCGACACGCGCACGCGCCTCACCCAGAAGATCCTGCTCAACATCCCGCTGCTCTCCTCGGCGATGGACACCGTCACCGAGGCGGCGACCGCGATGTGCATGGCGCGCGAGGGTGGCATCGGCATCCTGCACAAGAACCTGCCCGTCGAGGCGCAGGCGACCGAGGTGCTCAAGGTCAAGCGCGCCGAGTCGGGCATGGTGGTCGATCCCGTCGTGGTTCACCCCGATCTGCCGCTCCACGCGGCGCTCGACCTCATGCGCAAGCACGGCATCTCGGGCCTGCCCGTCGTCGCCGATGGCCGACCGGTCGGCATCCTGACCAATCGCGACGTGCGGTTCGAGAAGCGCCTCGATCAGCCCGTGCGCGCCCTCATGACCTCGAAGCTGGTGACGGTCGAGGAGGGCATCTCGGCGGAGCAGAGCAAGGAGCTGCTCCACCAGCACCGCATCGAGAAGCTCATCGTCGTCGATGGCAAGGGCCGGATGAAGGGCCTCATCACGATCAAGGACATCGAGAAGGCCTCGACCTATCCGTGGGCGTGCAAGGATGAGTTCGGCCGCCTCCGCGTCGGTGCGGCGGTCGGCGTCGGTGCGGATCGCGAGGCACGCACCCAGGCGCTCGTCGACGCGGGCGCTGATGTCGTCGTCATCGACACCGCGCACGGCCACTCGAAGAACGTCCTCGATGCGGTGCGCTCGACGAAGCACAACTTCCCGCACCTCGAGCTCGTCGCCGGCAATGTCGCCACCGAGGAGGGCACGCGGGCGCTGTTCGAGGCCGGCGCCGACGCGGTCAAGGTCGGCATCGGCCCGGGCTCGATCTGCACGACCCGGATCGTCGCCGGCGTCGGCGTGCCGCAGGTGACCGCGGTGCGAGACGCCGCGCGCGCTGCCAAGAAGTTCGATCGACCGATCATCTCCGACGGTGGCATCAAGTACTCCGGCGACGTCGCCAAGGCGCTCGCCGCGGGCGCCGACACGGTGATGATCGGCTCGCTGTTCGCCGGCACCGACGAGGCACCCGGCGAGGTCATCCTCCTGGCCGGTCGCGCCTACAAGCAGTACCGCGGCATGGGCTCGATCGGCGCCATGGCGGCCGGCAGCAAGGATCGCTACTTCCAGGCGCACGTCGGGGGATCGGCCGAGGAGCAGGCGCAGAAGCTCGTGCCCGAGGGCATCGAGGGGCGGGTGCCGTATCGCGGACCGCTGTCGCAGTCGATCTATCAGCTGATCGGCGGCGTGCGCGCGGCGATGGGCTACACCGGCTGCGCGACGCTCTACGATCTGCGCACCAAGGCCAAGTTCGTGCGCATCACCTCGGCCGGCCTGCGCGAGTCGCACGTCCACGACGTCATCATCACCAAGGAAGCGCCCAACTATCGAGGCGACGGTTAGCTCATGAGCCACGCGCGCGTTCTGATCCTCGACTTCGGCTCGCAGTACACGCAGCTCATCGCGCGTCGCGTGCGTGAGCTCGGCGTCTACTCCGAGATCCACCCCTTCGACCTTCCGCTCGCCAAGATCGTCGAGCTGCAGCCGCGCGCGATCATCCTGTCGGGCGGCCCGTCGTCGTGCTACGAACCGGGCGCACCGACGGTGGACGAGCGCCTGTTCGGGCTTGGCGTGCCGTTGCTCGGCATCTGCTACGGGCTGCAGCTGATGGCGCGCCTCCTCGGCGGCAAGGTCGTTCCCGGCGGACAGGGCGAGTACGGTCGCGCGGAGGTCAAGGTCCTCGACGAAGCGCGCACCGTCGCGCTGACCGAGGGCCTCACGCCGAACGAGACGATGCGCGTCTGGATGTCGCACGGCGACAAGGTCGAGCAACCACCCGCAGGGTTCGTGCGTCTCGGGGAGTCGACCGGCGCGCCGGCGGCGATCGTCGCCGATGTCGCCCGCCGCCTCTACGGCGTGCAGTTCCACCCCGAGGTGGTGCACACCGAGCGCGGCACGCTGCTGCTCGAGAACTTCCTCTTCCGCGTCGCGCAGCTCCGGCCCGACTGGAGCATGGCGAGCTTCGGCGACGAGGCGCAGCAGAAGATCCGCGAGCGCGTCGGCACCCACGGCCGCGTCGTGTGCGGACTGTCGGGCGGCGTCGACTCGTCGGTGACCGCGCGCCTCATCCAGCTCGCGATCGGCGATCGCCTGGCCTGCATCTTCGTCGACAACGGCCTGCTCCGAAAGGGCGAGCGGGCCGGCGTCGAGGCGCTCTTTCGCGGCGCGTTCGCGGCCGACCTGCACGTCGTCGACGCGGCCGACCGCTTCCTCTCCAAGCTCGCGGGCGTCACCGATCCCGAGAAGAAGCGCAAGATCATCGGCTACGAGTTCATCGCCGTGTTCGAGGAGGAGGCGCGTCGCCTCGCCGGCGCGGAGTTCCTCGCGCAAGGCACCCTCTACCCCGACGTGATCGAGAGCGTGTCGCACCGCGGCCCCTCGGCGACGATCAAGAGCCACCACAACGTCGGCGGCCTCCCGGAGAAGATGAACCTCCAGCTCGTCGAGCCGCTGCGCGAGCTGTTCAAGGACGAGGTC
>CAZPEY010000273.1:4010-7799 GCA_964585665.1 uncultured Polyangiaceae bacterium | reverse complement strand
CCGCCGCCGGCGCTCGCTCGGCGGCCGACGGTGCTGCAGTCGGTGCGACGCCAGCGGTGGACGCGGGGCGAGGGCGCCGGCGCGGCCCGGCAACCGGGCGCGTGGGAGCACAGGCTACGAGCAGCTGAGCCAGGGCGAGCGCGAGCCCCACGCGGAGGCGAGCGCGGCCGGGCAGCGAGGGTCTCAAGCAGCGAGCTCCGATCGGGTGCGTTCCAAAGTCCAGCACCATAGAATTCCGAGTCGCCCTCCGACAAGTCTGGTATTGTGCTCGGCCATGTATCTGGCCACCGTCCGTGGCACCGTCGTGTGCACCCAGAAGTATGAAGGACTCGCGGGCCGCAAGCTCCTGCTGGTTGAGCCGCAGGACGCGGCGGGTGCTCCAACGGGTCCGCTGCACGTCGCGGTCGACACCGTCCAGGCTGGCCCGAATGACAAGGTGTGGTGCGTGAGCTCGCGAGAAGCAGCGCTCGCCCTCGAGCCGTCCTTCGTGCCGGTCGACGCCGCGATCGTCGGCATCGTCGACGACATCCACCTCGACGCAAGGGGCGAGCGGCGATGAGGCTCGGTCGCATCACCGGCACGGTCGTCGGCGCGGCCCACCACCCGAGCTACGACGGCAAGAAGCTGCTCGTCGTGCAGCCCGTCGACGAGCGCGGCCTCGCCGCCGGCCCGACCCTGCTCGCCGTCGACACCGTCCAGGCGGGGCCGGGCGATCTGGTGCTCTTCTCCGCGGAGGGCAACGGCACCCGGCAGATCTTGAAGCAGGGCACCCAGGTGCCGATCCTCGAGCTGGTGGTCGGTATCGTCGACGAGATCGAGGTCGCGTCGCCGTGATCGAGGCGCCATGAGCGAAGCCCAGGATCGACAGACGCTAGCGGACTACGCGCGCCGCATGCACCAGAGCGGCTGGGTCGCCAACCACGACGGCAACCTCTCGGTGCGCCTCGGCGACAAGCGCTTCCTGGCGACGCCGACCTCCACCAGCAAGGCCGACGTCACGCCGCCTTCGATCGTGCTCGTCGACGACTGCGGCGTGGTGCAAGGGCGGGGCAAGGTGTTCTCCGAGATCGGCCTCCACCTCCTCGTCTACCGCCTGCGCAGCGACGTGCACGCCGTCGTCCACGCGCACCCGCCCGCAGCGACCGCGTTCGCCGTCGCGGGGGTGGCGCTGCCCGAGCCCTTCATCGCCGAGGCGCTCGTCTCGCTCGGCCCTTCGATTCCGCTCGTGCCGTCGGCAGCGCCGGGCCCCGCTGCGGTCGCCGCCCTCGAGAAGTTCGTCGCCGAGCACGACGCGGTGCTGCTCGGCAACCACGGCGTCCTGGCCTGGGGCAAGAACACCGAGCAGGCCTTCCTGCGCTGTGAGCTGGTCGAGCACCTCGCCAAGATCACCCTGGCCGCGCAGCCCCTCGGCGGGCCGCGCCCGCTGCCGCGCCCGGTCGTCGCCGCGATGATGGAGGCGCGCCGCAAGGCGGGGCTCGGGCAAGCGGCGGAGCGCGCGCAGGTGCCCTCGGGCTCCGTCCCTGCGTCCGGGCCCCCGTCGGTGATCGCCTGCGCCCCTGCCCCGCCCGGTGCGACCGTGACAGTGCGCGAACGGCCCAAGCTGCCGCCGCCCGGGGAGCTGGCGGCGCTGATCCGCGAAGAGCTCGAGCGCACCCTGCGCAAATGAGCGACCTCCTCGACGCGGCCCGCGCCCGCGTCGCGGCGGCGGGCGCGCTGCTTTTCACCGCCGGTGCTGGGATGGGCGTCGACTCCGGGCTCCCCGACTTTCGCGGCCCGGAGGGCTTCTGGAACGCCTATCCGCCCTACCGCCGGCTCGGCCTCTCCTTCATCGACCTGGCCAACCCGCGCTGGTTCGCCACCGATCCGACGCTGGCCTGGGGCTTTTATGGCCATCGCTTGCAGCTCTACCGTCGGACCGTCCCACACGCCGGCTTTGCGGCGCTGCGCAGGCTGGCGCGGACGCGGCCGGCGTTCGTCTTCACCTCGAACGTCGACGGACAGTTTCAGAAGGCCGGCTTCGCCGAGGCGCAGGTCTGCGAGTGCCACGGAACGATCCATTTGCTGCAGTGCACACGAAATTGCCAGGGCCGACTCTGGGAACCACCGGCGAAGCTCGACGTCGATCCGGCGACCGGGCGCGCGACCTCGCCACTGCCGCACTGTCCCGACTGTGGCGCGCTGGCGCGGCCCAACATCCTCATGTTCGGCGATGACGGCTGGGACGCGACGCGCACCGAAGGGCAGGAGGCGGCGCTGCGCGCCTTCCTGCAGAAGGCTCCAGCGCCGCTGGTCGTCCTCGAGTGCGGCGCCGGCACCGCGGTTCCCACGGTCCGTCAGCTCGGCGACTCGCTCGCGCGCGGCGGCGCGACGCTCGTCCGCATCAACCTGCGAGAACCAGAGGTGCCGCGCGGTCAGCTCGGCCTCCAGCTCGGCGCCATGGACGCGCTCACCGCGCTCGTCGCCGCGGACTAGCGCGCTGACCACCCGGCGCTCGGCCGGCTTGCGCCCCGTCGCTCTCGCTGACGGGCGAGCTTGGCCGACGCTCTGGACCGTCTACTCGAAGATCAGGCGCGAGTAGCGCTCGGCCCAGTCCGCCCCGAGCACGCGACCGAGCGGGCCACGCCGCGGGCCGTGCTCGTGGAACGCCGCAAAGAACGTCCGCTGGGACGCGGCGCCGAGCTCCCCCGGCCGCGCCTCTGCCAGCCCCTGCAGGTACTGCCCGACGACGGCGAACAGCGTCGCCGAGCACTCCTCGGCGCGGCGCGGATCGACGCGCGCGTGCACACCGTGCCCGGACGCCAGCACCTCGCTCCACTCCTTGCCCTGTCGGTTGCGGAGCTGCGCGAGGCTCGCCTCGTGCGGCGCCAGGATCGACTGCATCGTCGGGCGCAGCGCCGGCGCCCCGTAGAGCTCGAGGTTGAGCGACAGCCGGGCTGGGAGCGCCATCAGATCGCAGGCGAGCACCGGATAGTCGAGCTCTGGGGACGGCAAGAGCACCAGCGCCAACCCCTCGACCATCGGCAGCATACGGATCTGCGACAGCGCCACCTTGCGCAGGCGCGGCGCGTCCCACGCCTCGGTCTTGCACCACCACTGGCCGAACAGCGCGCGGCCCACTTGCAGGTCGGCAGCGACGGGCAGCGGCTGGAGCGGCAGCCGCGACGACAGGCGGGCTCGCAGCCCGGCGCCGATCCCGCCCATGTCGATCTGGGTGCGCGCCAGGATGCGCTCCTCGAGCCGCTTGGCCTCGCGGATCGGCACCTCGAGGAGTCGATCGAGCAAGGTGCGTGACGGACGCGTCGGCAGTGGGAGCCGCTCGTCGGAGACCTGGTCGAGCTCGACGCGCGCGCCCGAGCTCATGCCGCGCCCAGGCGGCGCAGCGCCATGCCGAGCGCCCGCCGCTTCTGCTCGGGCATGTCGCGGAACTGCAGGCCGATGGCGTAGCCGCCGACCTCCTCCTTGACCCAGCGCACCTCAGCGTCGATCGACAGGCCCTCGGCCCCCTCGGCCTCGACTCCATCCTCGACGGCAAAGAGAGTGACCGACAAGATCGTGCCCGGCGCGATGGAGCGGGTCACGACGATGCCGACGCCGCCCTCGGAGAGGTTGCGTGTGACGCCGGTGAGCAGGTCGTCGCCCACCTCGAGCTCGGCCGAGACGCGGAGCGGAAAGCGGGGTGCACGGTTGACGGGCGGGGCGCTCATGAGCCGCTCTCCTCGTCGTCGGGATCGGGGCCTTCGAGGTAGCGCATGAACAACGTCAGGTACTGCTCCATGTCGGCTCCGAGGT
>CAZPEY010000273.1:0-3910 GCA_964585665.1 uncultured Polyangiaceae bacterium | reverse complement strand
CCTTCGAGGTAGCGCATGAACAACGTCAGGTACTGCTCCATGTCGGCTCCGAGGTCGAGAAAGCGCACGCCGATCTGATACCCCCCCTGATGGCGCGTACACCACATCACTTGACAGAGGATCTCGAGCTGCTCGGAGAACTGCCCCTCGTCGAACACCAGGGCCAGCCGCACCTTGCCCTCGCTGCCGATGGCCAGCGCGCTCGGCGCCACCATGCAGAAGCCGCCGCGCGAGATGTTGTTGGTGCGGCCCTTGGCAGAACCGCCCTCGATGGCAATCTCGGCATCAATCTCGACGGCAAATCGCGGGTGGGCGCGGTAGTCTACCAAGCTCCGATCCTTTCGCTGACCCGTTCGGGGACTGCCTCTGGACCGAGCGCCCCGCGGGCGACGAGCTGGGCGACCAGGCGAGCGCGCTGCTCCGCCAGGCCAGGGCGCGCCGCCGCGTCGCTCATCGCGAGCTGGCGATCGAGGCGCGCCACCTCGAGGCAGAGCTGCAGCACCTCGGCGACGAGCTCGCTGCGCTTCTCGGCGACGCGCAGCACGTCGCGCCCTACCAGCACCTCGTCGTGGCGCCAGCCGAGGAGCCCGAGGTCCCACTGGAGATCGACGCTGACCTGGACCTGTCGACCGCTGCGGTACGACCAGTCCGAGGCTGCCTCGGCCGATGGCCAGTACTGGCCGCCGCCGCTCTGGTAGAGCGCCCGCGCGCGCACCGTGGGCAAGAGCGCCGCAGCCCGCGCCCGTCGCTGCCACGCGGGCTGCGCGGCGTGCGCGAAACCACCGGCCTTGACCGCACGCTCGGCCAGCGTCGTGCACGCCTCGGCGACGGCCTGGGTGGGCCGCATCAGCAGCCCCCCTCCAACGATGACAATACAGAGCAACGCACGGCCTCGTGATCGTCCAACGAAGCCGCCGTCGCTGTCAAGGTGAAGGTCAGTCGCCGCCATCTCGCCCCTCCATAATTTGTTCTCGAGTCGGTTGTTCGTTCTCCCGATCGCCTGCCGCCGGTTCGCCGGTGCAGCCGCTCGAAGCGCCCGGTTATCCGAGGATCGTGTCGCCAAGTTGCGTGGTCTTCTCGCGGCCAACCCGGTTCGCAGGGGAGCGTCCCCAGCCGTCTGGTGGCCGGACCAGCGAGAGCGCGCTTGCGGCGGCTTGCCGACGGGAGTAAGACCCTGCCCCGACATGGTTTCCACGCCTGCCCTGCTCGATGTCGCCGCCACCCTGCGCGGCCGCAAGATCCTCTTCATCGGATCGACCGGCTTCGTCGGCAAGGTGGCCCTGGCCATGCTGCTCGATCGGTACCCGGATCTCGATCAGCTCTTCGTCCTGGTCCGCCCCGGCGCCGGCTCGTCGTCCGAGGAGCGCTTCTTCAACAAGATCGTCCCCTCGCCGGTGTTCGATCCCCTGCGCGACAAGTACGGCGCGGGCACGCTCGACTTCCTCCGCCAGAAGTGCACGCCGATCGCCGGCGACGTGGGCCGCCCGCTGTGCAACTTCAGCGAGGCCGACCTCGAGAAGCTCGGACGCCTCGACGCGGTGATCAACGTCGCCGGCCTCGTCGACTTCGACCCGTCGCTCGAGAGCGCCATTCGCGTCAACGTCCTCGGCACCCAGCACGCGCTCGCCGTCGCCGAGCGCACGGGCGCGGCGCTCGTCCACGTCTCGACCTGCTTCGTCGCCGGCAACCGCGACGGCGACATCCGCGAGGACGATCCCGTCGTCGGGTACTTTCCCAAGCAGGACGAGCTGCAGGGCGCCGACTTCTCCGTCGAGCGCGAGCTCGCCGACTGTCAGCGCACCATCGCCGAGGTCAAGGCGCAGGCGGACGACGCCGCGCACGCCTCGGAGTTCCGCCACACCGCCCGCCAGCGCTTCTTCGACGACGGCCGCGATCCCGACGACGACAAGGCGCTCAAGCTCGCCATCCAGCGCGAGCGCAAGACCTGGGTCTCCGACGAGCTGCGCCGCCTCGGCATGGCGCGCGCGCACCACTGGGGCTGGCCCAACACGTACACGTACACCAAGGCGCTCGGCGATCAGGTCTGCGCCACCGCCAAGACGGTGCGGACCTGCATCGTCCGCCCGTCCATCGTCGAGAGCTCGCTGCGCTTCCCGTTCCCGGGGTGGAACGAGGGCTTCACGACCACCGCGCCGATCTGCTTCCTCGGCATCTCGGGGCACCAGCACTTCCCGGCCGGCCCGGGCAACCTCGATCTCATCCCGGTCGACCTCATCGCCTCGGGCCTGATCATGGCGACCGCCGCGACCGTGGCCGGGCAGAACAAGCTGGTCTATCAGCTGGCGTCCTCGGACGTGGCGCCCTTCCCGGTCACCCGCGCCGTCGAGCTGCTCGGCCTCTACAAGCGGCGCTACTACCAGCGACGCTCCGCCGAGGGCAAGGGCAACAAGCTCTACAACTTCCTGCAGGCGCGCACCGAGCCGGTCGCCGTCGATCGGCAGGGGTTCGCCAACCGCTCGACGCCCTTTTGGCAGAAGCTCGCCGAGCGCGCCGACCGCGTGGTCAAGCAGGTCCAGCCGCGCTGGGGCATGCCGCGCCTCGCCGCGCTCGCCGAGCACACCCGCGAGCAGCTCGCCGCCTTCACCGACTTCACCCAGAAGTCAGGGCGCCTCTTCGAGCAGTTCATGCCGTTCATGCACGATCGGCGCTACGTCTTCCGCTGCGACAACACGCGCGCGCTCTTCGCCTCGCTGGCGCCGCCCGATCAGCGCGCCCTGCCCTGGGATCCGGAGAAGCTCGACTGGCGCGACTACTGGATGAACGTCCACGTCGTGGGCCTCGAGCGCTGGATCTTTCCGTCGCTCGAGGAGGAGTTCTCGGCGCGCCCGAAGTCGACCTACACGTACCACGACCTCGTCGAGATGTTCGAGTTGGCGACCCGGCGCAACCGAGAGCGCACCGCGCTGCGCCTCGTCGCAGCGACGGAGCAGGGCGATCGCCGCTACACCTACGGCGACCTCGGCGCGCTCGCAAACCAGGCGGCGGCGGCGCTCTACGCGCGCAAGGTCGTCGTCGGCGATCGCGTGATGCTGGTGTCCGAGAGCCGGCCCGAGTGGAGCATCACCTACTTCGCGGCGCTCAAGGCGGGCGCCACGGTGGTGCCGGTCGACCCGCAGGCGTCGGTCGACGAGCTCGCCAACATCGTCGAGTACAGCCAGCCGCGGCTCGTCGTCTGCAGCGAGAAAGCTCGAAATCGCTTTAAGTTTCTCTCGGAGCGTCCCGGGCTCCAGACGGTCGAGTTCGCCGAGCTCTTCGCCACCAAGGTCGAGGCGCCCGCGCCGCCGCACCGCCCCCACCCCGACGACGTCGCCTCGCTGATCTTCACCTCGGGCACGACCGGCCGGCCCAAGGGCGTGCAGCTCACGCACAAGAACTTCACCTCGCTGCTGTCGCGCCTGACATCGCTGTTCGACATCGACAAGCACGACGGGCTGCTCTCGGTGCTGCCGCTCCACCACACCTTCGAGTTCTCGGCGGGCCTCTTGATGCCGCTCGGGCGCGGCGCCGAGATCTCATACCTCGATGAGGTCAACCCGGATCGCCTGCGCGAGGCGCTCCGCCTCGGGCGGACCACCGCGATGGTCGGCGTGCCGGCGCTCTGGCAGCTCCTGCACCGCAAGATGCGCCAGCCGTTCTCCGACGCGAGCCCGCTCGTCGAGGCGCTGTTCGATCAGACCGTCGAGCAGCTCCGCAAGCTGCGCGATCGGCTGCCGCCGAACTTCGACGCGGTCTGGCAGGCCCACCTCGGCAAGCTCCTGCTCTGGCCGATCCACGCCCGCCTGGGCGGCCGCCTGCGCCTGCTGATCTCGGGCGGCGCGGCGCTGCCGGTCGACGTGATGAAGGCCTTCCGCGGCCTCGGCTTCCACCTCTACGAGGGCTATGGCCTGAC
>CAZPEY010000272.1:0-7836 GCA_964585665.1 uncultured Polyangiaceae bacterium | reverse complement strand
GATTGCTGCAGATCATCCACCGCGACATCTGGCCGCTGATCCGGCTCGTCAGATTCGATGGCGAGGTCAAGATCGTGGACTTCGGCATCGCCAAGGCGGCGCTGCGCAACTCCAAGACCCAGGCCGGCGTCCTCAAGGGCAAGTTCGGCTACATGTCGCCCGAGCAGGTCCGCGGTCTGCCGATCGATCGCCGCTCGGACATCTTCGCGCTCGGCATCATCTTGTGGGAGCTGCTCACCAACGAGCGGCTCTTCACGGGAGAGACCGACTTCGAGACGCTCGAGCGGGTCAAGAACGGCGCCATCCCGCCGCCGTCGTCGAAGAACCCGCGCGTCGGGCGGGCGCTCGACGCGATCGTCAAGAAGGCGCTCGAGCGCGGTGTCGAGGACCGCTACGCGTGGGCGAGCGAGATGCGCGAGGCGCTCCTTCAGTATGTACATGAAGGTGAGGGCGCGATCTCGGCCAAGCACCTGTCGGGGTTCATGCGCGAGCTGTTCGCCGCCGAGCTCGAGCGGCGCTCGGAGGCGAGCAAGACGCTGCCGGGCTCGCGCGCGGCCAGCGAGGTCGACGGCCGGGTCCTGGCACCGAAGCGCGATCAAGAGATGCGCACCGTCGAGATGCCTGCGCCGAGCTTCGAGGAGCCGACGACCGTCGAGTCGAGCGAGGGGCATACGAACATCGTCGATCCCGACGAGATCGAGGCGCTGGCAGCGCAGCCCGAGCTGGCGTCCTCGTCAGCGGCGCCGCCCGACGACGACGTCACGCCGCCGCACGGCACGCCCAAGGAGGATCTCGCCAGCCTGCTGTTTGGCGAAGAGGCCAGCCCGGGGCCGAAGCGGCCGCAGAAGGCGCCCGCCGGTCCGCCGCAGTTCCCGGGCGGGCGCAACGAGCGGCCCACCGTCGAGACCGAGGCGCCGCGCCGAACGGCTGCGCCGAATCGAAACGAGGCGCCGACGCTGCTCCGGCCCGCACCGGTCCTGACGCCGACCGGCCCTCCCCCCGTCGAGATCCCGGCGCCGTCGTCGCGCACGACCGGCGCCCTGCCGACGATTCCGCCGCGCTCGACGCTGTTCCGCGACCTCGGCATTGGCGCGCTGCTGGCGCTCGTCGTGCTCGGCGCCTTCGTCGGTGGACAGGCCTGGTACAACGGGCGCGGCGGGCAAGGCACGCTCGTCGTGATGGCCTCGGGCCAGGACGCCTACGAGGTCGAGGTCGATGGCCGCGCGGTCGGCCGCGTCGACGGGAGCCACCACCTGACGCTCAAGGATCTGCAGCCCGGGCCGCACGCCGTCGTCGTCCGTAGCAAGGAGGGCCCGCGCTACTCACACACCGTCGACGTCCACCCCCGCGACGTGACCGTGTTCAGCGCCGCCGCCGCGCCCGCCGCCGCTGAGCCGCAGCGCACCGGCAAGCTCCGCCTGCAGGTCAACACCCAGGGCGCCAAGATCGAGGTCGACGGCGCGCTGCTCTCGGACGCGGGCACCGATTCGCCGATCGCCCTCCGCGCGGGCACGCCCCACGAGGTGCGGGTGCGCAAGCCTGGCTATCGCGACATCGTGCTCGCGGTGACGCTGCGGCCGGGCGAGGAGATCGTCAAGGAAGTTGACTTTCCGGCTACCAAGCCGCTGGCGCGACTCGACGTCGTGACCGATCCGCCGGGCGCCGAGGTCTATGTCGAGGGCAAGCGTCGTGGCGTCGCCCCGCTGACGCTCGAGTCCCTCGATCCGGCGCGGCCGCTGCGCGTGACCCTCAAGCGGCGCGGCTACCAGTCGACGACCAAGCAGGTCGCGCTCGAGGCGCTCGACGTCAAGCTCGAGGTCAAGCTGGTCGCTGGCAGCGGCACCGACGCGACGGTCGCGCAGGCCGCCGAGCCGACCAACTCCCTGCAGGCGGGCGAGCCGAGCCCCGAGCCGAAGGCGACGCCGGTGCCTTCGCACCCCGACGCGCCCATCGAGCCACGATCCCTCGAGGAGGAGCCCAAGAACCCGAACGAGCCCGGCTACCTCATCGCCAACACCCAGCCCTGGGCGCGCGTGCTCGTCGACGGCAAGGACACCGGCAAGACGACCCCGATCCCGCCGCGCTCGCGCATCGTCCTCAAGCCTGGCAAGCACGTCGTCACCTTCGTGGTCGCCAACAAGAAGTACAACTTCAACGTGCTGATCCGGGCGGGCGAGGAGACGCGCCTCCTCGAGCAGCTCGGCGAAGACTGAGCTACTCGGACTCTTCGGCGAGGGCGCGGCCCCCGGAGAGGCGCTGCTTGACGCGCTCGTGCTGGCGCGCCTTGTAGGCGGTGTGGCTGCTGTCGCCGAGCTCGTTGGTCTTGGCAGTCTCGACGTCCACGATCTGGAACTCGGTCAGGACGAAGATGATGTCCCCGAGGTCGCGACCGTCCTCGCTCGGAACCAGGCTGATGGTCTGCGGATCCATCCGGATGGGCAGATCGGCGACGAAGTTGATGACCCGGTAGCCCTTGCCCGAGAACTCGTTCTGCTGCGCGTCGCTCGACTGCGCGCCGATGAGGCGCTCCTTGAGGCGCGCGAGGCTCGGCACGCTCGACATGAGGTCGTCGAGCGAGAGCAGCGAGTTGTGAGACTCCCCCGGAATCACGTAGTTGAACGGCAGCAACCGACGGCTGAGCTCGAGCATCACGGCCGCGATGTCGGCGCGCGTCTTGGTGACGAGGCGGAAGCGGATCTTGTCGTAGATGTCGGCCGCGATCGTGTCGCGCTTGGCGAGGAGCTTGGTGACGACCGAGTCGTGCTCCTTGCGGCTCCACGAGAACTCGACGATCGGCGCGCCCGCGCCGCGCAGCGCCTCGATGACGTCCACCACCTTGCGCTCGACGAGCCGAAACACCTGATCCGTCGACACCGGCAGCTTGCTCGCCAGCTCGCGCCCGGCGAGGTGATGCATGACGTGCATCACCTTCAAGACGACGCACGCGTAGGCCTGCCCGCGCCCCCGCGAAGAGGCGAGGCGAAACAGCTCGTGGACCGGCAGATCCTCGGCCACCGACGGTGGGATGTGGTAGCCGAGGTGACGCTGGCAGTAGTCGACGGCGTCGACCCGGAGATCCTCGAGGCGATTGAGGTCGTCGACGTTGTCAGGATCGAAGCCCTGGACGCGCAGGAAGCGATCGATCTGCGCGTCCTCGTGCAGCGCCAGGCTGTGCCAGTCGATGACCGACTGGCCCTCGAGCAGGAGGCGAAGCGCCTCGACGTCAGCGAGGGTCGCCGATTCGAGCGCCTGCTCGGCGAAGCTGTTCTGGGGAGGCATGAGCGGGCAAGGAGCTAATCCGTAAGCGGCCCGCGGCGCAACCGCTTTCGCGCAAAACCGTCAAGGCAACAGATCGCCCGTCGATCGGAGCGGGCCGGGGGCTCGGGAGGACGATCCGGCGAGGCGAGCGGTCGGGTTAGGGACAGCCCCTAGGGTTTGCGGATCGAGACCGTCGCGTAGAAGAGCCCGACCGTGATGGCAAGGACCGAGAGATTGCCGAAGACGATGCTCATGCGCCTACAGTATCCCACCCGCTCAAACAGAGCAAGAAATTGTCAATGACAAAATTATGGCGAGCGCGCGACGCGGAGGTTGCCGGGGGTGAGCCCATCGAGGCCGGCGCTCTCGTAGTAGAGGAGGCGCACGCCGCGGTGGACGATCGTGCTCGGCGCGCGCTCGAACGGGTGCTTCGTGATCGACTCGGTGCGGGCGAGGACCGGGTTGTAGGGGAAGGGGACGAAGGGGCCGGCGCGGCAGTCGCTGCCAAGGGACGCATCGCAGACGAGCAGGGCGATGGAGTCGTTCTCCGGCGTGTCGACGGACTGACCGAACTGCAGGGTCGGGCCGCTCTCGACGGCGCGCACTGTCAGCCAGAGGCGCACGACGCTGGCCGCGCGCGCGTCCCGCTCGACGAAGGGCGCCCCGACGGCGCTGGCCGCCAGGACGTAGGGCGGGCTCACCAGATCGGCGGGCACGATCGCGGCGCCATCGAGCAGCGCATCGTCGGTCGCGGCGACGATCGCGCCGTCGGCGCGCCGACCGAAGAGCAGGCGCCGACCGTTGCCGTCGAGGAGATGGGTGGGCTCGACGAGCGGCGCGGCGAGCGGCGCGCTGCTGATGAGGACGCCGTCGACGACTCGCCCCGCCCGCAGACCGCCCGCGGTCTGCCACACCAGATCGAGGCTGCCGTCGGAAAGCGCCACCACCGAGGGCGACGCTCCATCGGTGACGGTGCCGTCGGCGAGGACGAACTGCACGCCGTCCCCGACCGCGTAGCGCAGCACCGGGCCCGTGGGGCGCCGCTCCTCGAACCAGAGCTGGAGCGGCCCCTCGCCGAGCGCGACGACGCTGGGGGCACCGAGCTCCGCTGGCTCCCGGACGAGGCCGCACGCGCACTGCGCCTGGTCGGTGCAGCTCTCGACCTCACAGCGGCCTCGCCCGGCGTTGCAGTGCTCGCCGCTCTGGCAGTCGGCGTTCTGCTGGCAGCGGCCGCGGCAGACGTTGCGGCCCGGCAGGCAGAGCTCGCCCGCCCCGCAATCTCCGTCGTTGGTGCAGGCCCGATCGCAGCGGCGATCGTTGAAGTCGCAGAGCTGTCCGGGGCCGCACTCCTCGTTCGAGTCACAGGGACCGACGACGCAGGCGCCGCACACGCAGCGCTCCCGGCTGCGGCAATCGCCGTCGCTGTTGCAGGTCGGCGCCGTCGCCGCTGCGTAGTCGCACCAGCCGAGGGGGGACTGCGTGGGCACGCCAACCCGCGCGCCTTGCTGGCAGATCTCGACGGGGCGATCGTCGGAGAAGCGGGTCACGCCGTCGGGCTCTCGCGCCTCGAACTGCGCGTCGCCGGCGAAGCCGCAGGCCTGAAGGCCCGTCAGCACCACCAGCCCCATCATCAGGACGGCGCGCGCGCTCATAGCTCGAGCTCCGCCATCAGACTCCCGCCGACGAGGAGGCCGGAGCTGCGGAACCCCTCGCCGAGGAGCGGCGCCGCTTTGTGGTGGACGCGCTCGGGCAGCACCGCGAGCGACAGGGCGGCGTCGAGCCGCAGCGGTCGCGGCAGGATCGACAGGAGCTGGCGGAGCTCGAGTCCGACGCCGAGGCCCACGGTGTGCCGATCGTTGTCGGCGAAGCTGGTCAGGCCGCGCTGCTCGGGCACCGGCGAGGACGCGTAGTGGTAGCCGGCGCGCAGCGTGAGTCCGAACTTGTCGGAGAGCGAGCGCTGATGCTCGACGCCGAGGCGCGCGACGTGCGCGTCGGAGAAGCGACTGCTCGGCACGATCGCGTCGAGTAGCGACGGGGAGATCGCGAGGGCGACCAGCACGCGCAGCTCCGGCACCGGCTCCGAGAAGGAGTGCCAGCCGAGCCAATCGTAGGCCAGGTGGAGCCGCGTCTGGCGCGGCAGATCGAAGCTCGCACCGACGGAGATCTTGCGGGGGGTGTAGAAGCTCGCCGAGCGCAGGCTGACCAGCGCGTCGCCGGAGATCGCGTCCGTGACGCGGACGTTGGCCAGGATGTCGAGGCGGAGGCGGAGGTCGAGTTGATCCCGAAACTGCGCGCCGAGACGGAAGCGGCGGTGTGGGTTGAGCCACAGGCCGACGAGCGCCGCGGCGCGGAGCGGCAGCTTGACGTCGAGCGCGGCGCGGCCGGTCTTCTCGCCGCCGAGGATCCCGACGTCGAAGCGGACGCCGTTGCCGTCGGCGTCGGCGAGGATGCTGGCGCCGCCACCGAGCGCGAACCAGCCGACCCGCAGCGCCAGGGTGACGTGCACGACGAGATGGTGCAGGTTGCCTTCGAGGCGCCAGAGCTGCGGCGCGGCGGCGGGCTGAAAGTGAATCCGCGCCAGCGACTGATCCGGCAGGTAGAAGACCGCGCCGAGGGCGAAGGTCGCACGGAAGAACCGGATCGGCAGCGCCAGGGCCAGCGAGGTCCCGTGCGGCGACTGCGGCTTCGGATCGAGCCCGTCGAGGCGGGCCCGGATCGCCGCGCCTCCCCAGCCGAGGCCGAGCCGCGGCCGCTCGTTGAGCGCCGGCGCCGCGGCGTTGTAGAAGAGCCCAGGCAGGCCGCCCGCGTCGGCGACGAGCGCCCCGCCGGTGGCCTGACCGCGCGGCGTCCACCCGAGATCGTCGAGCGGGTTGGCGTGCACCGGGCCGACGAGCCCACCTGTCAGCGCCGCCAGGAGCAGCGGGCCGAGCGACCTTGGCTTCACTTGCTCACCGTCAGGGTGCCGCCGAGCGCCCAGACCGCGCCGCGCCCCTCGATCGCAGGGTAGCCAGGGTTCGTGGTTTGCAGCCCCAGGGTCTCGGGGCGCGTCGGATCGTCGGTGACCTCGTCGTTGAGGGCGGCGCTGGCGTCGGCGCGCTGGCCGGGCGGGGCGACGCGCTTGGTCAACCTTCTTGACTGTACGATCTCGAACTGGCCGAAGAGATCGAGGCGGAGCAGCACCGGTCCGACGGACAGCGTGCCACCGAGCCCGGCCGCGAGGCGATGGCGATGGCCATCGAGGAGGTTGGTCACGCCTGGCTGCTTGGGCGGCGTCGGCGAGGAGGCGAAGCCGTAGCCGCCGCGCAGCTTGAGCGAGACGGGGTAGCGATCGTAGGCGGTGATCTCGAGGCCGCCGCGCACCGCGCCCGTGTCAGACAGGCGTGACGGCGGCGGTCGGACGTCGGTCTCTCCGAGGAGAAACAGGTCGGAGCGGACGCGGACATGGGGCCCCGACCAGCCCGACCAGTGGGCCCACTCGAGATCGAGAGAGCCGGTGACGCGCCCCAGCGTGCCGACGAGGCCCAGCACCAGCTGGTGTGGCGAGAACAGCCCACGCGCCGAGACGTCGAGGTTGATTGGGGCGCCCGCGACCTGGGTCTGCGCCGCCGTCTGAAACGGCACTGCGAACTCCTGCCGGTAGACGAGCGCGAGCGCCAGCCAGTCGAGCGCTTGCCAGCGCACGCCGAGGTTCACGGCCGCTTCGGAGACCACCGACTCGTCGACGCGCACCTCGAGCGCCCGCGTCGTGCCGTCGGCAGCGCGCACGCCACCGCGCAGCCCGGCCAGGTAGTTGACGGCCAGGCCGATCGACAGGCCGTGCGGCAGGCGGACCGCCAGCGTCGGCAGGAGGAGCAATCGCTGGTGCCGGTTGTCGTACGTGACGAACAGCGGCTCGTCGGGCAGACGCGCGCGGAGGCGGAGGACGTTGCCGGGCAGCGCCGAGAGCGCGAGGCCGACCACCAGCCGGTCCTTGAGGACTCCACCGAGGGGCAGGGGTGCGACCAGCCCGACCTGCAGCGCCAGCGGCTCGCCGATCGGGTAGGCCCGCGACGTCTCGTGGGCGCCGCCCTTGGTCGCGACCGATAGGAGGGAGCCGGAGATCTGGAGGCCGAGCGTGACGTCGAGCCGGTGCGCCTGCGCGAGCCCCGCCGGGTTGTAGTAGCCGCTCGAGAAGTCAGCGACGCGCGCAGCGGATGCGCCCGCCACGGCGGCCTCCGTCGCTCCGAGCCCGAAGAC
This sequence comes from uncultured Polyangiaceae bacterium, assembly GCA_964585665.1. Classification (GTDB taxonomy): domain Bacteria; phylum Myxococcota_A; class Polyangia; order Palsa-1104; family Palsa-1104; genus CAZPEY01. Next base: position 342 of record CAZPEY010000272.1, on the reverse strand, counting down.
CTCGGCGCCCGAGGCCAAGGCGCGGCCCGGCAGGAGGAGGAGCGCCAGGATCGCGAGCGACGCGCGCACGGTCGGCGAACCTATCATGAACGGCCAGCGGCGCAGCGGCGAACGGCGGGCGGCGAACCTTGGGTGTGCTCGTTTGGTGGGGCGCGGGGACGGCGGAGGGCCAGCGTGCCGGGGACGCAGGGTGTCCGTCCGTCCGTGCTCGGCACTTTCCTCGCGGGCGGTGCGGGGCGCGCGGCTGTGGAGGTGCGACGGGGAGTGATCGGGCGTGCGGCCGTGCCGGTTCGGGCTCGGAATCTGCGCGCGGGCGGACGGACACCCTGCGTCCCCTACACA
>CAZPEY010000271.1:0-7847 GCA_964585665.1 uncultured Polyangiaceae bacterium | reverse complement strand
GCCGGGGTGCACGGCGTCGCCTGGTCGGTCTTGTTCGTGTAGAGCGTGATCTGATCGGGCTTGCTGAGGTAGAGCGCGTGGAGGCCCAGCCCGGCTTGCGACTCGAACTGCACCTCGTCGACGGTCGCGGCGTGGCGCAGCGTTGGAGTTGGCACGGCGAGGGTCAGCCGATACAGCCCGTCGTTGCGGGCTAGCCAGAGGTCCGGATCGAGCGAGCTGTCGGGCGACGCATAGAGCGCAACGTTCCAGCGCTGCGCGGTGCCCGTGTCCTCGATGAGCGTCCAGCTGCTCGGTCCAGCGACGAAGAGGCCGCGCTGGGTGGCGGCGTAGAGGACGCCCTGCCAGGACGCCAGCCCGACGATAGGGACGGCCACTCCGACGGTGCCGAGATCGACGAACCCTCCCGTCGCGCCGAGCACGAAGACCCGCCCGCGCTGGCTGCCGATAGCGACGGTCTCAAGGGTCGGGTCGACGGCGAGCGCGGTCCACTCGTCGTCGACGAGCGGCGGCGGCTGCTGGGCGCCCCTTTGCCAGGCGATGCCGGCGGACGTGCTCTCGAAGTAGTCGTAGCGGGAGATGGCGACGAGGTGGGTCGACGAGCGCGCGCCCAGGCCTCGGATCGCGCCCCCCGACAGGCCCAGGTTGTCGGCCACGAACGTCGGCGTGGCGAGCGCGGCGTCGTACGGGGCGAGGAGATCCCCTGGGATCGACTGGTCGAGCTCGGGCAGCAGATCGATGGCGAGGTCGACCGCCTGACCGAGGTCGACGGCGAGGTCGGCTCCGTCGGTGAGCGCGTCGCTGGCGCCGTCGGATGGTCCAAGGATCGCGAGATCGGCCGTAGAAAGAGGATCGTCCACGCACCCGCCAGCGCCCAGGAGCCCGAGCGCGAAGAGCGTGATCCCGAACCTACTCACCCGACTACGATATCACGCCCCCGCGTGGTAGCGTGCGGGCGTGAGCCTCACGGTCGACCAGCGTCGGGACTTCGCCGAGCACGGCTGGCTCGTCCTGCGCGGCGTGGTCGAGCCGGCTCGCGTCGCTGCGCTCGAAGCGGCCCTCGATGGCCTCTTCCCGGAGCTCTACTACGCGGCGGGCTACACCGGCCGCGTCGTCGAGATCGCCAGCGCCTCGCGCGGGTCGTCGGTGCTCGCCGAGCACGCGCACGATCGCCGCATCGCGGCCCTCGCGGCGGAGGCGCTCGACGTGCCGCGGCTGCGCTTCTTTCAGGACACGGTCTTCATCAAGCCGAGCGTCGGCGGTGGCCGCGTTGAGTGGCACCAGGACTACGCCTACTTCTCGTTTCTCGATCGACCCGTCGGGCTCACGGCGCGGCTCGCGTTGACGCCGTGTACCGTCGAGAACGGCTGCATGCGGGTCGTCTCGGGCAGCCACCGCTGGGGGCTGGCGGGGGGCGCGCTGTCGTTTCGCGCCGACGGAGTGACCAGCGCGCTCGGTGCGCTGACCGACGAGCAGCGGGCGATCGTCGAGACCCAGCAGACGCCGCTCGAGCTCCAGCCTGGCGACGTGAGCCTGCACCACTGCCTGCTGTTTCACGCCAGCTTCGACAACCCGAGCCCGCGGCCACGCAAGACGCTGGCGGTGCGCCTCGTCGACGGCGACGTGCGCCTCGATGCCGCCCGCCTGCCGTCGCCGGAGCTGGCGGCGTACTTTCCGACCGATGACCTCGGGGGGCTCCGCGAAGACGCGTTTCCGCTGCTCTACGGAGCGACCGGAGCAGCGCGCTGATGGCCACCTACACGTACTCGCGCTCGCACCGCCGGCTCGAGATCGCAGCGCTGCTCGCGGGCACCGCGATGCTGGGGATCACCGCGCGACGCTCCTTGCTCGCGCTTCCCGAGGGAGCCTTGGGCAAGGCAGCGCTCTACTGCGCCCTCGGACTGTGTCTCGCCGACTTCATCTCGGGGCTGGTGCACTGGTCGGCGGACACCTACGGGAGCCCGACGATGCCGATCTTCGGCGGCTTCGTGAGGACCTTTCGCGAGCACCACACCGATCCGAAGAAGATCACCCGCCACGACTTCATCGAGACCAACGGCGACGTCTTCATCTTCAGCTCGCCGGTCTACTTCGTGCTGCTGCTCTTCGTGCAGAACCCCTTCGCGCTCGCGTGCATCTTCGGCGTCTTTCTCGGCAGCTACACCAACTCGCAGATCCACAAGTGGTCGCACATGGACGAGCCACCGATGGGGGTGCTGCTGCTGCAGCGACTCCGGCTGCTGCTCCCGCCAGCACATCACGCGCGCCACCACCACGGCGCGCACCTGACCCACTACTGCATCACGACGGGCTGGATGAACCCGCTCCTCGATCGGCTCTATTTTTTCCGCGTGCTCGAGTGGTTGCTGGCCAAGGTCGGCATCCGGCGCACCAGCTACGACTGAGCGTCGGGCGTGCCGGTGGGCGGCGCTTCGGCGGCGGGCGTCGAGTGCCAGTGCGCGCCGACCTCCTGATCGAGCTGCTCGGCGTCCTTCTGGAACTGGCGCTCGAGCTCGTCGCGTGAGGCGCGGGCGCGCTGCGTGCGCTGCTTGTCGTCCATGAACTCGGGGCGCAGCGCCTCGATGGTCTGTAGGTTGTGGCGCCGGAATCGCTCGGCGCGCTCGCGCGCCTCGTGCGGGCGCACCCCGAGGATCTCGAGCGTCCTGCGACCCGCGACGAGCGCCGAGTCGAAGACCTCGCGCTCGACGACGCGGATGCCGAGCGCCCGCAGCTCGTACCAGTGGGTGAGGTTGCGCGCCCGGGAGACGATCTCGATGTGCGGGAAGTGCTCTTTGACCAGCCGCGCTAGGCGCAGGTTGGTCGCGACGTCATCGATCGCGTTGACCAGGATCTTGGCCTTGCCGATGCCAGCGGCCTCGAGCAGATCGAGGCGCGTCGCGTCGCCGTAGAAGATCCGAAAGCCGAACCGCCGCAGCAGCTCGATCTGATCCGGATCGAAGTCGAGCACGGTGGCGCGCAGCCGACTGGCGAAGAGCAGGCGGCCGACGATCTGTCCGAAGCGGCCGAAGCCCGCGATGATCACCGGCGCTTCTTCGGTGTCGATGACGTCCTCGGCGGGACGCGGCGCCGCGTGGCGCCGATCGAGCCGCTTGGCGACGAGGACCCAGATCGGCGTCAGCGCCATGGAGAGCGCCACCGCCAGGGTCAGCAGCTTCTCCCAGTCGCCGGGCAGCACCGCCGCCTGGCGCGCGACGCCGAAGACGACGAAGGCGAACTCACCGCCCTGGGAGAGCAGGGCGACGAACAGGTGGCGCTGGCCCTGATCGATCTTGGCGCGCCGCGCGACGAGGTGGAGCGCGCCGAGCTTGAGCACCTGAAAGCCGGCGAGCAGCCCGAGAAGCAGGAGGGGCTGCGAGCGAAGCAGCCCGAAGTCGATCGACATGCCGACCGCGATGAAGAACAGGCCCATCAGGAGGCCCTTGAACGGCTCGAGGTCGGTCTCGAGGGCGTGGCGGTACTCCGACGACGCGAGCAGGACGCCGGCGAGGAAGGCGCCGAGCGCCATCGAGACGCCCGCCAGGTCCATGAGCTGCGCGATGCCGAGGACGAGCAGCAGCGAGAAGGCGGTGAACACTTCGCGCAGGTTGGACTTGGCGATGGCGCGCAGCACCGGTCGCGTCGCGTACCGGCCGACCACGACGACGAGGAAGATCGCGCCGAGCACCTTGCCGAGGCCGAGCCAGCCCGACTGGCCCTGCCCGGGCGCCTGCGGCGCCAGGAGCGGCACGATGCCGACCAGCGGGATCGCCGCGATGTCCTGAAACAGCAAGATCGCAAACGCCGACTTGCCCATCGGGGCGTTGAGCACGCCCTGCTCCCGCATGCTCTGCACCGCGATCGCCGTCGAGGAGAGCGCCATCGACAGACCCGCGACGAGCGCCCCCTGCCAGGGGAGCTGCGCCACGACGCCGCCCCCGGCGAGGAGCAGACCGCACACCGCCATCTGCAGCGTGCCGCCGCCGAACACCGCGCGGCGCATGCCCCAGAGGCGCTTGGGGTCGAGCTCGAGCCCGATGAGGAAGAGCATCAGCACGACGCCGAACTCGGCGAAGTGCAGGATCGTCGTGACGTCCTTGACGAAGCCGAGGCCGAACGGCCCGATGAGGCACCCTGCCGCGAGATAGCCGAGCACCGAGCCGAGTCGCCAGCGGCTGGCGAGGGGCACGAAGACGACGGTCGCCGCCAGGTAGATGATCGCGTCGATGAGGAGTCCGCGCTCGTGCATCAGGCCACCTGCCCTGAGGAGCTCGCCAGCTCTACGAGGCGAGCGCGATAGCGCGCGGCGTGCTCGGCCAGCAGCGGCTCGGGGATGCGGTGCGCGCCGTGGACGACGATCGGCGGCAGCCACGTCATGCCGCAGAACTGCGCCGTCTGCTGTACGACCGGGACGAAGGCCTCGAAGAGGTGCTGATGCATGCCGTCCGCCTGATAGCCGCGCTCGTCCGCGCCTGTCGTCGCCACCCACAGACAGCGCTTGCCGTGGAGCGCCTTGCCTCCCGGCCCGTAGGCCCAGCCGACCTCGAGCACCTTCTCGAACCACAGCTTGAGCAGCGAGGGCGCGGTGTACCAGTAGATCGGGTGCTGCCACACGACGACGTCGCTCGCGGCGAGCGCCTGCTGCTCGGCGTCCACGTCGATCGAGAAGTCCGGGTAGAGGTCGTAGAGCGGGCGCACCGACACGCCGGCGAGGCCATCGACGGCCTGCAGGAGGACGCGGTTGGCGCGCGAGCGATCGAGGTAGGGGTGGGCCACGACCAGGTTGATCATCGTCGGCACGCTATACCGTCGTTTTCGACGCTGGCAAGAGGCGGGCGTGCTCGACTATGGTCGGCGCATGGAGACTTTACAGATCGCGCGACTCTGGGCGGCGGCGGCCTGGGCCGATGGCAAGGTGCACCCGGCCGAGGCGGCGGCGCTGCGGCGGTTCATCGAGGCGTCCGAGGATCTCGACGGAGCGGGCAAGCAGGCGGCGCACGACCTCCTCGTCAGCAACCCGCGCGTCGATCTCGGCGAGCTCGAGCGCTTGTCCAAGGACGCCAAGGAGGGGGTCTATCGCGCCGCGCTCGGGATCGTGCGGCTCGACGGCAGCGTGACGCCCGACGAGGTCGAGTGGCTCAAGGCGCTGCGCGCGCGCCTGGCGCTCGACGAGGCGCTGCTGCAGCGCATCGAGCGGGAAGCGCGGTAGTCGCTCCACCGATGAACGGGCACGCCATGCCGCTGTCGTATCACGCGCGGCTCGTCGGCGATCTGCTGCGGACCGACGCGTACGAGCGGGCGCTGCGGCGCCTCGTGCGACCGGGGGACGTGGTGCTGGACGTCGGCGCCGGCAGCGGCATCCTGTCCCTCCTCGCGGCCAGGCGCGGCGCGCGCGTCCACGCCGTCGAGTCGATGCCGGTGGCGCGCCTCGCGGCGGCGCTCGCCGCGCGACACGGCCTGCCGATCACCGTGCATGAGCAGGATCTCTGCGCGATGGCCCCGATCGAGCCGGTCGATCTCGTGGTCAGCGACTTCCTGGGCTGCTTCCTCGTCGACGACGGGATGCTGCCGGCGATCGCGGCCGCGGCGGCGTGGGCCCGCCCTGCGGCGCGGTACTGCCCGTCGCGCGTGCGGCTCTACGTCGCGCCGGTGGGCGACTTCTCGTTGCCCGCCATCGAGCAGTGGCGCGAGCCACTCTATGGCCTCGACCTGTCGCTCGCCGAGGAGCAGGCGCTCGGGGAGCTCTTCCCGGGCAACCTGCCGCCGAGCGCGCTCCTCGCTCCACCGGCGCTGTTCGCGACCTTCGTCCCGCCCGGGCCAGCGCCGCGCTTCGATGCGTCGCTCGCCTTTGCCATCGAGCGCCCCGGGAGGCTGCGCGCCTTGGCTGGCTGGTTCGAGGCCGACCTCGCCGAGGAGGTCACGCTCTCGACGGCGCCGGGCTTCGAGACGCACTGGGGACAGCAGCTCTTCGCGCTCCCCGAAGTCGAGGTCGCAGCGGGCGAGGTCGTGCGCTGTCGGCTCTGGCTCGACGAGCGGTGGCGCTGGCAGGGCACGATCGGGGAGCGGCCGTTCGCGATCGTCGGCAGCGAGGCGCAGCCGTGAGCACCTCGCCCTCGTCGCGGCAGACGAGCGCCGAGGCGGAGTACGAGCGCGGCAACGCCTGCTACCGGGCCGAGGACTTCGTCGGCGCGGTCGCCGCCTACCAAGGAGCGACCGCGCTGCTCACGCCCCGCGACGACCCCTGGGCCGCGGATCTCTACGAGAACCTCGGCCTCGCGCTCTGGCAGCTCGGTCGCTGGTTGCCCGCTGCGCGCGCGCTCCTGCGCGTGCTCGATGGAGCGCCGACCGGGCGCGAGCAGAGCCTGCGCGTCCTCGTCAGCTGCCTGTTCCGCGCCGGTCGGGCGCTCGACGGGGAGCGCCACCTGCGGGCCTACGAGGCGGCGTTCGGCCCTCACCCCGAGGGCTGGCGCCAACTGTAGAGGCCGCCGCGCGCGGCGTCGCTTGAGGTTTAGATCTAAATCATTTACATGTAACGCATGTCGAAGCGGGCGCTGGTCACCGGAGCGGGGCGCGGCATCGGGCGCGCCATCGCGGAGCGCCTCGCCGCCGACGGCCATCGCCTGGTGCTCGTCGGGCGCGCCTCCGTCGAGCTCGACGCGGTCGCCGCGCAGACCGGCGGACAGATCCTCCCCGCCGACCTGGCGGAGCGCGGCGCGGTCGAGGCCCTCGTCGCGGCGCTCGCCCCCGGCGATCCGATCGATGTGCTGGTCAACAACGCTGGCATCGCCGACTCGGCGCCGCTCGGGCGCACCAGCGACGAGCTCTGGGATCGCATGCTCGAGATCAACGTGACCCAGCCGTTTCGGCTCTGCCGCGCGCTCGTGCCCGGGATGGCGGCGCGCGGCTTCGGGCGCGTCATCAACATCGCGTCGACCGCCGGTGTGACCGGGTACGCGTACACCGCGGCCTACTGCGCCTCGAAGCACGCGCTGGTCGGCCTGACTCGCGCGCTGGCGGTCGACTTCGCCGCGGCCGGGGTGACGGTGAACGCGGTCTGCCCGGGCTGGGTCAAGACGCGCATCACCGAGGAGGCGACGGCTCGCATCGCTAGCAAGACCGGCCGCACCGTCGAGGACGCCGAGTCGACGCTGGCGCAGATGAGCCCGCAGCGACGGCTGATGGAGCCGGCGGAGATCGCCAACCTGGTCGCCATGCTCGCCAGCGAGGCGAGCCGCGGCATCAACGGGCAGACCCTCGTCGTCGACGGAGGAGGAGTGATGAGATGAGCCACCGCATCGTGCAACCGTCCGACTTTCCGCGACCGCGTGGCTACGTCAACGGCCTCGTCGCCGACGGCCCGACGCTGTACATCGCCGGCCAGATCGGCTGGGAGCTCGATGGCAGCTTCGCCTCCGACGAGCTCGTCCAGCAGTTCGGCCGCGCGCTCGATCACGTCCTGGCGATCGTCGCCGCCGCAGGCGCCCAGCCGACCGACCTGGTCCGCATGACGATCTACGTCACCGATCTGCCCGCCTACCGGAACAACCTGCGCGAGATCGGCGCGGCCTGGCGCGCTCGGCTCGGCAGCCACTTCCCCGCCATGGCGCTGGTCGGCGTCGCCGGACTCGTCGAGCCGCGCGCCAAGGTCGAGATCGAGGCGACGTGCGTCCTGCCGAGGCAGCCGTGAGCCGAAGGAGGGCGCGCGCTGCGGCGCGCCCCGTCGCTGCGCCGGCCGCGGTGCGGGCCTGGCTGCGCCTCCTCCGGGTCCACAAGACGCTCCTTGCCGAGGTGCGCGACGAGCTGTCGGGCGAGATCACGCTGCCGCGGTTCGATCTGCTCGCCAACCTGTGGCG
>CAZPEY010000270.1:0-7929 GCA_964585665.1 uncultured Polyangiaceae bacterium | reverse complement strand
TCTCGGCCGACTGCAGCACGAACGGCAGCTGCATCTGGCCCGAGCCGAACAGCTCGCCGACGGTCTTCATGCCCTCGAGCAGGATCTTGTTGATGATGTCCAGCGGCGCGTACTGCTGGCGCGCCTCGTCGAGCAGCTTGTCGATGCCGAGCTTTTTGCCGTCGATGATCCGCCGCCGCAGGCGCTCCTCGATCGACAGCGCCTCGCCGGCCTGCTCGCTCGTCTGCTCGGTTGCCTGCGAGAAGCGCTGGATGAACACGAACAGCGGATCGTAGCCCTCCCGGCGACGGTCGTAGATCAGATCGAGCGTCAGCTGCACGTCGGCGGGGTCGAGCCGCGACAGCGGGATGATCTTGGCGGCGTTCAGGATGGCGCCCGACAGGCCGCGCTTCATCGCCTCGGCGAGGTACACCGAGTTGAGCACTTGCCGCGGGTACGGCTTGAGGCCGAACGAGATGTTCGAGAGCCCGAGCAGCGTCCCGACTCCGGGCAGCTCGCGCGTGATCTGCTCGATCGCGTCGAGCGTCTCGACACCAGCGCGGCGCGACTCCTCGTCGCCCGAGCCGATGGTGAAGGTGAGCGGATCGAAGAGCAGCGACTCGGGGCGCAGGCCCCAGCGGGTACACGCCAGGTCGTAGATGCGGCGCGCCACCGCGAGCTTCCGCTCAGCGGTCTTGGCCATGCCGTCCTCGTCGATGGTCAGCGCGACGAGCGCCGCGCCGTGCTCGCGCGCCAGCTCGCAGATGCGATCCGCCTTGCCCTCGCCGTCCTCGAGGTTGATCGAGTTGATGAGGGCGCGGCCGCCGAGCAGCTCGAGCGACGACTCGAGCACGTCGAGCTGCGTCGTGTCGACCATGATCGGGATCGCGGCCTGAGTCGCGAAGCGGCGCAGCACCTCGCGCATGTCACGCACCTCATCGCGACCCACGTAGGCGGTGCAGACGTCGAGGACATGCGCGCCCTCGTGCGCCTGCTCCTTGGCCATCTCGACCATCGCGTCCCACTCCTCGGCGAGCAGCAGCTCCCGGAACTTCTTGCTGCCGTTGGCGTTGGTGCGCTCCCCGACGATGAGCGGCGGCGGATCCTGGCGCAGTCCCACCGGCCCATAGAGCGAGGTCACGGTCTGCGGCCAGTCCGACGTCGTCGGGCGGCGCGGCGCGGGCAGACCGTCAAGCTCCTTGACCAATGCCGCGATGTGCTCTGGCGTCGTGCCGCAGCAGCCGCCGACCAGCGAGACGCCGTGCTCGCTGACGAAGCGGCGCCCCGCTTCTGCAAAGAGCTCGGGTGTCAGATCGTACGTCGCGACCCCGCCGACGTTGCGCGGCAGGCCGGCGTTGGGCAGGACGCTGACGAAGCGGGCGGCGTGCTTGCCGAGGAAGCGGACGTGATCGGTCATGAGGTCCGGGCCGAGCGCACAGTTGATCCCGACGACGTCCACCTCGAGCGACTCGAGCACGGGGAGGGCGGCTGCGAGGTCGGAGCCGACGAGCATCGTGCCGGTGGTCTCGATCGTAACCTGCGCGATGATCGGCACCTCACGCCCGACCAGCCGCATCGCATCGCGCGCCGCCAGGATCGCGGCGCGGGTCTGCAAGAGATCCTGGGACGTCTCGATCTGGACGATGTCGATGCCGCCGTCGAGGAGACCGCGGATCTGCTCGCCGAAGGAGCGGCGCTGCTCGGCGAAGGTGACGTGACCGAGCGAGACCAGCTTGGTCGTCGGCCCGACCGATCCGGCGACGTAGCGGCGGCGGCTCGGCTGCGAGTAGTCGTCGGCGACGCGGCGCGCGATCGCGGCGGCGAGCCTGGACAGCTCGTAGGCATCGTGGGCGAGGTCGTACTCGGCGAGCACGATCGACGAGCTGCCGAAGCTGTTGGTCTCGACGATGTCGCAGCCGGCGTCGAAGTAGGCGGCGTGGATGCGCGCGATCACGTCGGGTCGCGTGCGGTTGAGCTCTTCGTTGCAACCCTCGAGCGCGGCGCCGCCGAAGTCGTCCGCGGTGAGGTTGGCGCGCTGGATCATCGTGCCCATCGCGCCATCGAAGACGAGGACGCGGCTGCGCAACTCCCCGAGGATCGGGAAGCGGCGGCAGCGCTCATCGAGATCGAAGCGAGGGGGTGGGGCGTGCTTGGCGGCGGTCATGCGGGGTTCCTTCCACCTCGGGTCGAGGTCAGGGGGCGTTCGACGATCGCGACTTGCGCCTCGAACTGCGGTGGGCGGCGCTCCTTGCCGGCAGGGCCGAGGTGGCGGAGCAGGAGGCCGGTCTGCTCGATCCAGCGACGGAGCTGAGCGGGGCGGAAGCCGAGGTGGACGTGGCCATAGAGCGTCCGGACCTCTTCGTGGGTGTGGTGGTCGAGCGTGATGACGAGCCCCTTGCCGCCTGGTCGTAGCAGTCGGTGGACCTCGGAGAAGACGCGCTTGGGCTCGCGGGCGTACTGCAGGCTCGACAGAAGGAGCACGAGATCCCCGCACGCGTCCGGAAGCGGCACGTCGTGCATGTCCCCCTCGAGGAGCTCGACGTTGCGGGCGCCGGCGGCGCGGAGGCGGCGCCGGCCCGCATCGATCATGCGGGCGCTCTTGTCGACGCAGTAGATCTTCTCGGCGCGCGGGGACAGGAGCTCGGCGATCGCGCCGTCACCGGCGCCGAGATCGACGACGACCCCGAGGGGGGAGAGCAGGGCGAGGCCGCGGCCGAGCGCCTCCCAGGTCCGGCCCGGGCTGTAGTGCCGATCGAGGGAGCCCGCGACGCGATCGATCCACGACGCGCCACTGCGCTCGGCCGTCACCTCTTCGCGCTGCTGGCGATCGCGGGCGATCTGCGGATCGGCGGCGAGGCTCGTCTTGAGCGCCTGCCAGGTGGCGCGGCTCGACTCGTTCATCGCCGACTCCACGAGGCGGTAGAAGCGGTGCGGCCCGTCGACGCGGTCCACGACCAGGCCGCTGTCGCGGAGGCGGCCGAGGTGCGTCGAGACGCGCGACTGGGGCAGCGACAAGCTGCGCTGCAGCTCTTGGACGGTCAGCTCCTCGCCGTCGAGCACCGCCAGGAGGCGGAGCCGCGTCGGGTCGGAGAGCGCCTGGAGCACGTCGAGGGTCTGTGCGATCATGTCGTATCTGCATATCTAGATACACAGATATGACCCGCGGTGCAAGGCGGAGGGCCCCTACCGAGGCCGATCCGCCGTCCTCGTGCTCGACACCATGGGCGCCGCACGCCGACTCGGAGGATGGGGACTACCCACGCTGCGCCTTGCTCGTCGAGCGGGCGCAGCGGATCGCAAGATCCGGCGTGGGATTGGTTCTCAAGAGGCTGGTAGCGCGACGAGGTGTCGCGGGGGCGGCGTTGCGGGGGCTAGTAGCGGCGCTTGAAGCAGAAGACGTCGGGGTTCGCGGGGAGCTGCTGGACGAGCTCCCAGCCCTGCTGGCCGAGGGCGTTGAGCTGGTTCATGCCGTTCTGCTCCCAGACCTTCGGGAACTCCCGCTGGCACAGGTACTGGAAGTGGCCACCCGGCGGCTGCTGCGGCGGTGGCGGCGCGTAGCCGCCCGGCTGACCATACGGCTGAGCGGTCGCACGTCCGACGAACAGCGCGCCGCCAAGCAGCCCGGCCCCGGCACCAATCAACACGAGCAAGAGGTTCTTCGACATGCGCTTCTCCTTACGTCCTAGGTCCAAAGTTTGATGCCGCCGAGCAGGCCAGCCGTATTCTCGACGAGGGTAACGTTGGCGGGCAGCGCACCCTTCCAATGTTTAACATTCCCACCGCCGATGTAGATGTGATCCGGGTTAAAGATCGGCTGAATCTGTTGCAGCACGCGCAGGACGCGCTGCCGCCACTTCTTCTTGCCGACCTCCTCGAGCGCAGCGCCACCGACGTACTGCTCGTACGTCCGCCCCTTCTTGAAGGGGTGGTGCGCCAGCTCGAGGTTCGGGACGTATCGTCCGTCCACGAACAGCGCGCAGCCCATGCCGGTACCGAGCGTGATCACGAGCTCGGTGCCGCGCCCGGAGATCACCCCGTGGCCCTGCACGCCCGCGTCGTTGAGGACGCGCACGGGCTTCCCGGTGCGGCGCTCGAGCTCGGCGGACAGCGGATACTCGGCGAAGCTCGGATCGAGGTTCGGCGCCGTGTGCACGATGCCCGCCTTGACGACACCCGGGAAGCCGACCGAGACGCGATCGAAGTGGCCTGCCTGGCCGATGAGCACGGTCAGCTCGGCGAGCACCGCGTCGGGGGTCGCGGGGCGCGGCGTCTCGACGCGCAGCCGCTCGGTCAGCGGCTGCCCCGAGTGATCGAGGATGAGCAGCTTGAGGCCCGTGCCTCCGATGTCGATGGCGAGCGTGCGCGGGCCGGCGGCGCTGACCGCGACCGCGTGAGGGGAACCTTCGGGGGTGGTGTTTGAGGATTCCATTTCGACAGCATACCGCATATAGAGCGCAGCGATGCGCTCTCGATTGTCCTCGGTCAACTGGTGCCTCGGCTCCGCTCTGGGGTTCGTCTTCGCGCTCGCCGCGGGGACCGGCTGCCAACCGGGAGGCGGGGGGCAGCAACAGAGCTCGCCCGACCTGGCGAGCTTCATGAGCACCCAGGAGACCGAGCCGAACAACGGCACGACGACGAGCGAGCACGGCACGCTAACCCTCGGCGGGGCCGTCACCGGGGCGGTCGGGACCCCCGACGACGTGGACGTGTTCTTCGTCGACGTCGCGCCCGGAACGCTGGTCACGGCCACCGTGAGCGGCGCCGTCGACTCGGCGCTCCAGCCCCACCTGACCGTGATCGACGCAGGGCGCGGCAGCGCGGCGGCGGGCGAGGACTACATCAAGATCGTGAAGTCAACCTCCTTGACCAAGTCGCTGACGCTGTCCTGGCTGGCGATGGGGCAGGGTGGCTACTACGTCGTCGTGCGCGACACGCGCAACGTCGGTGGACCGGGGGGAGCGGGCGGCGCGTCGGCCACCTACACGCTCACCGTGAGTAGCGAGACGGCCGCGCCCAAGAAGCTGTCGAACGGCGCGTCCGGCGTCGGCACGTTGGCGTCGGCCGGCGCGGTGCAGCTCTATGAGGTGGAGCTGGCCGGCGCGTCCAACCTGGTGTTCGACGTCAAGCACACAGGTGCGGGCGCGGTCCTCGACGGCCGTGTGATCGTCTACTCGTTCTCCGAGAGCGACTGGGTGGCGCGGCAGGACGATCGCACCAGCAGCGACTTCGATCCGCTCGTCGACGCGCCGCTCCAGACGACCGGCAAGCACTGGATCGTCGTCGAGAACCTCGCCCCGACGGCGACCGAGCTCGGCTTCTCCTATTCGATCTCGTTGTAGGGGACGGAGCGCTCAGCGGACGCGCAGGACGAGCAGCCGCTCGAGCCCGGCGCGGCGCTCGATCGAGTCGGGCGGTGTCTCGTGGTGCTCGATGACGAAGCGGCGCGAGAAGCGCTGCTTGAGCTCCGCGTCGTCGGTGGTGAACGGCGGTCCGCCGGGCCGGCCGTGGGCGTAGAAGAGCCCGACCAGGCGCCCGCCCGGTACGAGCGCGTCGGCGACCGCGTCGACGTATTCGTCGCGTCGCGCCGGATCGATGGCGCAGAAGCAGGTGTGCTCGATGACCAGGTGGAAGAAGGCCGGCCGCCCGCGCAGCGCGAAGAGGTCCCCCTTGACGAAGCGGATCGAGCCGCCTGGCGAGGTCATCCGCTCCGCCGCCTCGATCGCGTCCTGGGCGATGTCGAGCCCGACGACCTCGGCCCCCAAGGACGCCAGCAGGCGCGCCTCGTGACCGCGGCCGCAGCCGACCACGAGGGCGCGCTGGTCGTCGAGGCGCTTGTCTGAGAAGTACCGCTCGAGCGGCGGTGAGGCCGCGCCGAGCTCCCAGCCGTCCTCGCCGCGCTGGTAGCGCTCCTCCCAGAACTTCGCGTCCGAGGGCGAGAGCGTCTCGCTCACTGCTTCACGATCTGGCGGAGCACGTAGAGCAGGATGCCACCGTGCCGGAAGTAATCGACCTCGTTGGGCGTGTCGATGCGCGCCTTGACCTTGAAGCTCTTCGACTGGCCGTCGTCGCTCTTGGCGACGACGTCGAGGAGCTTGCCCGGCGTGATGCCGTCGGCGACGCCGCGGATGTCGAACGTCTCCTTGCCGGTCAGGCCGAGCGACTCGGCGTCCTGCCCGTCGACGAACTCGCACGGCAGCACGCCCATGCCGACGAGGTTCGAGCGGTGGATGCGCTCGAAGCTCTTGGCGATGACGGCGCGGATGCCGAGGAGGCGGGGCCCCTTGGCGGCCCAGTCGCGCGACGACCCGGTGCCGTACTCGGCGCCGGCGAGGACGATGGTTGGCGTGCCCTCCTGCTGGTATTGCATCGCGGTGTCGAACACCGAGCCCTGCTTGCCGTCGGGCAGGTGGACCGAGAAGCCGCCTTCGGTGCCGGGGACGAGCTGGTTCTTGAGGCGCACGTTGGCGAACGTGCCGCGCATCATGACCTCGTGGTTGCCGCGGCGCGCGCCGAACTGGTTGAAGTCCTCCTCGGCGACGCCGTGGGCGCGCAGGTACTCGGCGGCGGGGCCCTTGCTGTCGATCTCGCCTGCAGGCGAGATGTGATCGGTGGTGATCGAGTCACCGAGCTTGAGCAGCACGCGCGCGCCGACGACGTCGGAGAGCGCGCCCGGCTCCTTGGGCACGTTCTCGAAGTACGGCGGGCGGCGCACGTAGGTGGACTTGTCGTCCCACACGAAGGTCTTGCCCGTCGGGACGCGCAGCTTCTGCCAGTGCTCGTCACCGCGGAACACGTCGCTGTAGATGGCGCGGAACTGCTCGGGCCGCACCGCGCGGCGCAGCGTCTCCTCGACCTCGGCGTTGCTCGGCCAGATCTCGGCGAGCGTCACGGGCGCGCCGTTGTGATCGTAGCCGATCGGCTCCTTGTAAAGATCGATGCCCATCTCGCCGGCCAGCGCGTAGGCGACGACGAGCGGCGGCGACGCGAGGAAGTTCATCCGCACCAGCGAGTTGACGCGCCCCTCGAAGTTGCGGTTGCCCGACAGCACGCTGGCGACGACCAGGTCGCCCTGCTTGATCGCGGTCGCGACCGGCTCGGGCAGCGGGCCCGAGTTGCCGATGCAGGTCGTGCAGCCGTAGCCGACGACGTGAAAGCCGATCGCCTCGAGGTAGGGGATGAGGCCCGCTTCTTTGAGATACTCGGAGACGACCTGCGAACCGGGCGCGAGCGACGTCTTGACCCAGGGCTTCACCTGGATCCCGCGCTCGACGGCGCGCTTGGCGACCAGGCCAGCGGCGATCAGCACGGACGGGTTCGACGTGTTGGTGCACGACGTGATCGCCGCGATCACGACGGCGCCCTGCGGCAGCTCGTAGCTCTGCCGACCCTGCTTGACCGTCATGGTCTTGTTCGGCTCGCGCCCCTTCTCGCCGAGCTCGGCGAGGGACTTTTGGTAAACTTCCTTGACCTTCGTCAGCGCGATGCGATCTTGCGGGCGCTTCGGGCCGGCCAGCGACGGCTCGACGGAGCCGAGGTCGAGCTCGAGGGTGTCCGAGAAGCTCGGCTCGTCACCGGCCGAGAACCAGAGGCCCTGCGCCTTGGCGTACGCCTCGACGAGCGCGGCCTGCTCCTCGCTGCGACCGGAGAAGCGCAGGAAGTTGATCGTCTCCTCGTCGACGGCGAAGAAGCCCATCGTCGCGCCGTACTCCGGCGCCATGTTGGCGATGGTGGCGCGGTTGGGCAGGCTGAGCTGCTGGACGCCCGGACCGAAGAACTCGACGAACTTGCCGACGACACCATGCTTGCGCAGGCGCTCGGTGATCGTCAGCACGAGGTCGGTCGCGGTCGCTCCTTCGAGCATCTTGCCGGTCAGGCGGACGCCGAGCACAGCCGGGATCAGCATCGAGATCGGCTGGCCGAGCATGGCCGCCTCGGCTTCGATGCCGCCGA
>CAZPEY010000269.1:3687-7953 GCA_964585665.1 uncultured Polyangiaceae bacterium | reverse complement strand
CTGACCATCAACTACGCGACGCAGAATGGCACGGCGATCGCCGGCACGGACTATACGGCGGCGAGTGGCAGCCTGACCTGGATCGGCGATGAGATCGGCAGCAAGACGTTCGATGTTTTGATCGCGGACGACAACGTGCTCGATGGTAGCAAGACGTTTACGATCAACCTCACCGGCGGGTCGCAGGTGGTTCGCAATCCGGCGACGACGACCGTCACGATTGTCGACAACGAGGTACCGGCGTTCGGCCAGCTGGCGATCCAGCAGGCGAGCTATTCGATCTCGGAGGGAGGAGGGCAGGTCGCGATCAAGGTGACGCGCGCTTCGGGCAGCAACGGCGCCGTCTCGGCGACCCTGGCAACGAGCAATGGTTCTGCCAAGTCCGGCAGCGACTACACCGCACAGTCGTTGACGGTGAACTTTACCGATGGAGACACTGCGACCAAGACGGTAAATATCCCGATCCTTCAGGACGCGCTGTTCGAGGGCGACGAGACGTTCACCGTCGCGCTGAGCAACCCGCAAGGGGGCGCCACGCTCGGCAATGCGACGGCGACGGTGACAATCGTCGAGGACGATGCAGCACCTGTGAACCATGGCAGCATTGCGCTGGTGGCGACGACCGCGTCTCTCGCCGAGGGGGCGCCGCAAGGCGTCCTCAAGGTGGCACGGACGGGCGGTGGCGACGGCATCGTGAGTGTCGATTTCTCGACGGCAGCTCTGACCGCGACCGCCGGCGTTGATTACTCGCAAACCACCGGCACGGTGACCTGGCAGAACGGTGAAATCGGCGAGAAGAACATCACCATCCCGATTCTCGATGACCTGCTCGACGAGCCCGACGAGACGTTCACAGTGACTCTGGGCAATGTGCAGGGGGGCGCGACGCTGGGCGCCAACACCGTCGCGACTGCGACGATCCTCGACGACGACGTGGCGGGCTCGCCGGGGGAGATCTCGTTGGCTGCCTCGACGGCGTCGATTGGCGAGTCGGGCGGCACGCTCAATCTCAACGTCACGAGGACCGGCGGCACGACCGGCAGCGTCTCGGTGGACTACATTCTGCTGCCGCAGACGGCGACGGCGACGGTCGACTACACCGTCGTTGGAGGCACGCTGACGTGGACCGGCGGCGATGCGGCTACAAAGGTCATCTCAGTGCCCATCACGACCGACTCGACCTATGAGAGCAACGAGACCTTCGTCGTGTCGCTGAGCAACGCGACCGGCGGTGCAACGCTCAACGTCAGCAGCACGACGGTGACGATCCTCGACGACGATCCGGTGCCAGTCGATCACGGTACGCTGAGCTTTGAGGCGCCGACGGCCTCCGTGGGCGAAGGGGCGGGCAAGGTGGTGCTCAGTATCACGCGCTCCGGTGGGCTGGATGGGGCAGTGGGCGCGACCGTCGTCTCGGTCGATGGGACGGCCAAGGCCAATGGGGACTACACGGCGCTCTCCACGACGGTTTCGTTCGCCGACCAGGAGGGCGGCACCAAGCTCGTCGAGGTCGTGATCGCGGAAGACGTGCTCGTCGAGGGGGGGGAGACCTTCACCGTCGAGCTGCAGAGTCCGACCGGCGGGGTTGCGCTCGGTACCTCGGTCGCGACGGTGACCATCGACGACAATGACAGCGCTGGCGTCGTCGCGATGAGCGCTTCGAACCTTGGGATCGGCGAGGGTGGTGGCTCGGTGCTGGTCGGCGTGACCCGCTCGGGAGGCTCGAGCGGCGCCGCGATCGCCTTCTACACCACCACCGCTGGCACGGCCTCGGCGGGCGGCGACTTCACGACGACGACGGGTCAGCTCCAGTGGAATGCCGGCGAGACCGGCGAGAAGTTCATCCTGGTACCGATCACGGACGACCTGTTCGCCGAGGGCGGCGAGTCCTTCTCGGTCGGGTTGACCTCGGTCACGGGCGCCTCGCAGGGCGCGACCGCGGCGACGGTGATCGCCATCACTGATGACGATCCGAGCGGCGGCTACATCCGCTGGGTGACCGGGCAGGCGACCGTCGGCGAGGGCGCGGGCAAGGCGACTCTCACCGTCGAGCGCGTCGGCTCTCTGGCCGGAGCGGTCCAGGTGACGTATCAGAGCGACAACGGTGCTGGCGTCGCTGGGGCGGTGGCTCCAGCCGACTACACCGCGGTCAGCGGTAGCCTTGCGTGGGCGGATGGCGAGGGTGGGCAGAAGGCGATCGACGTCACGATCGTCGAGGATTCCGTGGTGGAGGCCGAGGAGAGCCTCACGCTTGGCCTCGAGCTGTCCTCGGGATCGGCCGCCCTCCAGGCGACGCTCGGCACGATCGCGATCACCGACAACGACGTCGTGGTGCCGCTCGATCTCGCTGCGCCTCCGGCCGTCACTGACCTGGCGAGCGTCGCCAGCAGTGACCTTCTGGGGGCTGATTTGTCGAGCGTCGCGGCGGATCTGACGGCGCAACCGGACGTCGATCTAGGGAGCGCCGCGGTGGATTCGAGCAGCTCAGCGGGCGATCTCGCGGCGGCGGTGTCGGTCGATCTGGGAGCCCCCAGCGACCTGATGGCGACCGCAGGTCCGGACCTGACGGGGGCGACCGCCGATCTGTCGACCACTGGCAAGGGGGCGAGCAAGAGCGGCTGTGCCGCTGCGTCCGATCTGCCCGGGACGCTCTCCGGCGTCTGGGGGGCGGTGTTGATCGGGGTCTGGTTGCGTCGCCGCCGGATCAGGTGTGCTTGAGCAGCAGGACGTGCTCGAGGCGCGTGCGGCGCGACGAGGTGCGCTCGAACTGCGGCCGCTCCTCGGCGGCCCAGGCGACGATGCGCAGATCGACCGACGGAGCGAGCTGACGGATCGCCTGATCGCCCGGGACGTGCTTGCCCTCGACGGTGGAGTCGCCGGTGACGAGGAGGATCGGCGCACCGTGCTTGACGACGCGGGCGAGCTCCTTCAAGAAGGCGACGACCGCTTCGTTCCACTGCTTCTCGTCGGGGGCGCGGCGCGCGCCGATCTCGCGTCGCGCGAACGCGGCCGGGTCGATGCCGAGCCAGCCGTAGCGGCGCTGGTGGTGATCGACGTAGTCGTAGGTCCCGAGGTACGGCGGCGAGGTGACGACGCAGCCGATGGACCCGTTTCCGAGGTGAGAGAGGCGGCGCGCGTCCCCGAGGCGGACCTCGACGTCGCGGCTCCCGCGTGCCTTGCCGAAGCCGGCGAGCTGCAGGCACAGCTCCTCGGTCTTGCGCAGGAAGAAGCGACTCGGGATGCCGCGGCCGATCTGCCGGGTCGACTTGCTCGGCGGCGCATCCGCATCCTCGCTGGCGACGGCCTCGTGGGCCGCTGGGCGCGCCGCGGTGTCCCCCGCCTGCATGCTGAACTTGACGACGATCGACGACAGCACGAGGAGCAGCGCCTCGCGCAGCGGCGCCGAGCGGATCGCGCCGATCTCCTCGCGCAGCCCGACGAGCTCGCGAAAGACGTGCGGCTCGTAGTGCTGCGGATCGTCGTAGCGCTCGCCGCTCGTGCGGGTGCGGGTGCGTGAGCGAGCGCGCTCGAGCGAGCGCTCCGAGATGACGGTCGCGGCCGAGAGCAGCGCCTTGAGCTCGTCGGGCTGACGGTAGGTCGTCTTGAGCGTCGCGAGGCGCACCGCGAGCGGGTTGGCGTCGACGCCGCGGGCCGGCAAGCCGCGCCGGTTGGCCTCGATGAGCGTCGTCCCCGAGCCGCAGAACGGATCCAGCACAACAGATCCCGGCTTGACGGGCGCGAGCAGGCGCGCCGCGGTCGCTGGATGGAGTCGGGCAGGGTAGCTGTGGAAGCCGTGCACGTCGCGGCGAGCCTCCTCGCCGATGGCGGCATGGAGCGCCGCCGCGAGGACCTGCGCTGCGTCGGGATCGCCGCCTGAGCGAATCTTGCCGGTGGAGGAAGAGAGGGCGCGACGCATTCGGGCGGAGAATGGACGCTTGAGGAGGCAGGGTCAATGATGGTGAGTGGCGCAGCGGGCGAGACCTCGTGCGACCTGCGGGCGGGCGTTTGCGCTTGGCTCGAGGTCGAAACGTGTTATAGGTGCCGCGGTGGAGCGTCGGAAACGGCGCCATGCTTGCGACGGTGCGCCGTCGGTGTTCGGAGCCTCCGAAGCCGTGGCGCTCGCTTGAGTGGATGAGGTTCGCCCTGAGCACGAAGAAGCCAACCAAGAAGCCGAAGGCTGCGCCTTCGAAGAAGGCCGCTGTGTCGGTGAAGAAGGCTGCGCCTTCGAAGAAGGCCGCTGTGTCGGTGAAGAAGGCTGCGCCTTCG
>CAZPEY010000269.1:0-3587 GCA_964585665.1 uncultured Polyangiaceae bacterium | reverse complement strand
CGCTGCGTCGGTGAAGAAGGCTGCTGCGTCGGTGAAGAAGGCTGCGCCTTCGAAGAAGGCCGCTGCGTCGGTGAAGAAGGCCGCGCCTTCGAAGAAGGCCGCTGCGTCGGTGAAGAAGGCTGCTGCGTCGGTGAAGAAGGCTGCGCCTTCGAAGCAGGCCGCTGCGCCGACGAGGCAGCCCGCGTTGGCCAAGCAGGCCGCGCTGGCCAAGCAGGCCGCGTCGGTCAAGCCGGCTACGTTGACGAAGCAGGCCGCGCTCGCCAAGCCGATCGCGCCTTCGAAGCCAACCGGGCCTTCGAAGCAGGCCGCGCCGCCCGAGGCTGCGGCGGTCCTCAAGATCGCGCCCGCCAACCCGGTCGCCTCGGCATCGCCGGTTGGGTCCCGGACGGGCTTGGTCGCCGAGGCTGCGGCCCCCGCGCCGCCAGTGGCGCCGATGGTCGACGCTACGCCCCCTGCCGCCGCGGCGCCGGCGAAGCCAGCCGCGACGCCCTCGGCGCCCGTGTGGCACGTCGAGGGCTCCGATCTCGCGCCCGAAGTGGAGCGAGAGGACGACAGCGATCCCGACGAGGACGACGAGGCGGACGAGGACGACGAGGAGTTTGCCGCGGATCCCGCTCCGACGCAGAGCTCGGCCGCGTCGAGCGAGTACGCGCATTTCTGGGAAGAGACGACCGCCGCTCCGGATGGCGGGGCGCCACGCGCCGCCGTCGCCGTCGCCGCCAGCGCTCCCGCGAGCAGCCAGACGGCTGGGGCTCCGGGCGAGCAGGGGCCGCCGGGCGCGCCAGGCGAAGGCCGCCGTCGCCGTCGTCGTCGTCGCCGTCGTCGCAAGGCCTGGGAGACGGCCGTCGATCCGGCGACCGGGCAGATGCGCCCGCCGCCGCCTGAGCACCTCGACCCGATCCTGCGACGGCTGCGCCGTCAGTTTCACTTTCAGCAGTTTCGCCCTGGCCAGGAGCAGGTGATCCGCTCGCTCGTCGCCGGCAAGGACGTGCTGGCGATCATGCCGACCGGTGCTGGCAAGTCGCTGACCTATCAGCTCACCGCCTTCGAGCTGCCGGGCGTCACGGTCGTCGTCTCGCCGCTGCTCGCGCTGATGAGCGATCAGCTCCAGAAGCTGCGCAAGACCGGCGCCGTCGCGGCGCGCCTCGACTCGACGGAGACGCGCAGCGAGCGGCGCGCCACCCTCGAGCGCATCGACGAGGGGCGCCACAAGATCATCTACGTGACCCCCGAGCGGGCCGCCTCGGGCTCGCTCAAGGACGAGCTCGGCGGGCAGGCCGTGTCGCTGTTCGTCGTCGACGAGGCGCACTGTGTCTCGGAGTGGGGGCACGACTTCCGCGCCGCGTACCTCTCGCTGCGCCAGTGTCTGTCGACGTTGCCGTCCTCGTGGCCGGGGCGTCGACCTCCGGTGCTGGCCCTGACGGCGACCGCGACGCCGCAGGTCGCGGACGATATCGTCAAGCAGCTTGACCTTCCCGAGGCGGTCCGCGTCCACACGGGCTTTGCGCGCCCGAGCCTGACCTTCGAGGTCAAGGTGGTCGACGATCTCAAGCGTCAGGTGCGCCGTCTCTTGCGCCTCGTGCGCCGCATCAAGGGCTCGGGCATCGTCTACTGCTCGACGGTGCGCGACGTCGAGGGCCTGGCCGGCGCGCTGCCGCGCCTCGGTCTCAAGGTGGCCATGTATCACGGCCGCATGTCGACCGCCGACCGCGAGCTGTCGCAGAAGCAGTTCATGCGCAACCACCCGCGCATCATGGTCGCGACCAACGCCTTCGGCCTCGGCATCGACAAGCCCGACATCCGCTTCGTCATCCACTTCAACGTGCCCGGCTCTCTCGAGGCGTACTACCAGGAGGCGGGGCGCGCGGGCCGCGACGGCAAGCCGGCGCGCTGCGTCCTCCTCTACAACTCGACGGACGAGGCGGTGCAGGAGTTCTTCGTCGGCGGCAAGTACCCGACGCGGAGCGAGTTCCGGCAGGTCGCGTACGGCCTCTCGGCGGGCGAGGGCAACCTGCGCGATCTGGCGCTGCGCGCCGAGACGTCGCAGCAGAAGGCGCGCGTCGTGCTCACCGTGATGAAGGAGCGCGGCTACGTCGAGGAGCTGCCGGGCACGATCTTCCGCCTGATCAGCGAGCCCGATGACGACACGCTCGGGCGCGCCGCCGAGGAGTATCGCAAGCGACGCGAGGGCGATCGCAACAAGCTCGAGGCGATGCTGCGCTACGCGCGCTCGACCCGCTGTCGCTCGCAGATCCTGCTCGACTATTTCGGCGAGGCCGGCTCGCCGCTGTGCGGGCGCTGCGACAACTGCCAGCGCTTCGGGGCGCGCGCCGCCGAGGAGCACGTCCTCGATCTCGAGTCGCCGATCGGCGAGACGAGCGAAGACGAGGACGATCGCGAGCCGCCGCCACCCGCGGCGATCGAGGTCGCCGACATGCCGCTACCGGCACGCAAAGACACGACCCACCTCTTCTAGATCGAATCGACCTCATGGCGCGCACCGAAGTTCGCAAGCGATCCGGCTACGAGGTGCGCGTCCTCGGCACGCCGCGGCCGCGCATCGCCGACGTCTACCACGCGCTCCTCCAGATGCGCTGGCGTGGGGTGCTGGCGATCCTCGTCGCGATCTATCTTGGCCTCAACGCGCTGTTTGGCCTCGCCTACTGGGCGACGGGTGGTGTCGCCAATGCGCAGCCAGACTCGTTCTTCGACGCGTTCTTCTTCAGCGTGCAGACGATGGGGACCATCGGCTACGGCGCGATGTACCCGGCCTCGCGGGCCGCGCACGCGCTCGTCGTCGCCGAGTCGGTGGTGAGCCTGCTGGTGACGGCGATGGCGACCGGCGTCGTCTTCGCGCGGTTCTCGCAGACGCGGCCGCGCGTCCGCTTCACCGAGCGGGTGGCGATCGCTCCCATCGACGGCGTGCCGACGTTGATGCTGCGCGTCGGCAACGAGCGCTCGGGGCGGATCGTGGACGCGCGCTTCCGCCTGACGCTCATGCGCACCCAGCGCACCCAAGAGGGCAAGGTCATCTATCGCAGCGTCGAGCTGCGGCTCGTGCGCGAGCGCGCGCCGAGCCTCGAGCGCGCCTGGATGATCCTGCACCCCCTGACGCCGGAGAGCCCGCTCTACGGCGCGACGCCGGAGTCGCTGCGCGAGTGGGACGCCGAGCTGATCGCCGAGGTGATGGGCATCGACGACACGTCGCTGCAGACGGTGTTCGCCAGCCACGGCTGGTTGCACGACAAGCTGGCCTTCGGGATGCAGCTCGTCGACATCGTCTCCGAGACGCCCGAGGGCGACGTGGTGCTCGATCTGTCCAAGTTCCACGAGCTCGAGCCCGCGCCGACCCGCGCCGCCTCCTGACGAGCGCCGCAACGGAAGCGGCGCGACGCTCATCTCACCGGGAGATGCGTGTGCCCCGATGACGCCCCTCGATCCGTCGCGCTGCGAGAGTCTCTGGGCGTCGCTGCTCGGCAACCGGCGCGCGCGCCGGCGTAACCAGGCCGCGCTGCCGAGACAGGGCGCCGCCGTCGTCTACTGGATGCAGCGGGCGCAGCGCGCCGTCGACAACCCGGCGCTCGACG
>CAZPEY010000268.1:0-7955 GCA_964585665.1 uncultured Polyangiaceae bacterium | reverse complement strand
GTCCGAGCAGGCCCACGACCTCGCCGCGCTCGGCGCGGAGCGAGACGTGATCGAGCGCGACCGTGGCGCCGAAGCGCAGGCCGAGATCGGTGGCGGTGAGCACGGGGCTCATATCGCACGGAAGCGCGGCGCGTTCTACCGCGACGACGTAATCGCGATCGCAGAGCCGGGAAGCTCCGTCGAACGAAGAAGACTCAATCGCAGTAGTTCACGGTCGGCTTCGACGTGATGAGCGTGCTCGGCTCGCCTGGCTTGCCAAGCGGCACGAGCGCACAGTCGAAGTAGCCCTTCTCCGCTCCGAACTCGAGACAGGCCGCGCCGATTTTCTGCTCGTAGGAGAGGGTCTGTCCTTCGATGTCGCAGAAGTTGAACGAGATCGTTTCGCAAGGTTGCCTGGACGCAGAACACATGCACTCGCATTCGCCGTGGTAGGGAATCTCGACCGGCGGCTTCTCGCACGCCGCCAAGAAGCAAAGAAGAGCCGCGTAGAGAAGACGCCAGGCGCTACTCTGCGCCATGGGATCCTCCATCGAGGGCAAGCCCTTCCAACTTGCGCTCCACGCAGACACTGCCGGCGCATGCACGGACCGCTAGCCACGTAGTTCGGCTGGGGAAGCCAACTCGAACGATCCCATTTCTGGGCCGCAGCGGGATGGACAGCCCCTCTCCGATCAGGCGAAGCAGCGGCGCCTTCTGCCCGAGGGCGTCGTACGTCAACTTCAACTCGAGGACGTCGCCGGCCTTAGCCTTGGAGAGTCTCGCACTGTCGATGCGTAGGAAAGGTGGCCAAGTGCGAACTCGGCCAACTAGATGGAGCGTGACTTTGAAACTGTCGACGGTCGCAGCGCCGTCAAACAGGAAGCTGCCATCCTGAAGTAGCATGCCGGACGCGGTATCCTCTTCGTTGCTTACCTTGAGCAGGATCCTGCGGCCGTCGACAGTGCCCGAAGCAAGAATCTCGAGGGAAGACTTCGGGAACATGAACGCGTAGCCTGGCTTCGGCGTGCTGATCCGTTTCGACGCGACAGCGTCAACCGGATGAGGAACGACGATTGCTGGGCTCGCGATCTGGGTCTGCTTTCCATCACTGTGAACGAACGCCACGCTGTCTGATGTACGCAAGCGCAGCGCCGTAAGGCGAAGGGGGCAGTCGGAGCCGGAGCAGTTTCCGCCGCGGAACACCACTTCGCCTCCGATCGACACCTTGAATGAGCCGCTCGCGTGGGTCATGGACATCCACGATTGCGCAATATCAACAGCGATTGAAGCGTCGTCGGGGGTCGTGCTGGTCAACCCCGAGCTGCTCTTGTCGCAGCTTTTTTCGGCCTCGATCTCGACGAACTTGCTTCTAGAGGTATCGGTGGGGTCGACTTCGATGAGATGGCAGTCGAACTTTCCCATCACGTTGTTCGTCTTGCACTCTTCTCGAGCGTTGGATTCGAACTCCTTCTCGCCGTCGGCGGCGGCCAACCCACAGCCGACCGAATTGCTGCTGTATTCGGCACCCAATTGAGGACAGGTACCTTGGGGCGTCAACGCGGTCGCGCATGACGAGCAAACACACTCGGCGTGGTAGTACGAACTCGACGGAATCACGTGGAGCTTCTGCGGAATGATGCAACCTGCGAGCGCCAGGATTACGTAGACAAGCACGCCCCCCAGCGACACGTCTCTTCCGACGGTCGTCCTCATGGAGGTAGTATCGGTGCCGCGATCCCCGCTGGTCAACGACGTTCGACGTCAGACCCTGGTCGGTAGTGCGTCGCCCCAGGGCAGGCGGGTGGCGCGCGCTTCGAGCTCGGCGTTGGTCTCGCCGGCAAGGGCGACCACCAGTGCGGCGGCGAGCTCCCCGGCGGAGGCGAAGCGATCCTCGGGGCGCTTGGCGAGCGCGATGCGGAACACCGCGTCGACGGCGCGCGGCAGATCGGCGCGCAGATCGGAGGGGCCGTGCGGCTCCATCTCGCAGACCTGCGACATCGCCACCATCGGATCCGTCGACGGGAAGGGCAGCTGGCCGGTGGCGGCGCGGTAGAGGATCGCGCCAAGCGCGAAGACGTCGGTGTGGATCGAGATGCGGGCCACGTCGCCGCGCGCCTGCTCGGGGGCCATGTAGCCGGGCGTGCCGATCACCATCGACTCCGAGGTCAGCGTCGCCGAGGCCTCGCGCAGCTTGCAGATGCCAAAGTCAAGGATCTTGACCGAGGTGGCGGAGGTGTTGCGATCCTGCTCGTCGGCATCAAGGAAGATGTTGGCGGGCTTGAGATCGCGGTGGACGATGCCGGCGCGGTGCACAGCGTCGAGGGCGGCGGCGATCTTGGTGGCCAGCACGCCGACGAGCTCGACCGACAGAGCCGGGCTACGGCGCAGGTAGGCGCCGAGGTCCTCGCCGCGCAGGTACTCCATGACGATGTAGGGGATGTCATCGGCGGTGCGGCCGATGCGGCGGAGCAGCGCGGTGTGGTGGCCGCTGACGCGCGACGCCGCCTCCGCCTCGCGCAGGAAGCGATCGACGACGGTGCCCTCCTCGAGGAGGTGCGGGTGCAGCACCTTGACGGCGTGCGCCTGGCCCTTGTCGTCCTCGGCGAAGTAGACCTCGCCCATGCCGCCGCGGCCGAGCAGCTCGCCGAGCCGCAGGTCGTCGAGCTGGGTGCCCGAGAGGCGACCGTGGCGCGCGCCGTGGACGACCCGCTCGAGATCGCGCCGCACGGCCCGCAGATCCGCCTCGCGCTGGCGGAGGCGCGAGACGAACAGGTCGGTGCCGACGTAGGTCATGACGTAGGTCATCGTGATCGACGACAGCGCCATGAAGCGATAGTTGGTACCGAGATACGCGGGCACAGGGCCTGCGAACAGACCGAGGCGCTGCAGCACGCCGACCTCCTCGAGCACGAAGGCGACGAGGTGAAACAGCAGCAGCGCGCCGGCCGAGACGAGGCCGGTGCGGCGGCTGTAGTAGCCGCGAAAGAGCACGATCTCGAGCATGCCAGCGACGATGAAGTAGCTCGACACCAGCCCGGTCAGCTGCATCCAGACGATGGTGGTCAGAGCGGTCATGACCGTCGCCACCTCGGTGGCGGGGGGCCACGGGACGCGGGCGCGGATCTGGGTCACGTAGACGAGCAGGCAGGTCGCGCCCAGCACCGTGACGTTGATCTGGGCGAACGCGAACAGCCGATGGCGAACGATTCCAGCGTCGTTCAGCAGGAACCCGACGATGAACAGGTCGAGCGCGATCGCAGCGAGGAGGCAGCCGACGAGGTAACGCGCGCCGTTGCGGAGAGCCTCGTCGGAGAGCGGCGCCTCCGCGGGGAGTCGCGGCATCGGTCGTGCGCTTGGTCCTGCCTGGCCCGTCATCGCCCCCTCTTGCGCGTCGAGTATACTGCGGATGCATGGCGGCTTCCTCCCTCGAAGCGAGCACCTTCCTGCAGCGCCACCTCTCCGCCGTCGGCAAGGACGTTCATCGGCTGGGCCTCGCCCTCAACTTCGGGGTCGAGCCGGGCGGCGTCGAGGCCGCCCTGGAGCGCGGCGTCAACTACGTGTTCTGGACGCAGTACAAGACGAGCAAGGTGCGACCGGTGATCCGCGCCGCGCTGCAGAGGAATCGCGAGCGCATGGTCATCGCCGCGGGGCCGACCTTCGGCTACCTGGCCGGTTCGGTGCGGCGCGGCTGCGAGCGCCTCTTGCGGAGCCTCGGCACCGACTACCTCGATGTCTTCCAGCTCTTCTGGCTCGGCCGCACCTCGGCGTGGCGGCCGTCCGTGATCGAGGAGCTGCTGCGCCTCAAGCAGGAGGGCAAGGTGCGCGCGATCGGCGCGTCGATCCACGATCGGCAGCGCGCCGGCCAGCTCGCGCGCGACAGCGTCCTCGACCTCTTGATGATCCGGTACAACGCCGCGCACCCGGGCGCCGAGCGCGACATCTTTCCGCACCTCGAGGCTCGCCAGCCGGCGATCGTGGCCTACACCGCGACGGCCTGGCGCAAGCTGCTGCGCAAGCCGAGCGGCTGGGACGGCGAGCCGATGACGGCGGGCGACTGCTATCGGTTCTGCCTGTCGAGCCCCCACGTCGACGTCGTGCTGACCGGGCCGCGCAGTCGGCGCGAGCTCGAAGAGAACCTCGCGGCGCTAGAGCGTGGTCCGCTCGCGCCCGACGAGGAGGCGCGCATCCGCGCCTTCGGCAAGGCCGCGCACGGTTGAGCGCGAACCAGCGCTCAGCGACGGCGCGGGCGCGGCAGGTTGTACTGATCGAGGCGCGCGACCAGCGTGCCGCGCGAGATGCCGAGGAGGCGCGCCGCCTGGGTCTGGTTGCCGGCGCACTGCTCGAGCGCGCGCAGGATGCGCTGGCGCTCGCTGTCGGCCTCGTCGTTGGTCAAGTTGCTTGACGAAGCGGTGGGGGAGGGGAACGGCGGCGTCGCGGCGAGCGGAGGCGGCGACTCGAGCTGCAGGTGCTCCGGCGTGATCGGTCCCGGGCCAGCAAGCACGACGGCGCGCTCACATGCGAAGCGCAGCTCGCGCACGTTGCCAGGCCAGTCGTGCGCCGCCAGGGCCGCTCGGGCCGCGGCGCTGAGCGAGGGCGGCGCGGTGAGGCTGAGCGCCGTGGCCGCCTGCGCGAGGAAGTGCTCGGCCAAGGGCTCGACATCGGCGCGCCGCTCGCGCAGCGGCGGCAGCGCGATGCGCACCCCGCACAGGCGATAGTAGAGGTCGCGCCGAAAGCGTCCCGCCTCGACGGCAGCCGGCAGATCGTGGTGCGTCGCCGCGAGGAACCGCACATCGATCGGGACCGGCCGATCGGCGCCGACCGGCCAGACCGCGCGCTCCTCGAGCACCCGCAAGAGCTTGGCCTGCAGCGACAGCGGCAGGTCGCCGATCTCGTCGAGGAACACCGTCCCCCCGCTGGCCGATTCGAAGAGGCCGGTCTTCTTGCGATCGGCGCCCGTGAACGCGCCGCGCTCGTGGCCGAACAGCTCGCTCTCGATCAGGGTCGGGCTCATCGCGGCGACGTTGATGCGCAGGAACGGTCGGGCGGCGCGCGGCGAGCCGCGGACCAGGCGCTCGGCGATGTGCTCCTTGCCAGCGCCCGTCTCACCCTGGATCAGCACGGGCAGCTCACTCGGAGCGGCGCGATCCACCATCGCCAGCACGTCGCGTAGGCCGGGGGTCGCGAGGATCTGGGCGCGCGGCTCGCCCGGCTGCTTGGTGGCGCTGGTGGGCAGCGGCGTGGTGGCGCGAGGGAGACGGCGCAGCACCGCGACGAGCTCGCCGATGACGAGGCTGGCGCCCTGCGGAAGCGGCAAGGGTCGGCCAGGAGCGAGCGGCACGCCCGAGAGCTGGCTGCCGTTCGAGCTGCCGAGGTCCTCGACCTCGAGCGCCTCGGCCTCGTTGCGACCCGGGCCGATCCGGACGTGATGGCGGGACACCGACGGATGATCGAGGACGAGGTCGCAGTCGGCGCCGCGCCCGAGCCGCACGCCGCCCGTCGGGAGCGGCACGGGCAGGGCGAACCGCTGCGTCTGCCCTTCGCTGAGCACGAACAGGAACCAGCCGAGCGCGCCGCCTCTTGGGCTCGCCTTGCGGGTCTCGTCTGCGGTCGTCGGCTTCGAGATGAGGGACCTCCGAGCCCATGATAGGGTGGACGCGTGCCCGTCGCCAACGATCTGGATCCGCTGATCGGACAGCTGGTCGGGCCGTGGCGGCTCGAGGCGCGCATCGGGCAGGGCGGCCTCGCCTCCGTCTACCGCGCCACCCACACGCGCGTCGGCGCCAAGGCGGCGATCAAGGTTCTGATCGATGAGCTGGCGGGGGACTCGGAGTGGATCGAGCGGATGCTCGTCGAGGCGCAGCTCGTCAACAAGGCGGGCAGCGAGCACATCGTCAAGATAATTGACTTGCTGGCGACGTCCGATCGGCGACCGGCGCTCGTCATGGAGCTGCTCGAGGGCGCGCCGCTCTCGAAGGTGCTCGACGCGGGCGTACCGCCAGCGGGCAGCCTGCTCGTGGTGGTGCTCGATGTGCTCGAGGCGCTCGCCGCCGCCCACCGCGCCGGGATCATCCACCGCGACCTCAAGCCGTCCAACATCTTCGTCTCGCCCGATGGGCGCGGCACGCTGCTCGACTTCGGGATCGCCAAGCTCGTCGTCGAAGGGGCGGCGGGGATTCGGGCGATCAAGACCGAGGCCGGGACACGCCTCGGGACCCCGCGCTACATGGCGCCCGAGCAGCTCCGCGGCGACGCGGTCGGGCCCGAGACCGATCTGTACGCGGTGGGTGAGGTGCTCTTCGAGGCGCTGTCCGGGGCCGCGCCCTACGGCGACGCGACCGGCGATGAGCTGGTGCGGCAGAAGCTGGTCGCGCCGGCGCAGCCGCTCGAGGCGCTGCGCGGTGACCTGCCACCGTCGCTGGCCCGGCTGGTCGCGCGAGCGCTCGCCGTCTCCCCACACGATCGCTTCCGGAGCGCCGAGGAGCTCGGGCGGGCGCTGCGTGCGGTGCTCGCCGAGCTGCCGGAGACCGCCTTCGAGCCGCTCCCGCTGCCGGGCCCCGAGGGAGGAGCAGGCGCCCAGGCCGAGGCGCTGGTAGGTGAGCCGCCACCGACGGTCAAGGGGCAGAAGGAGGCGGCCACGCGCGACGGCCGCAAGCCGACGCTCGGCGTGGTTGGTCCCTATCGCCTCGAGGCGGTGCTCGGCGAGGGCGGCGCAGGCAAGGTCTACCGCGCCTACGATCCGCGCCTGCGTCGCCACGTCGCGCTCAAGGTGTTCCATCCCGCGTCGGGGCCGAGCGCCGAGCGCTTCCTCCTCGAGGCGCGCGCCCACGCCCGCCTCAACCACCCGAACGTCTGCCGCATCTTCGACATCGGCGAGGCGGACGGGTCCCCGTACCTGGCGATGCAGCTGCTGTCGGGCAAGACGCTGGTCGAGGCGGCGCAGACGCTCGACGTGCGACAGCGGGTCGGGCTGATCGTTGAGACGGGGCGCGCGCTCCAGGCAGTGCACTCGCTCGGGCTCGTGCACCGCGACGTCAAGCCTGCCAACGTCCTCGTCGAGGTCGACCCGCAGGGCACGCCGCACGCCTTCCTGACCGACTTCGGCCTGGTGCGCACGGTCGGCGAGGTTGGTCTGACGACGTCGGGGACGATCGTCGGCACGCCCCGCTACATGGCGCCCGAGCAGCTCGCTGGCAACGGCGCCAACGTCGACGCGCGCACCGACGTGTACGCGCTCGGCGCGACGCTCTACGAGATCCTGGCGGGGCGGCCGGTGTTCGACGGCTCGACCTCGGTCGAGCTGATGTTCCAGATCGCCACGCAGGAGCCGGTGCCGCTGCAGCGCGTGGTGCCAACGCTGCCGCGCGATCTCGAGACGATCGTCGACAAGTGCCTGCGCAAGCGCCCCGCGGACCGCTACTCGTCGACCGGCGAGCTGGTCGATGATCTCGAGCACTGGCTGCGGGACGAGCCGATCGCGGCCCGCCCGCCGGCGCTGACCGAGCGACTGCGGCGGGCGGCGCGGCGCCACCGCGCGCTGTTCGCGGCGGTGGGCGTCGCGCTCGTCCTCGGCGGCGGCGGCGCTAGCTTCGAGCTCGTCCGCTGGCAGCAGGCGCAGCGCGAAGCGGCGATCGTCGACGACGCGAGCCGGGACGCGGCGCTGGCGCGGCAGCGGCTGCGCGGCGGCTACCTGCTGCCGCTGCACGATCTCAAGAGTGAGCGGGCGCAGGTCGAGGCGGTGATCGCCGAGCTGGCGGCGCAGGCCGGGCGCGGTTCGTCGCGGCTGCGCGCGCGGCTGCTGCTCGAACAGGGGGGGCTCGAGCTGGAGCTCGGCGAGGTGGCGCGCGCGCGGCGGACGCTCGACGCCGCGGCGCAGCTGGCGCCCGACGAGCCCGAGATTCAGCGACGCTACGGAGAGGCGCTGCTGCGGCTGTATGTCGCGCAGATGGGCGAGCTCGACGTGCACAGCGACCTCGAGG
>CAZPEY010000267.1:6416-8046 GCA_964585665.1 uncultured Polyangiaceae bacterium | reverse complement strand
ACGCCGCGACCTCGACGATCACTTTCGAGGCCTGCACCGGCCTGAACTCGCGATCTGAACCGCCCCGGTTTCTCCGGAGACTCGGTGTTGTGAGTCAAGCGGCCTTCGCCTGACCCGTGTTTGATTCATACCACGCCTTCTCAAACTCGGCTGGTGGCACGTAGCCGATGGGTTCGAGCAGTCGGCGGTTGTTGAACCAGTCGACCCACTCGAGCGTCGCGTACTCGACGGCGTCGATGCCGCGCCACGGCCCGCGCCTCCGAATCACCTCCGCTTTGTAGAGCCCGATGACGGTTTCAGCCAGCGCGTTGTCGTACGAGTCTCCGACGCTGCCGACCGAGCGTTCGATGCCAGCGGCAGCGAGACGCTCGGTGTAGCGAATCGCGAGGTATTGCGTGCCGCGGTCGCTGTGGTGCACGAGGCCATCGGTGTTCGGCCGCGCGTGGAGCGCCTGCTCCAGCGCGTCGAGCGCCAGGTCGCTGCGCAGCGAGGACGAAACTCGCCATCCGACGATGGCGCGCGAGAGCACGTCGACGACGAATGCGGCATAGACGAACCCCGACCACGTCGCGACGTATGTCAGGTCCGCCACCCAGAGCTGATTGGGTCGTGTCGCGGAGAAGTCGCGCTGCACGAGGTCAGCGGGTCTCGCCGCCGTCTCGTCCGTCGTCGTCGTCGTCGTCGCCGTGAACGCTCGGCCGCGCACGATGCCACGCAGTCCGTCCGCGCGCATCAATCGCTCGACGGTGCAGCGCGCCACCGACTGGCCTTCGCGTCGCAGTTGTCGCCACACCTTGTCGGCGCCGTAAACGCCCTCGAGGCTCTCGCGATGCACGCGCCGCACTTCGACGCGAAGCTGCTCGTCCCGCCTGGCGCGATGTGGTCGCCGCTCGGGATTGCGGCGGCGGCGCGCGTGCTCGTGATACGTCGACGGGGCAATCGGCAATACGTCACAGATTGGCTCGACCCCGTACTCGTCGCGGTGCTCCTCGACGAACGCCACCATCACCTGGGTCGGCGGTCGAGCTCCGCCTGGGCAAAATACGCCGACGCCTTCCGCAGAATCTCGTTGGCGCGCTTCAGCTCGCGGTTCTCGCGCTCCAACTCCTTGAGCCGCTCTCGCTCGTTCGTCGTCACGCCCGGTCGCTGGCCTGTGTCGCGCTCCGCCTGCCGCACCCACTTGCGCAGCGTCTCGGGCGTGCAGCCCATCTTCGCCGCGATCGAACCGATGGCCGCCCACTGCGACTCGTGCCGCGACTGCTGCTCGAACACCAAGCGCACCGCGCGCTCACGAGCCTCCGGGAAATTCGGGGCGGTTCAGATGTGCGGTCTGCTTCGCGGACAATCTTGACCATCTGCTGCTCGGTGAATCTGCTCTTGCGCATCTCGGTGCCTCCCTTGGGGGCCCGAGATCAGCTTCTCTCAAGTTTCGTTTGGTCCGAAATTTCGGGGGCAGGTCACATAAGAAGACGAAGCCGCACGCGGCCGGAAGCTCAGTTAACTCATGTGCTGTTGGGAACGTCGATCACGGCACGTACAGCGATTCGACCTCGAACCGATAGCCCCCTTCGGCTTCGAAGACGCGCAAACAGAGCACCAAGTCGCTGCGTCCTGACTGCACCGTCCATAG
>CAZPEY010000267.1:0-6316 GCA_964585665.1 uncultured Polyangiaceae bacterium | reverse complement strand
TAGAGGTTCAACGCTCATTTGCCGAGCAGCCAAATCGCAGAAGAGTCGATGCCGCTCACGGGACGTGAAGCGAATCCAGCTCGAACCGATAGCCACTTTCCGCTTCGAAGATGCGCAGGCTGAGAGCCAGATCACTCCGTCCGGATTCCACGGTCCACAGGTCTACGAGGACGTCCCAGTGCGTTTCCATCCATTGCGACACGGAACTGTCCCACGTCTCGTCGGATAGTTCGGTTAGCGTTTCGCCGAAATCCGCCACGTAGCTTCTCATCTGCTTGACCCGCTTCGTGTTAGGTGGCGTGACCCACTTGATGCCTCGAGCGATTTCGTAATCGCCTTCGGCTAGTGCTTTGACGATCTGTCGGATCGTTGGACGCCACACCTCAGCGATTGGATGTGCCTTCTCTTCGTCTTTCAAAGGGGTAGATGTCATTCGCTAGTCTCTTTCTCTACTTTGCGTGAATCAGGTCATGACAATCGATGCATACCTCGGCGTGGTTTCCGGGGATCGTGCCACCACCGTCGGCGTGGCGATCGATATGGTGTCCGCGTGAGTTCGAGCCATCGATCTTGGTGCCACAACCCGTCGCGCAGACTCCGCCTTGAGCCTCTCGCTGGGCCGCACGCTCGGCGGGCGTGAAGAGACGCTTCGGGTCGCGCGCGGATGGGGGAACCGAACCTCGGCCGGTCGGTGCCTTGGGTATGCTTCCGACTTTGGGTCCGCCTCCGGCCAACACGCCCACGCCGCCACCGCGACCCGGAATCAGATCCTGCATCGTTCCTACGAGCTCGCCGAGCTTGAACCCTGCGGAGTTGGGGTTCATGCACGGTTCGACCGCACCTTCAGCTACGACCTGCTGATCGAAGAGGAGTAGGAAACCGCCAGTGCGAGCGTTCGCGTATCCGTCGAGAAAGTTCGAGAAGAACGTCGCCTTCGAAAGGCCCGTTGGATCGATGAAGTTGATCGGATCGTTTCCGACGTATCGATACGCGTTCGGCTCAGCTACTCGCCCGAGTGGGTCCTTGCTCAACCAACGGCCAGTCTCTGGGTCGTAGTCGCGAACTCCAAAGTGCGTCAGCCCAGTTCGCGCGTCGTAGAGCCCGCCGGCATATCCGAAAGGCTGAAATCCCGGATTCGTGTCGTTGGTGATTCGACCCCAGGCGTCGTAGTCGAGCCGTTGGGCAACGGTTCCGGTTGTCGCGTCGACGACCAGCCGCACGCTGCCTCGGATGTCGTGCCAAACGCGATAGCGAGTCCCATCGCGCTCGACGTATTCCGGGCTCTCGCTACGCGTGCCGTAGACGAAGCGACTCTTTACGGCGCCCGTGCTGTCGAGTTGCGCGATCGGACCGAGGACATCCCCGTAGAGGAAGCCTTCGGTCAACGTGCCGTCGACTCGACGCGCGATGATGCGGCCGAGTGGATCGAAGACGTTCGTGATCTTTTGGCCCGTGGGTAGGTCGATTCCGACCAACCGGCTGTAGACATCCCAGCGGTAGGTCGTCGTCGCGCCAGCTGCAGTTCGCGACGTCCGACGACCTAGGAAGTCGTGCGCATAGGTAGCGGTCGTATCGGAGAGCAGACGATCTTGTGCGTCGAGAGTTGCTCCATTGGTGGTGCGGTTGCCGTTGGAGTCGTACGTGTACGCTGCGACGTTCGTGCCGTCCCGCTTCCATGTCTTGAGCTGGCTCGCTGCATCGTATTCGTACTCGTCTGTGTGCGTCTCTCCGAGGAGCTCTTCTGTCTGTGTTTTGATGCGGCCGAGGTCGTCGTACGTCCAGACGTACGAGAGCTGCGTTGTCGTCGAGTGTTTTCCGGTCGAGGTCGCAGGAGCGCCGAATGGATCGTAGGTGATCGTATCGGTCGTTGCGTCGAGCGTCGTTCCCGTCGTTGCTCCGTTCTGGCTGTCGCGCGCGATCGTCAGTGCGCCGACACTCGTGAACAGACCGTCGTCGTCGTACCCGAAGCTGATCGGTGTCCCTGCGTTGACTCGCTCCTCGCCAAGACGGAAGTCGTCATTCAACGCGTACGAGACGCTGCCCGAGATTGCTCCGGACCACTCCGTAGCGAGTGGAGTGGCGCCATCGTATGAGACGACGATCGCCTGACCTGCTCCCGAGAGCGTCGAGACGCGACTCACGCTGTCGTAGCCAACCGTGATCGCATCGGCCGCAGAGCCGATCGCTTCTAGGCGACCTTTTGCGTCGTAGCCGAGCGTGATCGTGCTTCCGTCGGCTTGTGTGAAGCTAGTTGCGTTTCGATCAAGGTCGAAGCCGAACGAACTGGAGGTAGCACCTTCAGCGACCATCGGTTCGGTGGCTTTGGCCGGCAGATCGACGGCGTCGTACTCGTAGCCGTAGCTCGCGCCTGACGGCATCGTCGTCGAAATCAGATTGCTGCTGTCATCCCAGCCGTATCCGTAGGTCGTGCCGCCAGGAACGGTGAATGATTCGACGCGCCCGATCTTGTCGTTGGTGAGTGATAACTTCGTTGCCAGAGGGCCCTGGGCCGACGAGAAGAAGTTCGCCGCGTCGTACCCGAAGGTCCACGCACGAGTAGCCTGAGTGAATGATGCGAGGCGCCCATCGGTGTCGTAGCCAAACGCGCCATCGGCGAGCTTGGGCACGCTGATCTTGGTGAGCCACCCTTGTGCGTTCAGCGATGCAACGATCGTTCTGCCCATCGGCGTCGTCGTCGTGAGCGTGCGCGTGGCTCCGTCGTAGACGCGCTTCCACGCCTTGCCGTTGCGCGTGACGACGTCTTCGATCGTCGTGACGCTCAGCGGATCCGAGTCGCTCGCTAGGGCGACCGTGCGACTCATCGATAGCGACAGGTGTTTGCCGCTCGGCAGTTTGACGACTTGCTGCGTAGGGATTGGCGCCGCCATCCCGAATCGCGGCTCCGGGCCTAGCTTCTGAGAGACGACCGTTCCTTCGGGATACGTCGTGGTTTGTGTTCCACTGGCGTCGAGTACGGAGACGACGGCTACGCCGTCGATGCCAGTTACGGTGCGTGTCTCGCTGGTAGGCGTTGAGACCCGCGACATGACGATCGAGCGACCGAGCGGAGACTGATAGCCGACCGTGCTCTCATCGATTGACATCAACGTCTGCGAAGCGGCCTTCGCATCGACGTCCGCGAGAAGCAGACCGTTTGGTTCGTAAAGGAAAGTACTCTGATGTCCCCGCGGATCGGTCGCTCCGCTCAACAGCCCGCCCGCGTCTTTGTAGTCGAGTGCCAAGACCTCGCCCGTCGCGTGCGTGACCTTCCGCAAATAGGTCGAGCTATCGATCGACAGCGTGGTCTCGACTCCGAACGGCGAGATGATCTTCTCTGCGCGCTCTCCGACCCGCTTGATCTGAGTGCGCTTGCCCGCGGCGTCGACGATCCCGATGACGTAGCCGTCGGTGTCGTACTCGAACTGGAGATTCAATGCGCCAGTCCAGCCGTCGAGTGTCTTTTGATGGTGGCCCTTCGAGTCGAAGACGAATAGCTCGTTGCCTTCGTCGGTAGCGATGACGATGTCCGTCAGCCCGAGACCAGGTAGCGGTGTCGAGATGCGCTTGATTCGATGGCGGAACGAGTCGCCGATCAGAAGATCGCCGGAGGCGCTGACGGCGAGCGTGCTGGGTTCGAAGAATTGCGCTTGGAGCGCGGGGCCATCCTCTCCGCCATCGCCCGTAATGCCACTGCCAGCGACCGTCTCGACGATTCCAGTGGGTGAGATCGCGCGAATACGTCCGCGCTGAGTGAAGTAGAGCGTGCCATTTGGACCGCACGCAATGCCGCCCGGACTTTCGAGTTGTGCGTCTATCGCAGGACCGCCGTCGCCCGAATCCCCGGGGAATCCGGTTCCTGCAACGGTCTGAAAGACACCGTTGATCACGCCGCGGATGCGGCTGTTTTGCGAGTCGGTGACGAAGATTGATCCTGTCGGGCAGACCGCAACCGCTTGCGGAAACGAGAGCGTCGAGTTCGAGCCGTCGCCCGCAAGGGTGTCGATGTTGCCATTCGTGCGAAGCCGACGAATACGATGATTCTCGCTGTCCGCGATGTAGATAGTGCCGTCTGGCGCGGCCGTGATCTGCCGGGGACTAAGGCCCGCGGCGATACCAGGTCCACCGTCTCCGCCGAAGTCGGGCGCGCCGTTGCCAGCAACGGTACGAATCGTCCCGTCGGGAGCGACCGCGCGAATGCGGCGATTGCCTCGATCACTGATGTACACCGTGTTGTCAGGGCCGAGGGCGACGCCCGCGGGCGCGTCGAGCTCGGCGTCACGGGCAGAACCGCCGTCCCCCGCGAAGCCCTTTGCTCCAGTGCCTGCGAAGGTCGTGAGAACACCGTCCGCATCGATCCGGCGTACTCGGTTCTCACTTTCGTCGGAGAAGTAGATCGATCCGTCGGGACCGAAGACGACTCCCGTCACGATTCCGAACGTCGCGGTCTTCGCGGGCACGTTCTCGCTCGCCATCGACGTAGCGAGTCCG
The DNA here is from genome assembly GCA_964585665.1 of uncultured Polyangiaceae bacterium. Lineage (GTDB taxonomy): Bacteria > Myxococcota_A > Polyangia > Palsa-1104 > Palsa-1104 > CAZPEY01. The sequence continues at coordinate 1,828 of CAZPEY010000267.1, read as the reverse complement.
GCGACCGTTTTGATCGTCTTGCCGACTTGGTCCGTGACGCGGCGCCGGCCATCGCCGTATTCCACGACGTGAGAGGAGACGTCGTAGCCGTGATGGTTGCTCAACGTCCAATGTCCGAAGCCCGCGGTTCGTGCGGCCCATGCGCCAATCGAGCCGCGTGCCTCGATCCAGAACGTCAGCTCGGTGCGCGCGTCATTGGTCGAGACGGAAACATTGGAAGGTTGATCGCCGAAGGTCGATGTCTCGCTATACGTGGCGGTATAGGTGAAGCCGACGCGGACGGTGATGGGTTGTGTCCCGATGACGACGCGGTCGTACACGTCGCGGCCGTTCCACGTAAACGTCGTGCTGAGATTCGGCTCGGGCGCGAACGAGCTGACGTGCTTTTGTCCCGCGACCATGACCTCGAGCTCGACGCGCTTGAGGACCGACGGGATCGTCGATGGCGTGAGGGGGATTCGTACGTCGTAGGCAATCTTTCTTCCCGGGACGCGATCGCTGCGATAGACGAGGAAGTAGGGCGTCCCCGGTATGGCGATGCCTTCGGAGAGGACGCGGTTCTCGCATTCGATATACGAACCGCCGCGACCACAGTCGCGTTCCTTCTTCTTCTCGCCCAAGTCGGTGGGCTCGAGGGGCAGGACGGCTCCAGGTCCTGCACGACGACTGAGATTCCAGTCCGAGAAGTGCTTCATCGGCATGCGCCAGAGCGAGGTGCCGACGGTTCGGTGGGTTGCGAGAAGGGTTCGTTCGTCGAGCGAGAGCGCGAGTTCGTCGTCTGCTACGCCATCGCCATTCGAGTCGATGTCCGCGAGACCCGCGGTAGCTCCAAGAATCGTGATGACGCGACCGCTGTCTTCGGGAACCCAGACGCCGCGCTGGCGATCGTACGAGCCGTTCGGGACCGTTGTCCCGACGTTGAGACCGAGAAAGTTGTCGACGTACGAATAGATCGTCTGGCTGAAGTCGATGCGGAGCGCGGACTGTGCGCGTGCCTCATCGAAGCTGAGCTCCGTTGCATACGTGTACCCCGAGTCGATCGGTAGATCGGCCGGCATCGCACGCGGGCCGATATCGCCGACGGTGTACTCGGTCGCGCGGAAGTGCACTTCGCTTGGCGCGGCTGTGGTGCCTGTCGGCAACACGAACGTTGCGCTGGTTCCAGCGGGCACGAATAGCGAGAGCGTGCGGGACCCGTCCTTGTCGCTCTCGACGCGGCCATCGACCCATTGCGCGGGACCGCCGAGCGTGAGCGCCGTCGCAGGTGCCTCGGTCAACAGCACGACATCGATGGGCGCGGCGAACTCGAGCGGTGTGGTGCGGATCTGTCGCTGTGACGGGAGGAAACCTGCCTTCTCCATCTGCAGGGTGACGAGGGTTCCGCCGTTGACGACGAAGTCGAACTCGCCTTTCGCTCGGGTGAGCGTCTGGCCGTACTTGCCACCGCCAAGGAGCGTTACTCTGACGTCGCTGAGGCCAACGCCATCGGCCCCGCGCACGACTCCGCGCAAAACGCTGCTGAGCTCACGCCGAATCGCACCAGGCGTGACACCCGTTTGCACGGCGCCCGGACCATCCCAAATGAACCGCGTCGAATCGCCCAAGTGCGTAGCGACGGTGGGATCGATGGCAGAGGGCACGAACCCACCGGGAGGCTTCGGATCGCGCTTGCAAGCGCTGGTGCCGAGCGAGACCAGTAGGCAGAGGAGGATCCGAATCATCATCGTCGGCGAGCTTCGCACGGGATCGAAGGCCATCGAAGGGCTACGATCACGTACGGGCAATGCTGATCAGATAGGCCTGCGAAATCTTGCTCCCCGTCGCTGCA
>CAZPEY010000266.1:0-8144 GCA_964585665.1 uncultured Polyangiaceae bacterium | reverse complement strand
CGCGCCCCTCGGCCAGCTGTCGCTCGCCGATCGCCGCCAGCAGCAGCGCGAGCAGCGTCAGGATCTCGGGCAGCAGCCGGCGACGGTCCGCGTCAGATAGCGGCGCCTCCTTGTCCATGAACTGCGCTGCCGAGGTGCGCAGCGTCTTGCCCGCGTCGGCGAGCGCGCCGCGATCGAACTGCAGGCGCGCCAGCTCGAGCAGGGTGCGGATCCGCTCGAGCGCGCGGCGGTTGCGCTTCGAGAAGTCGGCCTCGGCGTCGAGCGCCTTCTCCGCCTCGACGGCGCGGCCCTCGAAGATCCAGCTGCGCGCCTCCTTCATCGCCGCCTCGTGATGGACCGCGGCGTCTTCGACGAGGAGCAGCGCTGCATACTCACGCCGCGCCTCTTTGCCGCGCCCCGCAAACAGGAGCGCGTCGCCGTACAGCGCGCGCGCCCGGTAGAGCTTGCCGTCGAGGGCAAGCGCCTTCTGCGCCGCGGTCGAGGCTTCGTTCGCATCACCGCGACGTAGCGCCAGCTCGGCGAGGAAGACATGCGCGTACGCCTCCTTGTCGAGCATCGTCGCGAGCTGCTTGGCCTCGCCAAAGGCCTCGTCGAGCTGGCCGCGATCCGCGAGCACCGAGGCGAGCAACCGATGCGCAAAGGCATACTGTGCGTCGACCTCGAGCGCCTTCTTGAAATCGGCGGTCGCGCCGTCGAGGTCGGCGAGCCGACGCTGCCGGAACTGCCCGCGCAGCGCCCAGGCGCGCGGCTCCTGCGGCAGGGTCTGCACGACGCGCTCGAGCGCCGCCTTGGCCTCCTCGGTCTTGCCGAGGAGATCGGTCAAGATCGCGCTGACGAACAGCTGCTCGGGCTGCGTCGCGCCGCGCAGCGACTCCTGGGCCGCCGCGATCGCGCTCTTCTGCGCGTCGTCGGTGGAGGCCACCGCGAGCCAGGCGTGCGCCACCGCCAGCCCTGGGTCTTGCTTGAGCGCCTCGCTGCAGCGCGCCCGCGCCCCGTCGAGGTTGCCGAGGTCGAGCGCGTTCGAGCAGGCCCACGCCGCCTGCGTCGCGGCTGGGTTGCGGGACTGAATCGCCAGCTTCGCAGCGACGGGCGGAGCGTAGCCACCGTAATTTTGTTGCGGCGCAGCATAATTCTGCGGATAGCCGGGCTGCGGCTGCTGATACTGCGGGTACTGCGGCTGCTGATACTGCGGGTACTGCTGATACTGGGGCTGCTGTTGATACTGGGGCTGCTGTTGATACTGCGGCTGCTGTTGATACTGCGGCTGCTGCGGATACTGAGGCTGCTGTTGATACTGGGGCTGCTGCGGATACTGAGGCTGGCGCTGCTGCTGCGGCGGCGGCCCGGGCTGCTGCGGGTACGGGTCTTGAGGCTGCGCGGCCGGTGGCCCCGGCGGCTGGTTGTATCCGGGCGGAGGAACCTCGGTCTGCGCCCACACGACGGGGCTGGCGAGCAACGCAGCAGCGAGCAGCAACTTGTGCATGGTCCGGAAAGTATGCCCAAAGTTTGTCGACAGCGCTGTGCGTTTCGCACATAACTCGGTGCCGTGAGCGCTCCCAAGGCGACCGGCGCGGGTCGCGGACTTCTCTTCATCTCCTTCGCCAAGCTCTGGTTCATGATCGCCGGCTACGCGATCCAGTTCGGCCTGCCGCGTGCCCTCGGCTCGGCGGCGAAGTTCGGCGTGTGGACCCTCGTGCTGGCGATGGTCTCGCCGCTCAACAACGTGCTGGTCACCGCCAACATCCAGTCGGTCTCGAAGTTCACCTCGACGGGCGACGGCAGCCATCACGCCGCGGTGCGGGCGGGCCTGCGCTTGCAGGCGTACGTCGCGAGCGGCACCTGGCTCCTCTTTGTTGCAGCCGGCGCGCCGCTCGCCGCCTGGTTCGCGCACGACCTGGCGCTCTTGCCGACGCTGTGGCTCGCCTCGGGCGTGGTGCTCTGCTACTCCTTTTATGCGGTCTTCGTCGGCGCCGCCAACGGCTCGCGGCAGTTCCAGAAGCAGGCGGCGCTCGACATCACCTTCTCGACGCTGCGCGCCACCTTCGTCATCGGCGCCGCCTACGTCTTTCACTCGGCGACCGCGTCGGTCGGCGGCTTCGTCAGCGCCGCGGCGATCATCCTGTTCCTCTCGTATCAAGTCGTCGGGCTCGGCCCCGCTCCTGCGGCGACGACGGAGCGGCCAGCGCTCAAGCCGATGGCGCGCTTCTTCGCCGAGGTCGCGGTCTACCTGCTCGTCCTCAACCTGGTGATGTTCGTCGACGGCATCCTGCTCAAGCGGCTCGCCGCCGAGGCTGCCGTCGCAGCGGGCCTGGCGGATCCGACCACCGCCGCCGACACGCAGGTCGGGCTCTACGGCGCAGTACAGGCGATCGCGCGCCTGCCCTACCAGCTCATCCTCGCCGTGACCTTCATCATCTTTCCGCTGATGTCCAAGGCCACCTTCGACGAGGATCACGAGCGCGCCCGTCGCTACGTCGAGGTGACCATGCGCTACTCGCTGCTCGTCTGCGCGGTGATGGCCGTCGTCCTCGGCGCCCGCCCGCAGGCGACGCTCGCGCTGCTCTACAAGCCCGAGTATGGGGTCGGCGCGACGGCGGTGCCTTGGCTGCTGTTCGGCTACGTCGCCTTCGCCCTCATCTCGATCGGCGGCACCGTCCTCAACAGCGCCGGGCACACGCGGGACACGACGAAGCTGGCGCTCGGCACGCTGATCGTCGCCGTCGCGGCCAACTACGCGGCGCTGTCGTGGGCCTTCGCCAACCACGCCGATCCGCTGCTCGCCGCCGCCGCCTCGACGACACTGGCGATGGGCTGCGGGCTCGGCTGGACGATGTGGGAGCTGCGGCGGTTGTTCGGTGCGCGGCTGCCGCTCTTGTCGGTGGTGCGTACCGGCGCGATCACCGCCGCCGGCTTCGGCGTCGGCTGGCTCTGGCCGACGAGCGGCTTTCTCGCTGGCAAGCTCGGCAGCCTCGTCTTCTTCGCCGTCGAAGGGCTGCTCTGTCTCGTGCTGGCCTTCGCGACGCGCGAGCTGTCCATCCCCGAGCTGCGCGCGGTACGCGCGAAAAATTGACCGCGCTCCGAGGCGGCGTAGCCTCGGAACAATGAGTTCTTCGCTGCGCCTCGCTCGCCTCGCTCTGCTGGCCCTCGCCCTCCCCGCCACCAGCGGCTGCCTCGAGATGAACCTCTCGACCAAGGACAAGATCGTCAACCTGGCGCGCCAGTTCGGCGACGACGTCCGCTGGGGGCGCATCGAGGTCGCGTCCCAGACGGTCGGCTCGGCGCGGCGTCGCACCTTCATCGAGCGCCACAAGTCGTTCGAGGGTGACCTCGAGTTCGCCGACTTCGAGCTGCTCGACGTCGAGGTCGAGCCCAAGATGCAAAAGGCCGTCTCCCGCGTCGACTACACGTGGAGCCGCAAGCGGGAGGGGCTCGTGCAGAAGACCACCACCGAGCAGAACTGGGAGTTCGTCGGTGGCAACTGGGTGCTGGTCAAGGAATTCCGCTTGCGCGGCACCCCGCTCGCCCTGTTTGATGAGCCCTCGAAGAAGGAGGGCAATCCATGAGTGATGGGAAGAGGTATCCGGGTCGGGTGCAGTGGCGCGAGCTGATGACGACGGACGTCGAGCGCGCCAAGGGGTTCTATGGTGAGTTGTTGCCCTGGCGGTTCAAGACCGAGGACATGGGCGGCGGGTTTCTCTACACGCTGATTCACGTCGGCGAAAAGCAGATCGGTGGGATCTTCGAGCGGCCGCCTGGCGTGCCCGCGCCTTCACACTGGTCGAGCTACGTCTCGGTCGACGACGTCGACGCGGCGGTCGCCAAGGCGCAGCGCCTCGGCGGCAAGCTCCTCAAGGAGCCGATGGACGTACCGAACGTCGGGCGCATGGCGGCGATCCAGGATCCCGACGGCGCGGTCATTTGGGCCTATCGCGGCGCGATGAGCGACAACGAGCCGGGCCGCCCGAACGGCGGCGAGTTCTGCTGGGAGACGCTCGTCGCCAAGGACACCACCCGCGCCAAGCAGTTCTACGGCGAGGTCTTCGGCTGGCAGGCGCTCGACACGCCGATGCCCGTGTTCACCGTCGACGGCACGCCCGACGGCATGGTCGCCGACTTTCAGACGGCGCAGAACATGCCGCCCTGCTGGATGACCTACGTCGTCATCCAGGACCTGGCAGCGACGCGCGAGCGCGCGACGAAGCTCGGCGGCAACGTGCTGATGCCGAAGATCGACGTTCCTGGCGTTGGCAGCTTTGCGGTGGTGGCGGATCCGACGGGCGGGGTGCTCGGGCTGTTCGAGCCAGCGATGCCGAGTGCGTAGCGGCTACTGATCCCAATCGCGGCGGATCTCTTGCGTTCCGCCCGCCTCGATGTTGACCTGAATCTTCTCGCGCTTCCCCTTCGGATCATTCTGCAGCTCGATGGTGTGCTTGCCGGCCGGGATCTCGAGCGCCTGGATCGGCGTCTGGCGCACGCGCCGCCCGTCGACGAACACGATCGCCCACGGCCGGACGAAGATCGACACCGAGCCCTTGGCCCCGCCGGGAGCGGGCGCGGCCGCGGCCTTCTCGGCCTTCTCCTTCTTAGGCGACGGCGCAGGCGCGGCTGGGGCGGCCTTCTCGGCCTTGGCCGGCGCGGCGGGCTTGGCCTCCTTCGGCGGCGTCGCTTCCTTGCCTGCCTTGCCGTCGGTGCCGGGCTTCGCCTCGGCCGCCGGCTTGCCCTCGGCGACCGGCTTGGTGTCCGCGGCCGCGACCTTCGGCTCGTCCTTGTCGAGCTTGGTGTTGAAGGGCTTCTCCTCGACGGAGGCGACGACGACGTCGACATCCTTGGTCTTGTAGCCGTCGAGCTTGAGCTGCACCTTGAGCGTGCCGCCGACCTCGCCCTCGATCGTGGTCGGGGTGAAGCGCGGCACGTTCTTGCCGTCGACGCTGACCGATGCGCCCTCGGGATCGGTGATCAGCTTGACCTTGCCGATCTGCTTGGGCGGCGGCGCGACGACGGCCGGCTTGATCGGCAGCGCGAAGTGCGCGCCCGCCGCGGTGCCTGCCGCCGAGAAGATCATCAAGAAGAAGCCGCCGATCCACTTTCCGGCGCCGCCTCCCGACTTGCCCGGGTCGTTGCGCTGCGCGCGTTCGGCGTTGGCGCGGTGCGCGGCGGCCAGGGCGGCGGCGGCCGGCGCCTCGAGCATCACCGTCGACGGGCCGTTGTTGGGCGCCGCCGGCCCGGGCGCGGGCCCTCCACCGGCGGACGGGATCGGGTTGCCCTGGGCGTCGAGTGCTACGGTCTTCTGAGGAGGTTTGGACATTGCGTTGGCTTCCGTCGAAGTCGGCTCTGAGTTCTCTACGTTGTACGAAAACAGCGCCGCGCAGCCTCCCAGCGATCTGACCAGCCCCACCACTCCGACCAGAAACCGAGTGGTGGCTCGCCAGATCCGGGCGAACGCGCAGCGGTGCACTATCTTATCTCGTCTTCGGAGTCTTGACGAGGGCTTCTTCGGAGCGGTACCGTCTTGCGTTCGCGTGGTCCGAAGTTGGGAGGGGGTCGGGCAGGTCGTGGAAGGTTTCGGTCGACGCAGCGTCAGACGTTTCGGTTAGCGGCGCCTCAAATCGCCCTTGGAGGACTCTCGGTGCGCAAAGTCAATCAGATCATGGGTACGGCTACGATGTCGGTCTTGGCAACTGCCGGCGTCACCGGTGTCGCGGTCTCGGACATGGGCTGCGCCACGCTCGACGCTGCCAAGGGCGGCCTCGAGGCTGGCAAGGGCGCGATGGACAAGATCAAGGGCCAGATGCCCAAGGGCGCCAAGGGCGCCGACGGCGACGACAACGATCGTCTGCACGCCGTCGAGGGTGAGTACGGCAAGCCGATCGACGACGCGATCGACTACAAGGCCGGCGACAAGGAGGACTGGCGCAAGTTCAACCTGATCGGCAAGCCCGGCACCGCGACGTTCGAGCTGCACTGGGACGACGACAAGGCCGAGCTCAGCATGGACGTCTTCAACGAGAACGGGACGCTCGTCGGCAAGTCGCCGCCGCGCCTCGAGGGACAGTCGACCAAGCGCATCATCATGAAGGTCGACAAGCCGGGCCTCTTCTACGTCAAGGTCTCGGGCGCCGACAAGAAGGACAAGTCGATCTACACGATGTCCGTCAAGTGGGACGGCGCGCCGGCCAAGGGCGACAAGGGCCAGGCGCAGAGCGACAAGGACAACCCGCAGGCCGCCGCTGACAAGGGCGCCGCCGCCGACAAGGGCGCGTCCGACAAGGCCGCCGCCGACAAGGCCGCCGCCGACAAGGCCGCCGCCGACAAGGCGGTCGCCGACAAGGCTGCTGCCGACAAGGCCGCCGCCGACAAGGCCGCCGCGCCTCCGACCCCGTTCGCGCAAGATCCGAACAAGGTCGTCGGCAACATCGTCTCGGCCTACAAGGAAGGCGGGACGTGGACGCTGCAGATCGACCGCGGCTCGGGCAACAAGCTGCGCACCGGCATGACCGGCAACCTGCTCGAGGGCCCCGAGGGCGACAAGATGGTCGATGGCGGCGCCTTCACCATCAGCCAGGTCCTCGACGGCACCAAGGCGATCGGCAAGTCGTTCATGAAGAACCCGCCCGGCAAGAACAAGCGCGTCGTCATCCACCTCGTCAAGTAGCGTGCCCTCGGCACGTCAACTCTAAACTCGCAATTTTCGCAAAGTGAGCAAAATGCGGATCAATCGCTTTTTTCCTGTCGTCGCCCTGCCGCTGACCCTCTCGCTCGCGGGCTGCCCGCAGAAGGGCATCGCCGATCCGGACGCCCAGAGCGGCGCCGACGGCAATCGCACTGGTGCACGGGCCGTGCGGCCGAACACGACGATCACCGACGACGTCAGCTACCGCGGCCTCGATCGCAGCGACTGGTACTCGCTGCAGCTCGAGGGCAAGCCGGGCGTCTTCACGATCGACATCGACTGGGCCAACGAGAAGAGCGATCTCATCGTCGGCGTCTTCGACGAGAAGGGCACGCAGCTGACCGCGACCCCGACGCGGCGTCGCCAGGAGCACGAAAAGCGCCTGCTCACCCAGATCGAGAAGCCCGGCAAGTACTACGTGCGCGTCCAAGCGGCCGGCGAGAACGACGCGACGTCGTACAACTTCAAGCCGCAGTGGGAAGAGCCGAAGATCGCCGCGCCGCCGCCCCCGCCACCGCCCCCACCGCCGCCGCCCAAGAAGGAAGAGCCCAAGACGGTGACCAAGGCCAAGGTCGAGGAGGCCCCGCCGCCCCCGCCGCCGCCGCCGCCGCCCGCCGAGCTCGAGGGCGTCCAGGCGCGCATCATCTCCTCCTACAAGGAGGAGGGATCGCCCGGGACGATGCTGCAGATCGACAAGGGCTCGGCCGCCGGCGTCAAGGTGGGCACGACCGGCGTCGTCCTCGAGGGTAGCTCGGGCGAGCACCCGATGGCCGGCAGCGAGTTCAAGGTCACCGAGGTGATCGACGCTCACAAGTGCAAGGCCAAGAGCAAGGCCAAGAGTGTCGGCCGCAACAGTCGCGTCCTGCTGCAAATCTCCCAATAATCCGAGTACAATCCCCGGACAGCCCATGTCACAAGATCCGCTCGTCGGAAAAGTCCTCGCCGATCGCTTCGAGATTCTCGCCCGCATCGGCGAGGGCGGCACCGGTGTCGTCTACAAGGCCAAGCAGCTCTCGGTCGATCGCTTGGTCGCCATCAAGCTCCTCGGTGCCCACGTCTCGACGGATCCGCAGTGGGTCAAGCGCTTCCACAACGAAGCGCGCGCCGCCTCGAAGCTGACGCATCCAAACACGGTGCAGCTCATCGACTTCGGTCAGACGAAGGAGGGGCTGCTCTTCATCGCGATGGAGTTCCTCAACGGCACTCCGCTGTCGGGCGAGATCGAGGCCAAGGGCAAGCTGCCCGAGCACCGGGCGCTCAACATCGTCGCGCAGATGTGCGCGTCGCTCGCCGAGGCGCACCAGAACGGCATCATCCACCGCGACATCAAGCCGGACAACGTCTTCCTCGTCGAGCGGCCCGGCGGCGGGGATCACGTCAAGGTGCTCGACTTCTCCGTCGCCAAGATGGACACACCCGACGCGCAGGTGACGCGCGCCGGCATGGTGTTCGGCACGCCTTCGTACATGAGCCC
>CAZPEY010000265.1:0-8150 GCA_964585665.1 uncultured Polyangiaceae bacterium | reverse complement strand
CAGCAGCGCGTCACGCCGCAGCTCCATGCCCTGATCGATGGTGATCGTCAGGCTGCGGTAGTACTCCGGATCGCCGATGCCGTAGATGCAGCTCACCGACGCGACGATGATGACGTCTCGCCGCGTCAGCACGGCGCGCGTCGCGGCGTGGCGCATGCGATCGATCTCTTCGTTCACCAGCGAGTCCTTCTCGATGAAGGTGTCCGAGGCGACGACGTAGGCCTCGGGCTGGTAGTAGTCGTAGTACGAGACGAAGTAGTGCACGGCGTTGCTCGGGAAGAGCTCCTTGAACTCCCCGTAGAGCTGCGCCGCCAGCGTCTTGTTGTGCGCCAGGATGAGAGTCGGCCGCTGCATCTCGGCGATCACGCACGCCGCGGTGAAGGTCTTGCCCGAGCCGGTGATCCCGAGCAGCGTCTGATGGGTGTCGCCGCGCTGTAACCCCGCGGTGAGCTCGGCGATGGCCCGCGGCTGGTCGCCCCGCGGCTCGTACTTGCTGACCAGCTCGAAGCGTTCGGACATTGGCCCAAGAGGATACTGCGAAACGCCCGCGCAGGTGGAGCTTGTGAGGCCAGTGCAAGAGCGCTCACACTGTAAACTGGGCGGATCGAGTAGCCGGTCGTGGGGTGGATTGGCCCCAGGTCGTCGCAGCGCGCTAGGTCCGTTGTCCCCTGTCCCAAACCTGGAATCTGGTTCTAAGTGCCTGATTCCTGACAGCGGGTGACTGGCATCACCAGTGCACTAGGAGGTTCCATGCGGAAGTCTCTTCGAAACAGCCTCCTGGTCGGCGCCCTCGCCGCCCTGGGCGTTTCGGTGTGGCTGGTTCGCAGCGCGTCGGTCTCGCGCGCCGCCCCTGATCTCGGCAAGTCGGCCGGGCCGACCGGGGCAGGCGGTCGCGGGCCGATCGACGAGCAGGAGCGGGCGCGCCAGCTGGCCGCGGTTCAGAAGGTCGTGCAGCTCCGCAACCAGGAGTCGCGCGCCCAGGCCAAGGCGTTCGAGGACGCTGGCTGGGAAGTGACCCGCGGCACGGCGCCCCCCGATCACCGCCTGGTGGCGCTCGATCCGTCGCTGCTCAAGGGGCGCGAGGCCGAGCTGCGTGAGCAGATGGCGTCGACGACGGCGCGCCCCGAGGACGCCAAGAACCTGGCGCAGATCGCCAAAGAGGCCAAGGAGCTCGAGACCCGCTGGACGGCGGTCGAGGGGCTCTATCGCATCGCCGGCGACGGCGGTCAGAAGGAGCTGTACGAGCTACTGCGCGACGGCAGCCTCGCCCAGGGAGACGAAGCGCGCGGTCTCATCGCGCCCCGCCTGCAGCCCCAGAACCTCGACGACAGCTACGCGGCCGACGTGGCGCGGCTCCTCGACAACCCCGGCCTGTCGCTGGTCGAGAAGACCCAGATCGCGACAACGCTTGCACTGATCGCCCTACGTGACGGTAGTATGTTGAATAGTGGGGTTCTCTCGACTTTGTCACCGGGCGCGCGGGCCCTGATCGACGCGCGCATCGAGTGGGTGAAGACGGAATTGCCGAAGGCCTGGGCGGGCAGCCACGGGCATGAGCACGAAGGCCGTTAGCAGGAACTCAAGGAGGAGACCGTGACTACGCTATCCAGGCTCGCAACAGTAACTGTCGGATTGGCCGCCTTCCTCGGTGCGGGGATGGGCCAGACAGAGGCGCGGGCGGCCGGCGTGGAAGTGATCTATTCGCCGCAGATCGCCAAGATCGCGACGAAGGTCGACACGGTCATCACCAAGCCACCGACGCGCAAGTGCAAGAACGGCGATGAGTCGTACTGCAGCTTCTCGTCGCTGTCGGACTCGTCGAAGAAGCAGATCCTGGTGCTCTCGGCCGGCTACACCGACATCAACAAGTTCTGGACCGACTTCGACGAGATGGTGACGCAGATGGGCGGCCCGGCGTCGGGCAACTCCTGGAGCGTGCAGAAAAAGCAGCAGCTCCGCTACGTCGGCTATTTCACCGGCGGTGGTGCGACGAGCACGCCGACGGCGACGTTCGGCGCGGCGGTGGCGCCGCACCCGGTGCGCGGCTTCGCGCTGACGACCGACAACAAGGCGATCATCTCGATGGTCGAGAGCACGCTCAAGCCGTCGATCGCGGGCCTCCGTCCTGTCGCGGTGTTCATCCTCATCGACTCGGATCAAGCTGGCGTCACTGCCAACGCGGCGCCGATCACGTTCCTCAAGGCGCAGTACCCGCAAGTCTCCTACGGCATCGCGCGTGGCACGCACTACGACCTCTACGATCGCCCCGGCTACATCGTCACGCACGAGCTTGCGCACGGCGCGATGAACCTGCTCGACGAGTACATCGAGGCAACGACCAAGGATCTCGACGTCGCGCAGCTCGACGTGTTCACCGGCCTCATCCAGCTCAACGGCACCTGGGGCGGCTTCGTCCTCGCCATCCAGAACCTCCTCGGCGTCTTCACGATGAAGTTCTCCGACATCCTGGCCAACAACGGCTCGGGCAACATGACCAACGCGCGCTACCCGTCGCTGGTCAGCACCGATGGCTTCGGTCGTCTCGAGTACAACCGCGAGGGCGGCATGTTCTTCGGCAAGGGCACCTGGCGCGAGGATGGCCCGAACGTCATGGCGAGCGGCGGTCAGTTCGCCTACGGCCACACGCAGTCGCAGATGCGCGCCATCAACTCGATCTTCGGCGCGGGCGCGCAGCGCCCCAACGATCACCTCCGGACCGTCGGCCCGAACAGCTGGCCGTTCAACTTCGGCTCGTCGACGAAGGTGATGTGGTTCGATGGTCACAAGAACTCCATCGCGCAGCCGACCATCAACTACAAGGTTCGCGTCGGCTGGTACGAGCGTGACTGGCACACCTGCTGGGCGCTGTTCATCCCGTACCCCTGCTATGACGACATCTGGACGGTCGCCGACAAGACGGTTACGCCGCAGCGCCGCACCATCGACCTCCGCCTGACCACGGTCTACAACCTGGCCGGCGCGCTGCAGACGCTGCTGTGCGAGATGGGCCTCGACACGACGCTCAAGGAGGCGGCCGGTGGCATCGACGTCTGCGCGCAGCCGCTGTCGACGATCGCCGCGAACTTCCTGCCGACCTTCGTGTTCCCGCTGCCGTACGAGTGGACCGACGCGCCGACGACCCAGTGGATGACCACCTACTGGTGGCGCGTTCAGACGGTCAACGGCTCGTACACCTCGGGCCGCACCGGGTGGTCGAGCTTCTTCCGCTCGCTGTAGCACCTCATCACAAGTTGTCCGGGGCTTCGTCGCAAGATGAATCCCCGACGCATCGAGGCCGGGGGGATGGTCCCCCCGGCCTTCCTCCTTTTTGGGGTGGGGGCCGACGCGCGCTACGGCAGGCAGCAGACGGTCTGCTCGCCCGTCGGCGCGGGCGTGGTGCCGGTCTCGCCCGCGAACGCGCCGCAGGTACCCCGGCTGACGGGCGCGGGCACTTGATAGAACGCCATCGCGGCGATCGCGGCGCTCGACGAACCGCACGCAGGCCCCAAGATCGCCAACGTGTCGGAACAGATCCCCGAAGAGTAGAAGTTTCCCTCGCCCGAGCAGCTGCCTGCGCCGGTGATGAAGGGTGTGCAGGCGCAGGCATACGTGCCGTTGTTGATGCCGAGGAAGACGGGGGTCGCGCTCTTGACGTAGTTCGTCGGGCAGGGCACCTGGCTGCCTGGCAAGAGCGCGCAGTGGTTCGCCGCCTTGGGGACGCAGATCTTGCCGGTCGTGCAGCCGCCACCGACGGAGCTACGCGTGCAGAACGTATCGGTGGCGCCGAACTTGGCGGGCGCGAAGGCCGGCGCGCCGCCGACGGAGCAGTTCGAGGGATCCCCGGTCCACTTGAGCGTCCGCTTGAAGTTGGCGGTGCTGGGGACTGGGGTGATGCTGCGGCACCCCTCGTCGCTGCGCAGCGTCTGCTGCGTGCACAGGCCGTCGCTGCAGCTGCAGGTCGTGTCGCTCGCGCTGTAGGTGAGCAGCCACGTCTCGCACCAGTCGTTCGGGGTGCCTGTCGCGCCGCACGATCCCTGCGAGCACGTCGCTGCCTGGAAGCTCGAGCCGATCGGCGTCTTGGTCGGGTAAGAGCCGGGGCACGAGACGTCGTTGCTGAGCTTCGTGCCTGGCGTCGCGGTGCCGGGCTTGAAGACGCACTCGGCGATCGGCGAGCCGCCGCCGGAGCAGTCCGGATCGGCGCAGTCGACGAGGCCGTCGCAGTCGTCGTCGGCGTTGTTGAAGCAGTCCTCGGCCGAGGGCACGCACGTCAGATCGGAACCGGGCGGAGGGACGAGATCGGCGGGCGGCGACAGATCGTCCACCACCGTCAGATCGAGGCCGCTGAAGTCGGCGCCGAACAGATCGGGCGGTGGCACGTCCGTCAGATCTGCGTTGACGCTCGTCAGATCGCTGCCGGGTGGCAGATCGCCGGGCGGCGAGCTGTGCAGATCGGGCGACGCCAGATCGTCGTCGGGACCGAGGACGTCGAGCTTGGTGGAGCTGCACCCGCCAGCGAGCTGCAGCGTCGCGGTGCCGACGCCGATGGTCTGCCCGTTGAGCGTCGCTTGGATGGTGATCGTGAAGCTGTGGCCCTTGGGATAGCCGTTCGGGAACTCGACGCGCACTCCGCCCTCGAGGACGCCCGCGGTGTGGGGCAGCGACGTGTGCACGGGCGTGCCGCCATCGATGGAGACGTCGATCTCGAGGTGGTCGGCCGCCTTGACCGAGTTGGTCAGCGCGACCGTGACGAACACCGTGTCGTGCTCGCACTTGCCGAGCTCCTTGGCGCAGCCGGCAAGCAAGATCAGCGTCGCGAGCGTCAGGATGGGGAGTCGCATCAATTGCCTCTCGCAGTGCCGAAGGTCGCGTCGGGCGCTTGCGTGCCACGCGTTCCGAAGACCACGCCGACCGCGACCGCTGCGCCGACGACGACGATGCCGGCGCCGACGACGCCCCAGACCCAGGGCTTGATCCGACGCGCCGGCGGCGGAGGCGGCGCGGTGACGCTCGGCGCAGGCGACGTCGCTGGCGCTGCGGTCGGCGCAGGGGCCGGCGCGGGCTTGGCGCCGACGACCGTCGGGGGCGGCGTCGCAGCCGGGGTGGACGGCGGGGGAGTTTCCGGCGGCCCCGCGATCGGCGGCGCCTTCTTCAGCGTCAACGGGTCGGAGTTGGCCGTCTCGCGATCCTTGGCGATCGCGGCGCGCAGGTTGTCGACCTGGCGCTGGACCTCGACCTTGGTCGTGCGGTCGACGCGGTCGGAGTAGAGGCGCAGGTAGCTGAGGTACAGATCGAGGGAGCGCTGCTTGTTGCCCGCCAGGCGGTGGGCCTGCGCCGTGTTGTAGAGGATCGCCGGATTCGGCTTGAGCTCGAAGGCGCGCTCGAAGAGCAGCGCTGCCTCGGCGTACTTGCCGAGCGCGTACTGCGCGGTGCCGCGCTCGTAGAGCTCACGCGCCGACTCTTCGGCGAAGCCGGTCCCTGGCGCGAGCCAGAGGGCGAGGCTGAGACCCAACACCAGCAGCGACGACAGAGCGCGCATGGTTGCGACTCTATCACGGGATCGCCTTGATCTGGCGCTGCCGGGCAGGGAGGGAGCGACGCGGCCTAGAGCGCGACGCGCGGCTGCTGCAGCAAGATCCCGTCCTCGCCTCGGAAGCGCGCCAAGGCCTTCCACATCATGACGAGGTAGTCGCCGGCGTTGATCTCGGCGTAGCCGAGCTTGCCTTCGGTGGCGATCTGGCCGACGCCCTTGCCGAGCGTGCCGATCTGGGGGTTGAGCAGGGTCTTGCCGTCGGGGCTGAGGACCAGCGAGCGGTTGAAGAAGCAACGGCTGAAGGTATCGGTCACCCGGTTGTGCGCGTCGAGCGTCGCGGTCACCAACCCCTGCTTGAGCGCCTCGGCGGGCACCGGCTGGTTGCGGACGTTGATCCAGACCGGCACCATCTCGCGGTTGACCAGCTCGATGACCCGCGCATCGGACAGCGCGTCGCCGCGCATCGCGTCGCCACCGTAGCAGCAGGGCCCGTCGATCTCACCGGCGACGAGCACGACCAGGATCGGCTTGTGGTCGCGCTGCGCCTCTTGCTGCGCTGCAACATAATTCGCCGCCCAGCGGATCTTCATGTGTTCGTGGGCGCGCGGCAGCATGTGAGTCGCGCACCCCGAGGAGAGCCCGGCCAGGAGGAGCGTCAGGGAGAGGAGGAACCACGACGTTGTCGGCTTGCGTTTGCGCATGGGCGTTCGGCGACCGCAAGCGCTGCGCCGATGATCGCTCCGTCGGAGCGCGGGCTGACTGTGAAGGATGGATTACAGACGTGCGAACGGCGAGCGCGTGCGCGGGATCACGCGGCGAGCGACGACTCAGTAGCCGGAGAGCGATCGATTCGCGTTGCCCGACTCGTCGAAGCACTGGTTGCTGTTCGAGTGGCAGGACGACGAGGAGCTGCCGACGGGGCCACACTTCTTTCCCGTCTTCTGCGAGCAGATGTCCTGCCCCTTCTGCCGATCGGCGTACGAGTCGCCGCCGTTCTTGCCGACGCAGACGTAGACGTCGCTCGGGGAGTTGTCGAAGTGGTAGCACTTGGCGAAGGCAGGAGCGGCGTACGCGGAGACGAGCAGGGCGGCGGCAGCAGCGAGTCGCTTCATGGGATGTTCCTCCTATGGGCGAGCTTCTTACTCCAGGCTGGATCCCGGATCGTCGACGACGTTTCTTGTAATCGGGGTTTCGGATCGAGGCGGGGCAGATGCGTGACGAGGCTAGCCGCGCGGCGTGAAGGCCTTGCAGCTCCCGTCGGGATGGATCGGTCCCTTCATTAGCTTGCAGCCACCGCAGGAGCCGCTGGTCGTCGCCGCGATCCACTGGTTGCAGCCCTTGCAGGCGCGCGTCGGGTCTGTCGCGCGATCGGCATAGCCGAGCGCGGTGCGCGCCTTGACCTCCTCTTCGGCGAGCCCGGCGACGTCGACGCACGACGCTGGGACCGAGCCCGACATGCTGCAGCCACCGAGCGCCAGCAGGCCGAGTGAGCCGAGGAACCCGCGCCGCGTCTGGCTCATCGCTGGCCAAACTCGGTGGGCGGGAGGCTCATCAGGTAGGCGAACAGCGCGCGCCGCTCGGTGTCGTCCATGTTGGCGATCGCTTCGATCGGCATGAAGTCGACGAGCTTCTTGCCGTTCTTGCGGATGCCCGTCTTGGCGAGCTTCTCGAACTCCTCGTAGGTCCAGCCCGCCATGCCGGTCGGGTGCGGCGTCAGGTTGAGCGGGATCGGGAAGTCGGGCGGCGTGCCTGGGATCTTGCCGCCCGACAGCTTCTCGCCATGACAGCCCGTGCAGAGGTGCGCGACGTAGCGGCCGTACTCGACGGTGGGCGACGGCGCAGGCGCGAGCTCGATCTTGGCGTGATCGATGCGCCGCACGACGTCGAGTGGCATCAGGTTGCGACGATCGAGCACCTTGCCGAGCCACCGGATGGTCATCGGCTGCGTCGTGCGCTCGACTGGCGGCACGGTGCGCAGGTACGAGATCAGCGCGACGATGTCGGCGTCGGGCAGCCAGTTGATCTCGTTGACCGGCATGAAGCGCGCCGCGCGCTTGTCCTTCTTGATGCCGTGGCGGATGAGGCGCGCGAGCTCGCCGTCGGAATAGGCAGGTAGGATGTTGGTGATGTTGGGGGGCGCCAGCGTGCCGATCGGACCGACGTCCGTCACCTTGCCGGCGGCGAAGTCGGGACCGTGGCAGTCCTTCATGGCACAGCCTGCGATCGACTCGCTCAGGTGCTTGCCTCTCGCGATCACCGCCGGATCGGCGGATCGCTGCAGAGGAAGAGGAGCGACGTCGTACTCCTTGGCGACGCTCGCGTCGAACGCCGAGATCTGCAGGTAGACGTAGATGCCGCCACCGGCTCCGACCAGGACGATCAACCCCAGGAGACCCAACCCAACGCGGATAAGGAGCTTTTTCACGATAGCAGACTAGCAGGACCGTGCACTTGACGGAAGAGGGCTCGCGAGCGGGCGGCTCGGCTCGAGCGGATCGTCGCCAGCACGTCCGCAGCGCTTGAGGGAGCGCTCGTTGCGAAGGGGTCGGCGAGGAGGGGCTTGGTACGCGATACTGGATTCGAACCAGTGACCTTTGGCTCCGGAGGCCAACGCTCTATC
>CAZPEY010000264.1:0-8162 GCA_964585665.1 uncultured Polyangiaceae bacterium | reverse complement strand
CGCGCGGTCTAGACAGGACGCCGTCGGGTCCCCACCCCTGCGGCGGCGACCCGGAAAAAGACACGGGGCTTGACCTTTCGGTCAAGCCCCTTGTCTTTTCGATCTCTACGTCAGACGCGGACTACGCGGCCGGCTGAGCCGGTGGCGCGGCGCCGCCGCCTCCGGCGGCGGGCGGCGCGCCGCCTGCGGCCTTCTTCTTCTTGACCATGTACATGCCGAGGCCGACCACGGCACCGATCGTCAGCAGCATGAGGATCGGGCTATGGAAGATGTTCGACACGATGATCGTGATCAGCGACAGCACGAGCGCCACCGGGAACAGCACCAGCCCGACGACGAAGCGACCGGCGCTGCCGACGAACGGGATGATGTCGAGGATCGCGTGGATCGGGCCGAGCAGCGACGACAGACCGATCCACATGCAGAAGAAGCCGACGAGGCGGAGGATCCACGTCATCATGACGTGCTCGCCGTGCATCGTCTTGAGCGCCTCCTTGTGGGTGCCCTCGATGACGCGGAAGAGCGTGACCTCACCCTTCCAGTCGTAGGCCTTGACCTCCTTGCCGTGGCGCTCGCCGTAGAGCGTCACGTTGCCGCCCGGCTGCACCGCCGAGAAGGAGATGCGCGTGTCGCCGAGGCCCGGGTTGTCGAGCGAGCCGTAGCCGGCGAAGAGGTACTGGTCGTTGGCGCGCTTGACCTTGCCCTTGACGCCCGCGTTGATCATCGCGTCGGTGAGCGAGAGGTTCTTGGCCGACGGCATCTGGATCTTGGTCGCGTCGAAGTTGAACGCACCCACCGACGCCGTGTTGGCGGCGAACGAGCGCGACTCGTACGTCATCGGCGGGTTGCGGTGCTTCTCGGGGTACTTGAACTCGGCGCCCGACTTCGGGCTCGAGGTCCACTTGAGATCGTAGGTGTAGGTCTTGATGACGTCGGTGCCGCCGCCGACCTTCTTCTTGTTCTCGGTCTTGACGGTCTCGACCCAGGCGTACATCTCCACGTTGCGGAAGAGCTTGATGTAGTTGCCCGCGGCGAGGAACTCGGGATCGCCGATCGTCCCCTGCGCCTTGAGCTCGCCGTTGATCGCGACCAGCTTGCCTTCGCCGTCGTTCTTGCTCCCGTCGGCCGCTACCTCGACCGCGTTCTTGGCCACCGACGAAGGATCGACGCGTCCTTCGTTCCACCACAGGATCGGGAAGGAGACGAAGAAGAGGACGATGCCGACGAGCACTCCCTTGATCGAGTCTCCCAGGTTCTGAAACAGGCTGCGACTCTCAACGTCTACGTACTCATCGCTCATGCGTCACCACTCCTCCGGTTGTGCGACTCAAAAGGGTCGCGCGGTGGGGTATGATAGGTGTGGAATCGCACACTCGTCTGTAGGGACTCTTACGGGTTGCGAGTGGTCAAGAAGGTTGACCGTGAGGCCGCCGCGGGCGAGGGCGTGCGGCGCGCGCCTTTATCGTCGGCGAGAGGCGGCTAGGGCGCGTCGCCGTCGGAGTCGGGCTTCTTGTCGGCGGCTCCGGTCCCCTTGTCGACCTTGTCGAGGCGCTCGTAGCGCTCCATCAACCGGCGCAGGATCGCCACGACCTGCGACTGATCGCGGCACTGACTCTGCCCGCAGGTCAGCAGGATGACGAGGCGGTTCTCCTTGTCGAGCGCGCCCGCCGCCAGGATCGGACCCTCCGAGCCGCGCATCGATCGATCCGCGACCTCGTCGCGCTCCTCGGCGTTCGGCGTCTTCTTGAGCAGCGCCTGGTAGCGCTCGACCGCTTCGGACTCGGTGCGCGGCCGAAACACGCGATACGCGACGTCGAACGACTCCGGGCGCCCCTCGGCGCGGAAGTGGCGGCTGTCGTAGGTCGGGGACTGCTCGATGTCGCCGAGTCGCTCGAGCGCGACCGCGCCGTTGTAGCCGGTCACGGCGCGCAGCTCCTCGAGCGAGAGCAGCGTCGAGGCGTCGAGCAGGCCCTCCTTGGGGCCGCGCTCGATCTCGCCGGTGCGCTCCTGGTTCGCCTCGTAGCGCTCCTTGTCGAGGATGCTGCCGAGCAGTCCCGCCGCCGGATCGAGGAAGGCCAGGTGCTGCACGCGAGAGACGTTGCTCGCCAGCCGCTGCATGCCGATCACCGCGTCCTCCTGCGCGAAGTCGCGCCGCTCGGCGTTGTCCTCGAAGTAGCGATCGGAGCGGTAGGCGATGTACCCCGGCTGGTAGACATACAGCGTGAGGTCGGCGATGCGCGCCGGGTAGGTCGGCGCGCTGGCGAGCCGCGGCAGGTAGTAGCGGCCGTCGGCGTTGGTGCGCGTCGCCTGGTGGATCGTGCGCGGCCCGACCTTGCCGGGCTGCTCGACCCGCCAGATCGCGACGACGTAGGCGGCCCCGACCGGCTTCTTCGTCGCAACATCGACGACTCTCCCGGTGAGCGGCCCGAGCAGATCGCCGCGATCGGTCGAGTCGGGGCGGGTGGAGAAGCGCGCCTCTCCGACGACGACACAGCCGGAGGCGGTGCCGAGCAGCAGCGCCAGCACGCCGCCGACGACGAGCCTCGGAAGCCGCCGCGGCTGCCGACGCTGATTCTTGATCTCTCTCGACGGGCTTGATAGGGTCATCGTAAAGGTCGGGTCAGCACCTTTAGCGCAGAGTGGTGCCAAGGTAAACACTTCAGACGCGACCAGTGGCACGACCAAGACGAGCGACGACGAGCGACGACGACATGACAGGACGAGGCTAGATGCTGCGCTGCAGCCAATGTGGACGGGTCAATCGGGAGGGGGCGCTCTTTTGCCAGGAGTGCGGCAAGAAGCTCGCCGAGGCCGCGCCACCCAAGCCTGCCGCCGGACCGATGTGCCCGGGGTGCGGCACCGTCAATCAGCCGGGGATGAACTTCTGTAAGATGTGCGGCACGCCCCTCGGGAAGAGCGAGGCGCTCGGAGTGGCCTCGACCATCGCGCCGACGCCGCCGCCCGCTGCTGCGCCACCCGCGGCAGCCGCCGCGCCCGCGGCTGCGCCCGCCGGCAAGCTCAACTGCCCGCACTGCGGCAAGGCGACCCCGATCGGGTTTCAGTTCTGTCAGCACTGCGGGCAGCGGACCTCGGCGCCGGTGCAGCCGCGCCCCGCTCAGGAGGCGACGCCGCTGACGCCGCCAGCCGGGGTCGCCAAGATCTCGACCGCCGCGCCGGTGCCGCCGGTTCGCTCGCCGCGCTCCGACGAGGCCTTTGCGCAGACGGTGGCGCCGGCGTCCCAGGCGTTCGCCGCGACGCAGGCCGCGCCCCTGACCACCAAGCAGCGCGTCGAGGCCTTCGGGCGGCTGGTGCAGGTCAACCGCGACGGCTCGGACGGCGACGTGACCGCGCTCGTCGGCGATACGTTCGACATCGGGCGGAGCGAGGGCGCGCTCCGGTTCGAGGAGGATCTCTATCTGGCGCCGCGGCACCTCCGGCTGCTGGCCGGGCCGGGCCGCGTCGTGCTGCAGGCGCTCGATCGGGTCAACGGCGTGTTCCTCAAGGTCCGGGGCGGCCTCGATCTCGAGTCGGGCGATCAGCTCCTGGTCGGCAAGGAGCTCCTGCGCTTCGAGCTCCTCTCCGTCGAGGAGCAGACCCAGACGCCGGTGTTCGATCAGGGCGTGCGCTTGCTCGGCTCGGCCGGCCGCGCCGCGTGGGGGCGGCTGCGGGAGCTGACCGGCTCGGGCACCTCGGGCGATCTGTGGCACCTCGTGCGCGACGAGTACGTCCTCGGTCGTGAAGAGGGCGATCTGGTGTTCTCCGACGATGAGTTCATGTCGCGTCGCCACGCGGCGGTGCGCAAGGTCGGTGCAAAGGTGCGGCTCGAGGATCTCGGGTCGTCCAACGGTACCTTCGTGCGAGTGCGCCGGGAGCGGACGCTGCAGAGCGGCGACGTCTTGCGGCTGGGTGACCAACTCTTGCGGTTCGAGGTCTAAGTGGCAAAAGGGAAAAAGCCGCCTCCCGAAGTAGAGGTCCAGGTCGCCGGGCGCACCGACGTCGGGCTCGTTCGCGAGCACAACGAGGACAGCCTGCTCATGGTGCGCCTCGACGACGATCAGCGCGAGGGCGACAAGCTCGCCAAGCACACGCTCGGCAAGGCCGGCAGCCTGTTCATCGTCTGCGACGGCATGGGCGGCGCGGCCGCCGGCGAGGTCGCCTCCAGCATGGCGGTGGCCAGCGTCGCGGGCAGCCTGACCAAGCCGCCGGGCGGCAAGGCGGCGACCGAGAAGGGCGCTGAGGATCGCAAGCTCGCGGTCGCCAAGAAGCTGCGCGCCGCGGTGCAGAAGGCGAACAGCGAGATCCACAACGAGGCGGTGTCGAACGAGGCCCGCTCGGGCATGGGCACGACGCTGACCGCGATCTACCTGTTCGATCGCAGCGCGGTCATCGCCCAGGTCGGCGACTCCCGCTGCTACGTCTGGCGCAAGGGCAAGCTGGCGCAGATGACGCGCGACCAGTCGCTCGTCAACCAGCTCATCGAGGGCGGACACATCACCGCCGAGCAGGCCAAGTACTTCGAGCACTCGAACGTCATCCTGCAGGCGCTCGGCGTGCAGCCCGAGGTCGACGTGCAGATCTCCCGGTTCGATCTGCGCGCCGGCGATCGCATCATGCTGTGCTCCGACGGCCTCGTCGGCATGGTGCCGGACGAAGACATCGCCGAGGTGATGGGCTCCGTCGAGGATCCGGAAGAGGCAGCGCGCGAGCTCATCGATCTGGCCAACGCGTCGGGCGGCCCGGACAACATCACCGTCGTCGTCGCCTACGTGAAGGGCTCGGGCCTCGCGCAGCCGACCGACGCCGACGCGCTCACGTACGAGCGGTGGCGGCTCGAGCCCGAGCAGCCCGCCGCGCCCGCGCCCGAGCCTGTCGAGGCGGAGCCGGACACCAAGCCGATCCCGAAGGCCGATCCGACACCGACCACGCCGCTGCCGACGGTGAGCCCGACGCCCGCTCCGGCGGCCGCCCGGCCACAGCCGATGGCCGAGATGCTGTCGATGGCGCTCGTGCTCGGCCTCGGGCTCGGTGGCGCCGTCGCTGGCGTCGGAGTGCACATGAAGCGCGTGCCGTGCGAGGTGCGCTCCATGCCAGCCAAGGACGGCGTCAAGGTGTGGGCCGACGGGCACCCCGCCGGGGTCGAGACCCAGGGGGGCAGCGCCAAGTTCTACTTGAAGCCGGGCAAGCACACCGTCGGGCTGCGTGATGGCGAGCACAGCGAGGCGCACGCAGATGTAGACGTGACCGAGGGCGGTCAGTGTATGATTCAGCTCCCGGTTGGATCTTCGAGCGGACGCCCCTAGTGCTCGGCCTGGTTGAACGACGATGAACTGCGTCAAGTGTGGTGCGCATATCGACGGCGGAGCCCGCTTCTGCGGAGCGTGCGGCTCTGCGCAGCCGGCGCCCGATCCAGCGGCGCAGAAGCGGCCGCAGGCGCGGACCGTGTTCCAGGGCAGCGGCTCGGCCTCGCGCAGCGGACCCGCGGTGCCTCCGGGCGGGACGCCCCCGGCCGGCACGCCCGCACCGAAGAACCCGCTCGGCTACGCCGCGACCATCGCGCCTGGCTCGACGCCGATCGAGACCGCCGACTCGCGCCTGCGCACGCTCAGCGACGCGCCTGCGCCCGTGCTACCCGAGCCTGCCGACTCGCCGCTTCGCACCATCAGCGATAGCCAGCGTCTGCAGCCGCAGCCCGCGGCGGCGACGCCTGCGCCGGTGCACTCGCCCGCGGCCGTCGCCTCGACCGTCGCTGCGCCGCCCGCAGCGGCGCCCGCGCGCCCGGTGATCACCCCGGTGGCCAAGAAGCCGGTCGCCGATCTGGTCGGCCAGACCCTCAACGGCCGCTACCTCGTCGAACAGAAGATCGGCGAGGGCGGCTTTGGCGCCGTGTATCGCGCGCGTCAGACGCAGATGGGCCGCATCGTCGCGCTCAAGGTCCTCCACCCGAAGATGGCCAAGGACGCCCAGATCGTCGGGCGCTTCAAGCGCGAGGCGCAGGCTTCGTCGCTGCTGCGCGCGCCGAACACGGTGCAGGTCTACGACTTCGATCAGACGCCCGAGGGCGTCATGTATCTGGCGATGGAGCTGCTGCAGGGCAAGAGCCTGCACAGCCTCCTCTATGAGAACGGCCCCTTCGATCCGGTGCGCGTCGCGCGCGTGCTTGCGGGCATCGCGCTGTCGCTGCAAGAGGCGCATCAGCAGGGCATTGTGCACCGCGACATCAAGCCCGAGAACATCTACCTCGAGCCGCGGCCCGAGCCCGAGTTCGTCAAGGTCCTTGACTTTGGCATCGCCAAGATCGTGTCGGGCGAGAGCGGCCTGCACTCGGGGCCGGCGCTCACCGCGGCGGGTCAGACGCTGGGCACGCTCGAGTACATGTCGCCCGAGCAGCTGATGGGCGCGCAGCTCGACGGCCGCAGCGATCTCTACGCCGTCGGCATCCTCGGCTACGAGATCCTGACCGGGAAGCTGCCCTTCGAGGGCCGCACGCCGGCCGAGATGATCACCGGGCACCTCAAGACGATCCCCGCCGCGCCGTCGACGCGCAACCCGGCCACGCCGCCGCTGCTCGACTTCATCCTGCTCAAGCTGCTCGAGAAGAAGCGCGAGAACCGCTACAAGGACGCCAACGAGCTCATCGGCGATCTCAAGCGCGTCGTCGAAGGGGAGACGCAGGCGCCGTCGACGGCACGCCCGGTGGCGCAGCCGTTCGCCGCGCAGCCGACGCCGACCCCGACGCCGCCGGGCCAGCATCCGCCGACCGACAAGGTCCAGGCGATCCCGCTCGCCAAGCCGAACCCCTTGCAGGCGCCGATCGAGGCGGGCCCGACGGGAAATCACCCGGTCGGCAAGAGCGGGGGCAGCCCGATGGTGCTGATCCTCGTCATCACGCTGCTGCTGGCCGGCGTCGGTGCAGCGGCCTGGTTCTTCCTGCTCCGCGGCCGCTAACCCGTCGCTCGCCTCGGTTGAACGGCATCGCGCCGGGATTCAGTTCGGGTCGAGCTTGCTCAGGCGATCGCCGAGGATCGCGCGCACCCGCTCGATGTCCTTGAGGTACGGCGGCTGGAGCTCGAGGAAGCGCTGGTAGTGCTTGCGCGCTGTCTCGTGGTCGCCGGTCGCCTCGAGCAGATCGGCGAGCAGCAGGTGCGCCTCGGGATAGTGCTCCTGGAGAGCGATGGCGCGACGGGCCTGCTCGACGGCGCGCGGCTTGTCGCTCTTCTGGAAGCGCTCGGCCGAGCGCAGCGCGGCGCTCGCCAGCTTGTAGGTCGTGTACTCGTCCGAGTCGCGGACTGGATCGGCCGGTAGATCGATCGGCGTTGGGCGCTTCTCGTCGGCGAGCTCGGCGTGTAGATCGTAGCCGATGTAGCGGCCGAGGATGTGCGGCCCTTCGTTGACCCACAGGATCCCGGAGGTGGCGTCGACGATCACCGAGTGCGTCGCGATGAGCGCGTCGAGCGAGTTGCGATTGCCGAGGCCGAGCACCTCGCCCTGGGCGCCGCGCTTGTCGCGCAGGATCTCGGCGGCGCGCCGCGGGTCGATCGAGCCCGACCACTTCTGGAGCAGCTCGTTCATCCGACGGTGGCGCGCGCCCGAGGTCATGTAGCGACGGAGCCGATCGTTCTCGGCGTCCCCCGAGAAGGCCGGCTGCAGCGCATGGTTCGCCAGGGTGGTCAGGCCGCCGCGTGGTCCGGTGCGGCGGACCTCGGTGCGGGTCGGGCTGCGCTCGACCACCGCGCTTTCGCCCGTCTTGCCGTCGCCGAGCAGGTAGAAGTCGGGGACCATGACGGGCGTCTTCTTGATGATCGCGATCGCCTCGTCGAGCGACCTGGCGTCCTCGAGGATCTGGCGCAAGAGCAGCTCGACCGGCACGCCCTCTCGCCCCTTGTCATCGGTGCGCGCCGCGTTGATCGACACGTAGATCCCTTCGGCGGAGAGGCCGGTGACGACGCCCGACATGCCGACCCACGCCACCGACGCGAAGGCGATCTTGTCCTTGGGGCGGAAGAACAGGATCGCCTTCTCGCGATCGAAGATCTCGGGGCCCTCGAAGTCGAAGTTGCGGCCGATGATGAGGTGCCCGGTCGGGGTCGCCGAGCCCGAGGCGGCAAACGCGGTGCAGCCGAGCAGCGGCGAGTGCTCGAGGCTCTGCGTGATGTCGTGCAGCG
>CAZPEY010000263.1:0-8218 GCA_964585665.1 uncultured Polyangiaceae bacterium | reverse complement strand
GTCAAGCAATCTCGTCAGTGATTCGACTTGGCGGCGCTCTTTGCGGTCGCCGCCCCGGGGCCGCTCTTTCCCGTTGGCTTGGCCGTCTTGCGCATCGCCATCACGACACGATTGAGTCGGTGCTGCTCGTCGTACTCGACGCGATAGCCCGCGCCGTTGATCGCGTGCGAGCTCGGCTTCTCGAGCTGTCCGAACCGATGCCCGTCGAGGAGAGGCGACGGGTACGCGGCGGTCAGCCGCACCTCGACGATGCGCTTCTTGGCGTCGACGACGAGCTCGATGCCGACGTCGTCGAAGCGCAGCCGCGCCGCGTCCGTCGCCTTGAGCGGCGAGAGCAGCTTGGTCGCGAGGTCACTGTCGCGCGTCTGCCCGAGCAGCATCAAGAGCTCGTCCATGCGCGGCACCAAGAAGGCCCCGAGCGCCCCTGCGCCGACCGCCTCGCCCGCCCCGATGTCCTTGGGCAGCTCCCCGACGGGGATGTTGGCCTTCTTGACCACCTCGCGGCGCGGCCCGACGTCAGCGCTCGCCCCTCCGGCGAGGGCGAGCACCAGCGTACCGGCGCCGAGCAGCCGGTGCACCCTACTTGGCAAGCAGCACATACGCGTCGCCCTGCGCCGTCCCGCCCGCCGACGCCGCCTGCGCGTACGCGTCCTCGCCCCAGTACACGTCGATGCGCTGCGGCCCCTTGATCCCGGCGCCGGTGTCCTGCCCGAGGACGACGCGCGAGAACGGCACCATCCCGGTCACCTTGGTCCCATCCCACGCCGGCTTCTTGGCGCGGATCCACAGCGCGGTGCCGAACGGAATGTGCGCCGGATCGATCGCGATCGAGCGGTTGGGCGTCAGCGGCCCGAGCCGCCCCGAGCCCGCCTTGGCCGCCTTCTTGAACCACACGAAGTGCGGGTTCTTCGACCAGTAGACGTTGAGCTCCGCCGGGTGCTCGGTGAAGTACTTGCGCGCTTTCGGATTGCCGGGCTTGTCCGTCGGGGGCGGCGGTCCGGACGGCATCTTGCCGTCGGCGGCCAGCAGCTTGCTGACGTTCTGGTACGCCATGCCGTTGTGGCCATCGGCGCCGACCGCGAACATCGTCCCGTCGGGGAGCTGGATGTTGCACGCGCCCTCGACGTGCAGCGCCAGCGCGTCGTACGGATCGGCGAGGTACACGAGCTCGAGCCCCTTGCCCTTGAGCGCGCCGTTGAGCACCTCCTCCGTCGACGGAAACGGCGCCGCGGTCGGCTTCTTGTAGAGCGGATACTTGAAGGTCGCGTCGGGCGTCAGCGAGCCCTTGACGAACGGCGTGTGGTAGCCGGTCATCGTGATCGGCTGCTCCGTCGTGCGGAACCAGCGGAACTTGGTCTTGATCGCCGCACAGAACGCCGCCTTGTTGCCGCCTCGCGCCAGCTCGGCCAGCGGCTGCAGCGTCGTCTTGGCGTAGTCCTGCAGGTTGATCGAGACGCCGCCGATCACCAGCGGCGCGCCACCCTTCTTCTTCTGGATGAAGCTCACCTCCGAGTCGATCGCCGCGGCCAGCGTCGGCAGCTCGACATCGTCACAGTCGGCCGCGAAGGCCGGCGGTGGGCCCTCCTTGAGCTGGGCCACGGCGGGCGCGGCGACGAACAGGCAGAGTGGAACGGCAACCGAGGCAAGCAGCCGAGTGCGCATGCCACGACGGTACACGGCCCGCCGCCCGGTCGTAAAGCGTCGCTACTCGATCGCGGCGGCGAGCGACAGCAACCACTGCGACTCGATCAGCGTCTCGCCGCGGAAGAGCGTGTCGCACTGACCGTTGCTGTGGATGCGGATGACGTTCGAGGTCGACTCGTTGGTGACGTCCGAATGCTCGACGTAGCAGGTCGCCAGCACCGCGTTGTCGTCGGTAAAATCGGGGATCGCGTCAGCGATCTGGAGCGGCTCGGTGCACTGCGTCTGGTTGGTGCAAGCAATCGGCCCCCACTGCTTGGGCGCGCTACCGCTCTGCTCTAGGCGGTGCACGACGCGGTTGGGCGCGCCGTTGGCGATGCGCTCTTCGAACACCCAGACGAAGCGCGAGGTCGTGCCGGCGCGCGACGTGCGCAGCTGGCGCGGCCGCGACTCGCTGGCCAGCGACGCCACGAAGTCGATCGGCAGCGACGGCTGCCCGTCCCAGGGTGCGACGAGCGCGACCGTCGGATCGGTCGGGTACTTCTCGCGGAAGGCCAGCACCCGGTGCGCATCGCGCGGATCGGCGTCAACGGCATCGGTGCTCGTCACGCGGAGGAGCTGCGCCGGATCGTCGACGCCGAGCGCCCAGCGGTGCGTGCGCTTGGACAGATCGGTCGGGTCGAGCACGTCGAGATACGAAATGGTGGAAGCGATCGGATCGTTGGTGATGTCGTACGCGATGACCAACCGCTTGCGATCTTGATCGTCGAGCAGGGAGAAGATCGCGTCGGGGGTGCGCGTCTCCGTCGGCGAATAGGGAGCCTGCACCTCGGTGTTGTCGGGCGCGAGGAAGCGCACCTTGCCATCGACCTCGCCGTACACAGTGGTCGATGGCGGCAGAAAGCCGAGGGCGGTCGGCGCCGGATCGAGCGAGCCCTGGAGATCGAGCGGCGCGCAGGGCTTTCGCCCGTCGAGCGGGATGCGCAGGACCTGGCCCTTGCGCACGACGCCGCTCCACGAACGAACGTCGCGCACGGCGACCTGCAGGTGCGGCAGCGCGCAAGCACCGCCGCCGCCGCCGTCGTTGCTGCCACCGCCGAAGGCGTCGCTGTTCGACCCGAGGTCGTGGTTGACCTTGATGCCGCTCAGATCGTCGAAGCAGCCGGCGACGAGCGCCAGCGCGAAGAACCCAGCTCGCGATCGCATCGTCCCTCGCCTCCCGCTACTGGCGACGCGCCCAGCCCTCGACGTTGAACTTCGACAGCGCGCCGCGATCGCCGCGCACCAGCAGATGGATCTTCTGCGGCGTGGTGAGCGTGATCGCGCAGCGCTCGTTCGAGTTGGCGCCGTAGGACTTGCACTTCCACGTCGAAGCGACGACAGGCTTGCTGCCCGCGCGCAGGTAGAGATCCGCGTCGCCGCCCGGGTAACCAGCGTTCGGCGCCATCACGAACTCGTAGTCGCCCGCCGGCAGCTCCTCGGTCTCCGCCTCGACGATCTTGCCGAGCGCGACCTCGCGCTTGTCCTTCGGCCACGCAAAGCCGTTCCACGCCGGCTCGTCGTAGTCGGGCGTGAAGACGTTGTTCTCCTCGTAGGTCACCGACGCGACCTGCACGTCGTCGAAGCCGCCGACGACCTGGCGCCACGACGCCGGCTGCGTGTCGGCGAGCAGCGCGTCGAAGAGCGCCATCGCATCAGTGGTCAGCGACGAGAAGTAGGCCGGCATCGCGTTGGTGATCTGATCCATGTACTTGCCCCCCGACGGGTCGTCAGGGTTGACCAGCTTGCGCGTGTTCTCGAGCGTCTGATCGCCGTAGGCGAAGGTGTCGCAGCCGTTCATCAGGAAGACCTGGTACTTGCGCGGCACCCAGGTGCCCTTTTGCGCGAGCGCCTGCACGTTGGCGCCGAGGCCCGCGTGGCCGTTGTACATGATGACGTCGGCGGCGGAGGACAGCTCGTTGTAGCGCTTGGTGAAGGCCGCGCCCTCGGTCGCCATCTTGTTGACCAGGAGCGCCGTCACCACCACCTCGCCGCCGAGCGGCCGCTCGGCGTAGAAGGTCACGTCGTCGCCCACCACGCCCGAGGCGGTGGTGCTCGGCGAGACGCGCTCGGCGTAGTTGGTGAAGTTGCTGCCGCGAAGGCGCAGGCGCGTCTCGTCGACGAACTCGTTGAAGGCCGAGATGCCCACGTCGTTCGTCGTCGCGGTCGGCTGATCCTTGGCGAAGATCGCCACCACCGACAGGCGCCCGTCCTCCCAGACGCGCTGGTACTCGGGGTACTTGCCCGAGCTGTTGAGCGTCGAGCGCTTGACCGAGGCGGTGAGGCGCACCACGTCGGCGTCGGCGAGCACGCAGCCGGACTGCGCCGGCCGGTAGTGATACCAGAAATTCCCGACGGTGACGTCGCCCGGCTCGTCGGCGCAGGTCGCCTTGTACTTGGTCGTGAAGGCGGTCTGCCCGGTGAGGTCCGCGCGGCGCGGCAGGACGAGCGCCACCGAGGCGCCCGGCGGCTTGGCCAGGTTGATCGCCGTCGGCAGGACGGCGTGATAGGTGATCTTGTAGAGGCCCGCGCCGTTGGCCGCGGCCTTCAAGTTCGAGGTCTTGAGGCGGCCGAGCTGACCGACGCCATGCTCGGCGTTGCGCTGGCCGACCGTGTACATGAGCTGGCTCTTGACCTGGCCAGCCAGGTTGGTGGCGCTGGCCGAGAGGAGCTCGCCGTCGAACTCGAGATCGTACAGCTCGGCCTCGGCCGAGGTGTAGGGCTGCTCCGTCGACGAGGGCGACGTGTCGAGCGAGGGGTCGCCGCCGCAGGCCGCGAGCCAGGGCGCCAGGAAGAGAGTCGATAAGGTGAGGCTGCGCTTCATGCGCGCGAAGAGATGCAGGGAGCGTGCACACGCTAACCGCCCGACATTGCTCACGCGCTCGCGCTGGTGACCGGCTCCTGAAGCCGCCAGCCGTTCTAGAATCATTTTCTACCGTCCTCCGCAATAGCAGTGGCCGACCGTCTCCGGGTGTGCCATCAAGGGGGTCGATGCGCGCATCGTTGGGCCTGCTCGCTCTCGTGGTGACTTCGTCGTCGGCGTGCTTCACCGAGCTGTCGGGCGTCAAGGTCAAGCACGACGGCGGCGGCAACGCCGACGGCGGCAGCACCGACGATGGGAGCACCGACGGCGGCGGCACCAGCGACGGCGGCGGCACCGGCTCGGACCTCGCGACCGCCGACAAGTCCTGCCCCCTGCCGCACCTCCAGGTCCTGGTCCGCGACGGGCGCTCGACCTCCGGCCTGGTCAAGCACGGCCAGGTCCTGCGCCTCCCGCTCGACGGCAGCCCGGCCTGCGCGCCGCTCGTCGTCGCCGAGTCGCTGCCACCCGATCCCACGGCGCTCGGCTTCTTCCCGCCGACCAAGACCACGCTCTACGGCGAGGCCGACGGCCGCGTGCGCTTCCTGGCGCAGGACGACACCGAGCAGCAGGCGCCCTACGATCCGGGCCTCACCAACAGCCCCGACTACCTCTTCTACGTCGGCGACGACGTCGGCGATCCGCGCCTGGTCGTCGCCTACGACTCGTCGAACGATCCGCTGCTCGGCACCGTCGTCACGCGCCTCGACGTCCTCGACAAGATCGACTGGTCGCAACGGACGCATCGGTGGACGTTCGGGGTCGACACCGGGGACCTGCTGCGCCTCACCAGCGTCTATTCCGTCGGTACCGACCCGCGCAACGACCTCGCGCTGCTCGCCTTTCAATACAAGAGCCCGGACGATCCGACGGTCAGCCTCGTGCCCCCGTGGACGGGCGCGCCGTCGACCCCGACCGCGTACCTCGCCGGCCTCGACAACCCCGATCTCCCCAAGCGCATGCGCACGTTCCGCAGCAGCGACGGCACCGCGCGCGTCGCCTGGATCTTCGCGGCGCCCCCCAACTCGCCCGACGACGATCGCGTCGTGCTGCGCTCGGAGAAGAGCGGCTCCGGTCCACAGCAATGGGGGCCGGTGGCCTGCACCACCACGACGCTCTGCTCGCTGCCGCTCAAGCTCTACGACGCGATCCCCGACTTCGACGAGCCGGGCACCGTGCTGGCCAGCTGCTTCGTCGACAGCTCGACCGTCACCAACGCCTCCACCAATCACGTCATCCGCATCGCGTCGGACGGCACCTGCACGACGCTGTTCCGCGGCGACACGCTGCCCCCTTCTCACTACCTGATGCGCCTCGTCGCTGCGGTGAACCCTTAGCTTGAGATATACTGATCATGGAACCACGCGTGATGCGCTCGACTCTCCCTGCGCTGCCCTGGGCGCTGCTCTGCTTGGCGCCGCTCGGTGCGGCCTGCTACGGCGATCTGTCCGGCGTGCGTGTCAACCATGACATGCAGTCGGCGCCGCTCGATCTCGCCGGTGGCGGCGGCAACAGCGACGGCAGCGTAGCGACCGGTGGATGCGCCCTGCCTTACGTCGGGGTGCTCATCGCGTCCAACAACGGCTCGGGCACGGCGCGCGGGCGCGTCGAACGCCTGCCGATCGATGGCCGCGCCAAGTGCAAGCCGCTGACCCTTGGCAACACCCTGCCGCCCGACGCCGACGCGGTCGCCTTCATCGCGCCCGATCGGATCGCGGTCGGCGCGCTGTCCGGTGTCTATCAGGTGCGGCTCGATGACAAGGCCGCCGCGCCCGTGTACAAGCCGGCGACGTTCGCCTGGACGAGCCTGGTCGACGATCTCTTCCCGCTCGTCGACCAGAGCGGCAAGACGCTGCTCGCCGTCGCCTACGATCACTCGAACCTCCACGGCAGCAAGCAGATCGAGTTCCTCGTCACGCTCGATCAGGACCAAGAGGTGTCGCGCTGGGAGGTCGGCTCGGACAAGACGATCCGCATCGGCTTCGACCCGGTGGCGATGAGCCAGAGCGCCGTCGATCCGCACCAGATCTTCGTCGTCAAGGGCACCACCGACACCTATGCCGCCGGCCAGTTCGCCGCGCCCTGGGACGGCCAGCCGGTCGAGGTGCAAAAGCCGATCTACCAGCTCAACCTGGGAAGCACTGGGCAGGTCTTCACCGTAAAACCGCTGCGTCAGGACAAGGGCGGCGGCGCCATCCTTCGCCGCACGGCCTGGACCTTCCGCCCGACGGGAAACGACAACTACCAGGTCTACATGGCGAGCCAGACGTCCAGCGGCAAGCAGCTCCTCGGCCCGTACGTGTGCAACCTGCCGGCGTGCGCGACCGGCACCTACGCCGAGTACGCCGACGCGATCCCCGACTTCACCGACGACACAGCGGTGATCGCGCTGTGCAACGACGCGGCGACCAACTCGGTCAGCGTGATCCGCCATGTCGTGCGCATCCGCGACAACGGGAGCTGCGAGCTGCTCCTCGACGGCAACGACCTGCTCTCGCAGGAGTACCCGCAGCGCCTCACCGCCGCGTACGAGGAGCCCGCGCCATGACGGTCCCGACAGCGGCGCGCTGCAGCGGTGGAGATCGGTAAGGTGGCGCAGGCGCCCATCGCCGCTGGCACGCGCATCGCGGGCCGCTACATCGTCCATCGCCTCCTCGGCGAAGGCGGCATGGGGCAGGTGTTCGAGGTGATCAACGAAGCGGTCGATCGCCGCTTCGCGCTCAAGCTGCTGCGCATCGATCCGCTGACCGAGAGCGCGCTCGGGCGGTTTCGTCGCGAGGCCAAGGCGGTCGGCCGCCTGGACTCGTCGCGCGTCGTCCAGGTCATCGACTCGGGCGTCGACGATCACGTCGGCCCGTACATGGTCATGGAGCTGCTCGCCGGCGAGACACTCGACCGCCGCCTGGCGCGCGACGTGCGTCTGCCGTGGCAAGAGGCGGTGCACCTCGCGGCCAGCCTCTGCGACGCGCTGGCCGACGTCCACGCCTCGGGCGTCGTGCATCGCGACCTCAAGCCGTCGAACGTTGGCCTGCCACACGACGGGCCGATCGAGGTCAAGCTGCTCGACTTTGGCCTCGCCGCGTCGATGGTCGAGGGCGCCTTCACCGAGAAGCTCACCCAGAGCCAGCAGCTCATCGGCACGCTGCCGTACATGGCGCCCGAGCAGTTCCACAACGCGCCGGTGACCTCGGCCGTTGATCTCTACGCCGTCGGCATCATCCTGTTCGAGATGCTGGCGGGTCGGCGCCCCTTCGTCGCCACCTCGGTCGCGGCCTATGTACAGATGCACCTGTTCGAGCCGCCACCGACGATCGCCGAGGTCGCGCCCGACGTGCAGATCCCGGGCTGGCTCGACTCGCTCGTGCTCCAGCTCCTCTGCAAGGAGGTGCAGGATCGCCCGACCTCCGCCGCCGAGGTCGCCGAGCTCCTCCGTCAGCACGGCGCGCAAGAGATCGATCGCGCCTACCGTCCGACGGCCAAGGCGTGGGTCGGATCGCGCGACATTCCGTCGCCCGTGCCCGATCAGCACACCCCGCTGGCGTCGACGGCGGTGCTGCTCCGCACGCCCAAGGTCGTGGTACGGCCGCCGCCGATCGAGGACGTCAACGACACGATCTCGGATCTGCGCCCGGCCGGCATCACGCGCTCGTGCGAGCTGAGCCTGCGCGGCGAGTCGAC
>CAZPEY010000262.1:0-8251 GCA_964585665.1 uncultured Polyangiaceae bacterium | reverse complement strand
GGCGCGGATCCAGTTCGGGTTGCCGCGTTTCGCCATCGCCTAGCTCGACACCTGGTCAGACGCTTGACCGCTCGTCGCCGCGGGCTGCGCAGAGCGCATCGCTTGGACCATGGACATCACTTGGGCGGCGATCTGCGAGAAGGCCGCGAGATTGTCGGCGGTATTCCCAGTCTTCGAAGCGGGCGCAGCTACGGGAGGTGTCGCGACAACCTGCTCGCGCTCCGGCTCGCTGATCGAGACCAGTGCGAACCGTTGAGCAAGCGCCTCCATGACGCGTGTGTTGGAGTCGACGAGCTTGGCGTTCGAGTTGATCATCTGCGCGAACATGTGCTCCATCAGCGACAGAGAGCGGAGCGTCGCAGGCGCTTCCGATTCCGTTTCCTCCTCGATCGCGAGCTCAGTTGTCGCGACGCATCCCGGGAGCGTACGCCCCTGCGCGTCGACAGCTTCAAGCCGATAGCGCCCCGACTCGGTCAGATGCTCAGCGAGATCGTTGGCAGTGGCGGTGAGCGCGACCTCAAGGGGACGCCCCGTCTCGGTATCGAAGATCAACTTGGGCCGGCCGGCCTTCGTGGCGAGCTTCCTCACGCGCCAGGCGACAGCGGTTGGTGGCACCTCGACCGCGTTGCCTTCGCTGTCGATGGCCAATGGATAGCGTTGCGAAGCTGCCTGCGAGTTCTCCATGTTCTTTTCTCTCCCTTGTCCGGAATCCATTTCGAGTCTCGTGCCATCGAGAAATCGCTCGCTTAGGGTCGTGGCCGTCCGGCATCCGGACAGCGCGGTGTCTCGTGGCATCACCAAGATCTACCGCCGTTCGCGATTGGACCCGTGGGCGCCCGTGGGCGTTGGCGTGGGAGTTCGTGGGAATTCGCGACGCCCACAAAGTCGCAAGTCGCGGGCATCTCGATAGAATGCTGTGGGAGCCGAACAGCCGTGGCGCGTGGCAAGAAGCCAACAAAGAGACGCAGCGTCGAGGAAGCAGGCACGCGTCAGCGCGTGGATGGAGCGAAGCTGCGTGCGCTTCGTCTAGACGCGGAGCTGTCGATCCGCGAGCTGGCCTACTCGGTCGAAGTCGATCCCAAGACCATCACGGATCTGGAAGCGGGTCGCCGAGCGTGGAGTCATGTGCGGGTGGTTCGAAGTATCGCTGCACACCCGTCAATTAATGTCGCATGGCAGGAGCTTGTCATCCGCGATGAGGAGGCGACCAATCGCAAGCGGGCCACTCTGTTTCGCCCCGTCACGTCGAGCCTCGATGCGTTCGTCCACGCCGAGAAGGGCGGGGCTGCACTGCCACAGATGAAGACGAGCGCAGGTCTGCTGCGCCCCTTCGGAGCCACGCAGCTCGTCAACGTCTTCTCCTCACCGATGACGAGCGCCGGCGAGCGCTTCTATCTCCGCGGTCATGTCGCCGCGCAACGTGGGCTCTCGTCACCTGATGGTCACGTGCTCGGGATCGACGCCGTACGAGGTTCGCGTTTCTTGATCGCCCGGCGCGTAGGCGCGATCGAACGCCCGTTTTCGATTACCGTCTTCACGACTACGGTCGAGACAACCAAAGCGCTGCAGCGCGCCTGGGAACACGAATACGAGGTGACATTGATCGTGGTAGTAGTGGTCGTACAGCTCGTCGACGGCGGTGTTCGCGTAGTCGGTCAAGCGTCCGCGGAGGTGACTCGCGCAATCGAGACAGGAAGTTGGCGCGGATTCCCTCCGATCGCAGAACGCGGCGATGCATTGAAGGAGCAGGAGGCGCGGCCGCATCCGTGGGTGCTCCAGGTCGTCGCCATCGAAGAATCAGACCGCCCACAACCCCAGCAGAAACAGCATTCTGACTAATTGTCGAAAATGGGCGACCCATTGCTGCTGACCGCTAGCTCGCTAGCGACGCTTCAACCGATCACTCCGATCACGAGGAAAACTAGGAAGCCCACGAAGAACGTTGACGTCATCCAAGCGGTCTCCTTTTCTTCGTGCGCTTCGACGAGCAGCTCCTCGATGACAAGGAACATGAGGGCGGCGCAGCCGAAGGAGAGCATCACGACCAGCGCGTGGGGGCTCAACTGCGAGAGGAGTAGCGTCCCCACGACCGCGCTCGCGACGAAGACCAGCAGCAGGAGGGAGAGCATGCCAAGCGCGCGGCCGGGGGAAGCGCCGCGGCGCTGCAGCGTCGTGACCGTGGACAGACCGAGCGCGACCAACTCTGTACCGAGGGCCAGCGCGATCATGCGACCCTCCTTGGAGCCAGCCGCGAAGCCGATGCCAAGCAACAAGCCATCGATGGCCAGGTCGACACCGATTGCCACTAGCATCGCGATCGGCACGACTGCACCCCCTCTCCGCGAATCGTCATCCTCCTTCTCTTCGAGCAACGCACGAACACCGAGCATCACGGCGACGCCGAGGGCGAAGCCCACGGCAGTGAGAACGGGCGCGTGGTCGCGAAGCAGATCGGGGATGAGCTCGACAGCGACGACCGAAAAGACGACGCCTGCGGCGAAGTGCAGGATCGCGCTTCGTACTCTGCTGCTCACGGGTCGGCGTGTGGCGACGACCCCGGCTAGCAGCGCAACGACTGCAGGCCCGAGCACGAACAGCAACTGCATGAGCTTCGTCATTTGGACCTCGTGAGCGTCAGTGCGTGGGTTCGCGGTCCCGTGACCGGCAGGATCTGTCGCGGTCGGAGGAGCGGTCCTGGCGGTGGACACTGCAGTGGCGGGATCAAAAATCAAACCGCAGGCCAGTGCCAGCGGAATCCATAGCCGACGCGGGCACTGTCCCGCGCGCGTCGTCCATTCTGATTTGTCCTGCGCCCCAAAGCGCGATCCCAGAGAACAGCGTCGGTGCAGCAAACCCGAACGATACGAGCGCTAGCGACCGGGGCGCAGACCTCGAACCCAGGAGCATCGCCGTACCGACGCCTCCCGTAATCGCTCCGAAGATCGTGAGAACCACCCCGCTGTTACGGAGCACACAGCCGCGTGTGTACTCCATGGACTCTTGACCCACGCCAGGCGAGGGCGGACGGCAGACCGCGGTGCGGTGTGCGTGATGATGACCTATCCTCGCTTCCGCGATGGTCGATTGAGACAGCATCGAGACGACTACAAGAATACATGTCGCGACTCGCTTCGCTCGCATGATTCCCCTCCGCAGTGATCTGTTAGCTCGGCTCTGACGAGAGATGGCTCGAGAAGCGCCGATGAAGATCGACGAGGACTGCTGCCAAGGCCTCCTCGAGCTCCGACACATCCACAGTGAGATGCTTTGCCTCAAGGAGTGCGACGAGCCTACGAGCGTCTCTTCCGAGACACTCAGCCTGCTTCGCGTAGTGATGGACCATCGCGACGAGACCCGGCGACGGTTCGTCCGGCAACGCGGCGACCCTCCTGCGAAGATCGTGCAGCGAAGCGACGAGAAGGTCCACGGCTTGTTCCGCAGGCGTACTTCGCATCTGATGAGGCATGACTCCCTATGGACCGCAGCGACCGTTGACTCGATGAAACCCGGTTCGATGCTCGAAGTAGTGATGCAGGCCGACAAGAATGTCTTTGAAGCCGACCGCGTGCATCTCGGCGTCCGCGTCCCACGCCGTCCAACCTTGGTTGAGGACCCGATATAACGCGATGACGAGCCCAGTTCGATCTTCGCCGCGAAGGCAGTGCACGTAGGTTGGCCGCAACCCCCCATCTTTGACTGCGGTCAGCACCTCGTCGATCCGCTCGTTGGTGGGTTTCCAGAGACCGGAGAGAGGGATCGAGACAAACGTCAACCCGAGTCGCTCTGCCTCCTGCTTCTCTCGGGCGATCGCCGATGGGTCATTCTCGAGGTCGACGATCGTTCGCACACCAAGTGCCTTCAGGCGCGCGAGGCCGCGCACAGTGGGACATCCGCCGCGATAGAGGCCGCGCTCTACTTCGACGAAGCTCACCGTCGGAGTGGAAGATGAGCTCTCCTCGAAGTCCTTCGCACAGCCATTGCTCATGACGATCACGGCTCCCAACGACAGCAGGCGAAGCCCTTTCTGCGCGCCGAGGACACTCATCGGGCAAACGACTCGTATCGTGTTGTCTTGAGAGAGGGGACTTGGCCTTCTTCGATGCGTCGCGGAGACGGCCCAATCGGGCACGACTTGCCATCGCGATAAGCCAGCGCGCTGGCTAGCATCGCTTCGGTTGGATCGCCGAGCGCGTGGTCAAAGTCGTCGGCGACGCGGCAACCCACCAAGTTGACAGAAGGCGTGAACCCGTCGGTATAGTCCCCGAAGCCCTTCGCGTTCACCGTTTGAAACTGGATCGCGAAGTACGTCATGCTGCAGTTGTCACGCGGCGCGAAGCCATACGGCTTCCCACACGTCGTCTCTCCGATTTGAACGACCTCATAGTTGATGCCGCGAAGGCCATTGAGGAGGGCTTCGCTCGCTGAGCACGTCGCTTTCGTCGTCAACACGAAGAGGCGGGGCAGCGAGAGGGACTGCAGCGCACGTCCTTCCGAGGTCTCGGCGGCAAAGGTTTCAAGCTTGCCTCCGCTTGCACTCTTCCCGTTGTGAACCCGACTATAGAAGATCTCTCCATACGTGCGCTCGGCGCCGGCAATCATCACCGCCAGTTCGTTCGCGAGCACCAGCCGACCGCCGCCGTTATAGCGGAGGTCGAGGACGAGGTCGGTGATCCGTGCGTCACGCAGCGTCGCGATCGCGTCGACCAAGGGTCCCTCTGCGCTCTCGACATGCTCGTTGAAGAGCAAGTAGCCGACGGGCCCCGTCGGTGTTTGGATGATGTCAACGTTCGGCACGGGATTGGTCTTGACTTCGGCGGATACGAGCTCGAGCTCGCGTGGCGTCTCGCTGCCGGGCTCGATGACAACGAAGCGATGACTCTCACCGACAGTCTTCGGAACGAGCCCCGCGTTCAGCGTGTCGATGTCAGTTCCAGTCTCGACGTCGAC
The DNA here is from genome assembly GCA_964585665.1 of uncultured Polyangiaceae bacterium. Taxonomy (GTDB): domain Bacteria; phylum Myxococcota_A; class Polyangia; order Palsa-1104; family Palsa-1104; genus CAZPEY01. The sequence goes on along the minus strand of CAZPEY010000262.1, from coordinate 3,304 downwards.
GTCGTCGATGTTCACGACGCGCGTCCCACGGCTGAGACCTGCAGCGGCCGCGAGCGAGCCGTCTTCGACATATGCGACGAGCAGCGTTCGCGGTGGCTGGTCAGTGCGCACCGCCCAGCGAGCGCCGTAGCCGATGTCGACGCCTGCTTGTATGTAGTCCAGCCACTCGTTGGTCGGGATCGCGTAGTGGTACGCGTCTTTGGGTTTCCCAGATGGCGTAACCAACGGCGTCTTGAGGACCGCGAAGTAGTCGACCGCCGTCGCGTAGTCGGACATCGGCGGGTTCGGAACCTCCGTGTACCAGAGATAGATCTCATCGATCCACGAACGAAGAAAGCGCTTCTCGTCTTCGACGGATCCTTGCTCGTCGATGCTCGGCCGTGGCGTCGCGCAGGAGTGGGCATTCCGCCAAGACGGAGGCAGGTCGCCGCACGCTGACGAGGCAAGCGTGCTCACAAGCAAGACGCCACGCGCAAACGAGCACACGCGACTCATCGTAGCTCTCTCACAACTTCCCCTGCGTTCGAGGATCGCGGTGCGCGAGCAGTCGTAGCGCGTTGGCGACGACGAGCAGCGTCGAGCCTTCGTGCAGGATCACAGCGACGCCAATTCCTGCGAACCCCAAGATCGTCGCGGGGATCAGAAACGCGACCATTCCGAGACTCGCCCAGAGGTTCTGGCGAATGATCGAACGCGCCGCGCGACTCAGTCCGATCGCAAACGGGAGCGCGCTGAGATCGTCGGCCATGAGCGCGACGTCGGCGGTGTCGAGCGCGACGTCGGAGCCGCCCGCGCCCATCGCGATTCCGACGGTCGCGGCGGCGAGCGCGGGCGCATCGTTGACACCATCGCCGACCATGGCGACGCCCTTGGATCCTTGGGCGAGCCGAGCAATCGCCGCGACCTTGTCCGTCGGTAAGAGGTCACCCTGCGCGGTCGCAATCCCAGCTTCTTTCGCGACCGCCTCGGCGACACGCTGGTTGTCGCCCGACAGCATAACGGTCCGCTCGACGCCGATCTGTCCGAGCTTCGCAACGACCTCGCGAGCATTGGCGCGAAGCGTGTCCATCATCCCGAGCACGCCGAGGAACGCCTCGCCAGCCTGCACGATCATCACGGTGCGCCCGTTCGCTCGCAGCTGCTCCGTCATCGTCTCGATCTCGGCGGGGAGCGACTTCCACAGGGCGGGCTTCCCGATCTGAACAGCGATGCCATTGACGTTGGCCGTAATGCCGTAGCCCGTCACCGACTGAACGTTCTCCGCGCTGGGTACGACTACATCTGCTCCCAGCTCGGCGCGTGCCCCTTCGACAACTGCGCTCGCGAGCGGATGGTCAGAGTGCTGCTCGACCGCAAGCGCGGTGAGGAGCAACTCGCGTCGTTTGTCCCCTACGGGAGATACGTCGGTGAGGGAGGGCTTGCCGATGGTCAGTGTTCCGGTCTTGTCGAAGGCGATCACGTCGACTCCACCGAGCGCTTCGAGGTGGGCTCCACCTTTGATGAGCACGCCGCCGCGCGCGGCTCGCGCTACCCCAGACAGGACGGCGCTCGGCGTCGCGATCGCCAGCGCGCAGGGGCTCGCTGCCACCAAAACAGAGAGCGCGCGATAGAGGCTCGTCGCGAACGGCTCATCGATGACGACCCAGGCGAACAGCAGGAGCCCAACGATTCCCAAGATCGCGGGGACGAAGATGCGTTCGAACCGGTCGGTGAGCAGCTGCGTCGCGGACTTCTGATTCTCCGCTTCGGCGACCATCTTCACGACGCGCGCGAGGGTGCTGTCTGCTGCGATCCGCGTCACCGCGATGACCAGCACGCCTGCGCCATTGATGGTACCCGCGAACACCCGATGCTCGTCCGCGACCTTGTCGGCAATCGGCGTCGGGGTAGCGCGCTTGTCGACGGGAACGCTCTCGCCCGTCACGGGTGCTTGATTGACGCTGCTCTCGCCACTCGTGATCACGCCATCGGCGGGAATGCGCGTGTTCGGCTTGACGCGAATGCGATCCCCGAGTTGCAGCGAGTCAACGGAGACTTCTTCCTCCTTGTCCGCGGCATCGAGACGAACGGCGGTGTCGGGTACGAGCGACGCCAGCCCCTCGATCGCGCGGCGCGCGCGCCGCATCGCGAAGCCCTCGAGCGCGTGGCCGAGCGTGAAGAGGAAGAGCAACATTCCGCCCTCGGCCCACTTGCCGATCCCTGCGGCTCCCGCTGCCGCGACGATCATCAGCAGATCGATCTCGAACTTCCGCGCGCGCAGCGCGATCCAGACCTCCTTCAGCGGATACCAGCCGCCGATGGCGTAGGACAAGGCGAACAAGACGATCGGCGCCGTCGCGATCTGCGCCTTCGTCAGCCCCCAGCCAACGCCGACGAGCACGCCGCAGACGAGGCTGAACAGCAGCTCCGAGTGTTGGCCCAACGGTCCCGCGTGGGAGTGGTCGTGTTCGTCCTCGCCCTTGGACTTGCTGTGAGCGGGCTTCACCGAGATATCGACGCTCGCCAACGTCTCGAGGATGGCGACGCGCGAGGAGACGCGAGGATCGAACTCCACAGAGACGCGGCCAGTGCCGAACGCGACGGCTGCATGAGCGACGCCGGGGAGCTTGGCGAGCAGCGCTTCGACGACCTTGGCGTGGCGCTCGTGTTTGAGCCCAACGACCTCCTTCGCGAAGTGTTCGTACGGCGTTTGCAATCCCGCGCCCGCTTCGGTGATTCGCTGGTTGAGATCGTCTTCGGTGGTCTTGCTTGGGTCGTAGTGAAAACAGAGCCACGTGCGATCGGGCTCTCCATGATCGACGTGGGCTTGCTCTACGCCTGGCGCGCTTCGTAGCTTCTCGAGCACCCGCTCGATGCACGCGTCACAAGCTGCGGCATCCGATGGAAGAACGAGCTCGACCTTCTTTCTGATCTTCTTCACGAGGACGACTCCTTCTTGGCAACAACGGCGACGGGCGCGCGACGATGCGCGAGGCGATAAACAACGGGGAAGAACAGGAGCGTCAGCGCGGTGGCGGTAACGAGGCCGCCAATGACGACGGTCGCCAAGGGACGCTGCACCTCAGCGCCCGCTGCGGTGGAGATGGCCATGGGGATGAACCCAAGCGCAGCCACGAGCGCCGTCATCACGACGGGACGTAGCCGAAGCTCGGCGGCCTCTTTGATCGCCTCGCCGGGATCCTTGCCTTGCTCTTCAAGATGGCGCGCGAAGGCGACGAGCACGAGCCCATTCAAGACGGCCACGCCGAACAGCGCGATGAACCCCACGCCCGCCGAGATGCTGAACGGGATTCCACGAATCCAT
>CAZPEY010000261.1:0-8254 GCA_964585665.1 uncultured Polyangiaceae bacterium | reverse complement strand
CCAAGGCCGACATCATCGAGACCGTCTACGAAAAGGTCGGCGGCTTCTCGAAGAAAGAGGCGGCCGACGTCGTCGAGAGCGTCTTCGACGCGATCAAAGAGACGCTCGAGAAGGGCGAGAAGATCAAGATCTCCGGCTTCGGCAACTTCCTCGTGCGTGAGAAGAAGGAGCGGGTCGGTCGCAACCCGCAGACCGGTGACAAGATCACGATCCGCGCGCGTCGCGTGCTCACCTTCAAGCCGAGCCAGGTCCTCAAGAACGCGCTCAACGGGCAGGCGACCTAACGCCGCCTCGGATCCACCCTGCCTCGCAAGATCCCCGCGACCAAGCAGTTCTGGAAGATCGGCGAAGCCGCCGCGCTGATCGGCGTCGAGCCCCATGTCTTGCGCTACTGGGAGACCCAGTTTCCGTCGCTGCGTCCGGTCCGCACCGCGGGCGGCCAGCGCCACTACAAGCAGGCGCAGATCGACGAAGGGCTGCGCATCAAGGCGATGGTGCACGAGCAGGGCTATCGGCTCGCCGCCGCCAAGCGCGCGGTGCGCACGGGCCGCACGGCGGCTGCCGGCGAGCACGCGGCCGCGCTGGCCGATTCCCTCGAAGCCACGCTGCGCGACCGCCTGCTCGCCGCGATCGGTCGGCTGGAAAAAGTCCTCGACGACGACGAAAAAGACGTGTAATCAAGCTCGAACTTTCGGGGCGTGGCGCAGCCTGGTTAGCGCACTAGTCTGGGGGACTAGGGGTCGCTGGTTCAAATCCAGTCGCCCCGACTGACAAGGCCGTCGATGAGACGGCCTTTTTCTTTTTCTGCCGCGGCTCGGGGTGGCGCGGAGAGGGGAGGGTCACGATGATTCACCATGTCAGCTACTACGCCGTCGACTTCGACAAGAGCCGGGCCTTCTATGACGCGGTCCTGGCGCCGCTCGGGTACCGCCCGGTGATGGAGCTCGTCTCGACGTGGGACCCCGAGTGGCCAACCCGCCGCATGGTGGCGTACGGCGATCACCGCCCGGTGTTCTGGCTCATCGAGGTCAAAGACGCGCGGACGCCCGGCCACATCGCCTTCAAGGCCAGGACGACGGACGCGGTCCATGCGTTCTACGACGCGGGCCTGCAGCACGGCGGCCGCGACAACGGCAAGCCGGGGCCGCGACCGCACTACCACTCGGGCTACTACGGCGGCTTTCTCCTCGATCCGGACGGCAACAACGTGGAAGCCGTCACCAACACCGACGTTTCCGCGAAGTAGCAACGCACGGGTACAGATAAAGGAACCTTTAGTTGACCCGAGCGGAGGCGGCTCGCTATAGGCCTCGCAGCCGTGGAGATCGCCGCCGCCCTCGACGACAAGCCCGCTGATGACGTCTGCGTCGATCAAGCGGCGCGGATCGCCGCCGCCGTTCGGTCCCACATGCCGGGGCTCGACGGGCTGCGCGGGGTCGCGATCCTCCTCGTGCTGCTGCACAACCTGTGCGGCCTCGAGGGCAAGTCGGTCACGATGCGGCTCGTCGAGGCGACCTTCAACTTCGGCTGGGTCGGCGTTCAGCTGTTCTTCGTCCTCTCCGGGTTCTTGATCACCGGCATCCTCGTCGACAGCCTCGACCGCCCAGGCTACTTCCGCGGCTTCGTGACGCGCCGGACGCTGCGGATCTTTCCGCTCTACTATGTCCTCCTGCTCGGCTGCTTCGTCGTCGCGCCGCTCGTGCTGCCGGCGCGCTTCGTGCCCTCGCAGAAGGATCAGATCTGGTACTGGCTGTATCTCTCCAACTGGATGCTCCTGCCAACGGAAGGCTCGTCGCTGGCGCTGCCCCACCTGTGGTCGCTCGCCGTCGAAGAGCAGTTCTATCTGGTGTGGCCGGCGGTGGTGGCGACGGCGCGCGGCGCCAAGCTGGTCGCGCTCTGCCTCGGGCTCGCGGCGCTGGGGTTCGCGGTGCGCCTGGTGGTGCGGCTCGCGCACCTGCCGCCCGAGATCGTCTACCAGAACACCTTCGCACGCGCCGATGCGCTGGCGCTCGGCGCGCTCGGCGCGGTGCTGCTGCGCCAGCGGGCTTGGCTCGACTGGCTGCTGCCGCGGCTGGCGAAGATCGGGCTCGTGGCTGGCGCGCTGTTCGTCGCGATGTTGCCGCTGCCGCACGCGCTGTCTCGCAAGGGCGCGTGGATGCAGACGGTGGGCTATTCGCTGCTCGCGGTGATCTTCGCCGTGCTCGTCGTCGGGGTGGCGATCGCGCCGGTGCTGCGGGATCGACCCTGGCTGCGCCTCGTCGAGCGCGTCGTGTCGCTGCGCCCGCTGCGGTGGCTCGGCAAGTACAGCTACGGCATCTACGTCTTCCACGTGCCGCTCAAGGGCGTCGCGCTGACCTTGCTCGATGGTGGCAAGGTGATCGAAGAGGAGAGCGGGATCGTCCGGCTCGCGATGGTGGTGGCGTTCGGGCTGGTGGTCGGCGGCGCCTCGACGCTGCTGGCGGTCTTGTCGTGGAACGTGCTCGAGAAGCGAATGCTCGCCTGGAAGGATCGGCTGGCGCCGCGGCCCAGGCTCGCTCCGACCGGGACCGCGGTCTGAGAGCGCGCAGGATTTGCGCTACTTGCCGCCGGCGCTGCGGTAGGGGCGGAGCGGCTGCTCGGCGGCGCTGCGCATCCAGGCCAGCAGCGCCCCAGCCTCCTGCTCGGTGACGAAGTCGAGCGCCGGCATCATGAGGCCCTTCTGCACGGCCGCCGGCGAGCGATAGCGGATGTGGTAGTAGAGGCTCGACTCCTTCTTGCGGTACTCGACGAGCGGCAGCGGGTCGACGACGTCCCAGCCGAAGCTCGCGCCAGTTTTGCGCACGCCGTGGCAGAAGCTGCAGACCTGGCGGAACACGGAGAATCCGGCCTTGGTCGCGGGGTCGATGTCGAACTGGTTGAAGTAGTCCGCTTCCTTGACCAGCTCGATGCCGGTCAGCGTGTCGGCGAAGAGCCAGGGCGAGAACTTCTCGAGCGCCTTGGCGGAGAGCTGCGGGTGCCAGCGCTCGCCGACCACGACCTTGTTCGACGAGAACCGGATCGGCCGCGCGTCGACGAAGTTCGACTCCTTCTTGGCGACGACCGGGAAGCTCCGCGTCATCGCGCCCTCGCGTTCGATGGCGATGGCGATCGCCGGCTGCAGCCGCTCCATCGTCGCTGCGTCGCGGAAGGGCAGGGGGATCGCCATGCCGTTGGCGAAGTGGAGCAGCGCCAGGTCGGTGTCGGCAGGCGGTTGATACTTCTTGAGCAGATCGGCGATCGCGAGCTGCCTGAACTTGTGGGTCGCGTCGTACTGCGCGTCCTTGCGCTCGACGGTCTTGGCCTGCGCGTCGTCGAGGGCGACCTTGGCGACGCGCTGGTTGGTGTCGCTGCGGGTCCAGATCTGGATCGACGCAGGGGGGTCGGCCGCGAAGGCTGGCGTGGCGAGCAGCGGGAGGAGGGCGAGGAGCAGGGAAGGGCGCATGCGGCAGATCAGAGCATGCGCAGTGCCAAGCTGCGGCAGCCGGGCGGCCCGATCAGTTCCGCAGCACTTCCAGGCGGATCTCGACCTGCGGTGCCACGGCGCCTGTCGCGGCGTCGCGTGGGCGATAGCGCAGGCGCAGCTCGCGCGTCTGATCCGAGGTGAGCCGGCTGAAGTAGACGAAGCCGCGCACCTCACCGCCCGGCTGGAGCACGCCCTCGGGCAGGGCGTAGGCGAGCACCTCGGGGGCCGAGTAGCCGCCCTCCCAGGTCGACGCCGTCGGGCCCACCCAGGCGCCGCCCCAGTAGATCACCGACGGTCCGTAGAAGCGACGCAGGCCGCCGGCGACGTGAAAGTGTGGACCCCAGCGCGGACCCCAGCCCCGCGTCGGCCGCACGACGACCCGCGGCGCGCCGACCCACACCCGGCGCGGCGACGGGACGTAGCGCGGCGGGCCGATGCGCACCCGCGGGCCCCAGCCGCGAAAGGCCAGCTTGGGGCCGCGCTCGACGTCGAGCAGCTCGGGTGGTGTGCCGTCGGCGATCGCGTAGTAGAACGGGTTGAGCGCGACGCCGCCTTCGTTGCGATCGTCCCAGAGCTCGAAGTCGGCGAGCGAGACCGCGACGCTCTGCGGACCCGCGTTCTGCAGTACCACCGCGACGGGCGTGACCCGATCGGCGAGGTCGGACGGCGAGCCGCGCCACTGCTCGGCGAGGACGGTGACCGTGACCCCGCCCGAGGTGGCGGCGGCCTGCGGTGCGCGCCCGAGCGGCACGACGGAGAACAGCGGGCCGCAGGCTGGCGCGACCAGCAAGAGCGCTCCCAATCCGAGGACCCTGAGTCGATGTACGTTGCCCATGCTCGGATTGTACGCCTCGCCGGCGCCGCTGCCAGCCCCGTCGATGGCTGGTGCGCGGGCGTCAGGCGCCGCTGGCCAGGGCCCACAGCCGGCGGCGGATCGTCGCTTCGTCGAGCCCTTCGCCGATCAGCACGAGCTCGGTGCCGCCCCCGAGGCCCTGCCGATCCTCGGCGTAGTCGCGCCACGACACCTGCGTGCCGGCCTTCTCGAAGAAGCGGCGCTGCGTGCGACCGGCGAACGCGACCGGCCCCTTGGCGCGCACCAGGAGCGGCGCCAGCTCGTCAAGCAACTTGACCGTCTCCCGCTCGGCGAGGGGGCGGGCCTCGACGAAGGTGACGGCGCCGAGCTGGCCGTGCTGGTGCGGCGTGCGCCGCGCCTCGACCAGCGTGTTGCAGCGCCGCGCCGCGGTCAGGAACTCGACGAGGCCGCGGCTGCCCTCCTCGCCCTCGGGGAAGCTCGCCACCTCGGCGGCCGGGTTGACGCGCAGGAGGCGCTGGTGCACCTCGGAGAGCTGCGCCGCGTCGACGAGATCGAGCTTGGTCAGGAGCACCCGATCGGCCGCCTCGAGCTGGACCTTGACCTCGGGGTGGCGGGCGAGCTGCTCGGGCAGGGCGGCGCAGTCGACGACGGTGACGACGCCGGTGCAGACGACGCGCGGCGCGGGCTGCTCGCCGAGCGCGCGCAGGAGCAGATCGGGCTCGGCGATGCCCGTGGTTTCGAGGATGACGTAGGCCGGCTGGGCTCGATCGAGGAGCTCCCATACCGACGTGAACAGATCCTTCTGCAGATCGATCTTGCAGCAGACGCAGCCACCGGTGAGCTCGACCAGATCGCCCGATTGCGACTTGATGAGGCGGCGGTCGATGTTGACCCGGCCGAGGTCGTTGACCAGCACCGCGATGCGCGGCGCCGTCGGTGCCGCGAGCAGACGGTTGAGCGTCGTCGTCTTGCCAGCGCCGAGGAATCCGGTGAGCAGGACCAGCGGCGTCAGGCTCACCGGCGCTCGCTCCGCGGCTCGCCGCTGCCGCCGAATCGACGATGTTCGAGACAGGGCAGCTCGCGCCGCCATTTCTGCTGCAGCGCAACATCGAGCTCGGCGATCGCCAGCCCGGTGGACTCGCTGCCGGCGTCGGCGAGCACGTTGCCCCACGGATCGACGACGAGCGCGTGGCCGTACGTGACGCGCTTTTCGTTGTGGCGACCGACCTGCGCCGGGGCGAGCACGAAGGCGAGGTTCTCGATGGCGCGGGCGCGGAGCAGCGCGTGCCAGTGGTCCTTGCCGGTGTGCAGCGTGAAGGCGGCGGGGACGACGAAGCTGGTCGCGCCTGCGTCGACGAGCGCGCGGTAGAGCTCGGGGAAGCGCACGTCGTAGCAGACCGACAGCCCGAGCCGGCCGAGCACCGTGTCCGCGACGACGACCTCGTCGCCGGCCGCGACCTGCGCCGACTCGCGGTGCACGCTGCCGTCGGCGAGCGCGACGTCGAAGAGGTGGATCTTGCGGTAGGCCGCCAGGCGCTGGCCGTCCGGGCCGACGACGACGCAGCAGTTGTGGATGCGCGCGCCGTCGCTTGCGGTGCGCTCGGGGAGCCCGCCGGCGACGATCGTGATGGCGTGCTGCCGGGCGGCACGACGCAGCATCGACAGGATCGGGCCATCGCCGTCGAGCGACTCGGCGACGGCGAGCGCCTGGCCCTCCTGGCTGCCGAGGAAGGCGAAGTTCTCGGGCAGCGCCACGAGCGCGCAGCCGCGCGCGCTCGCCTCGGCGACGAGCTGCTCGGCGGTAGCGAGGTTGGCGGCCAGATCCGCCGTCGAAGTCAGCTGCGCCACGGCGCAGCGAAGTCGGGGAGCGCTGAGAGCCATCGCGGTACGCTCTATCACATTCGCTTCGGTTTGCGGAAAGGGGGCGAAACGTGCTCATTTGAGCTGTGCAACCGCGCTACCGCTTCGAGGGCCAAAAGGCGTGCATCGATCTGCGCGTCCAGCGTCCGGCGCAGCTCTTCGACGGGCGCGATCCGGCGCCGTTTCGCGAGCGCGATCTCGACGACGACGCGGTTGAGTACATCGTCGGCGCCGCCGAGGAGATCGGGCACAAACACCCGCTCAAGATCGTCGTCTGGGTCGCGGAGCCATCGAGCGACCTGCCCCCGGCGATGATCCGCGACGCGGTCAAGGCGCACTTCGACTACGAGCTCGATCGCCTGGGGCGGCACGGCAAGCAGCACCTCCGGCAGGCGCAGCTCAGCATGCTGGTCGGCCTGACGATCCTGACGCTCTTCTTGACGCTGGCCGAGCTGACCAAGATGCTCGCCGAGGGGCACCTCCGGCAGATCCTGCGCGAGGGCCTGGTGATCTTCGGCTGGGTGGCGATGTGGCGGCCGCTCGAGCTCGTCCTCTACGACTGGTGGCCGCTGGTGGTGCGGCGGCGCCTCCTGCGCCGCATTCGTGATGCCGAGCTGCTGGTCACCAACGGGGCGAAGTTCCCCTCATGACGCCGGCCGAGGTCGAGGAGGTGCTGCACGCGGGGGGGTGGCCGATCGAGCTCCTGGAGCCTGGGCTGTGGCGCTCGGCCTACGAGGGCAAGACCGGGCCGCAGCGCTTCTTCGTCCGACTCACCGACGCCTGGATCTTCTTCACCGTCACGCCGTACCTCGCCTCGCCCCGCTCGCCGGCCCGGCGACTCAAGCTCTACCAGCGCCTGCTCGAGCTCAACCGCGAGATGAACCTCGCCAAGTTCGCGCTCGACCCGGATGGCGACGTCGTGCTCACGGTCGAGTTCCCGACGCTGCACCTCGATCCGGGCGAGGTCGAGGCGGGCCTCGCGATCCTGGCGTACTACGCCGATCGCTACCGCGCCGAGCTCGGCGCGCTGGCCGGCTGAACCCCCTCGTGTCGCGTCGCTGACCGCCGACCGCGAAAACAGTTGCCAGCCTGAAGGGCGCATGCTAGGGAAGCGCCCAGAAGTAGAAGGAGTTCACGAAAGTGGGCCCACCAGCCCGCTTTTTTTTTACGCCGATGACGACCGTAGACCTCGCAAAAATCGCCTCCGTCGTGACGCCCGTCGTGGCCGGTCACGGGCTCGAGCTCGTCGACGTGGAGTGGAAACACGAAGCGGGAAGCTGGATCTTGCGCGTCTACATCGATCGGCCGGGCAGCCAGCCCAAGCCGGGGCAGCCCGACGGTGTCGGCCTCAACGAGTGCGCGGACGTGAGCCGCGAGCTCGGGCCGGTCCTCGACGTGGCGGATCTCATCCGCGCCGCCTACAACCTCGAGGTCTCGTCGCCGGGGCTCGATCGGCCGCTGCGCACCGAGGCACACTTTTCACGGTTCGTCGGACACAAGGCGAAGATCAAGACGCGCCGTCCGATTGGCGAGAATCGCCGCAACTTCTCGGGCCCGATCGTCGCAGTCGAGGCCGGCGTCATCAAGATCGACGTCGGTGACAAGGTCTGCGAGGTCCCGGTCGCCGAGGTCGAGAAGGCAAATCTGGTTTACGAATTCTAGTCGCATCTAGAAGGGGAAGCACATGGAAGGCAACTTGATGTTGGCGTTGGAGCAGGTCGGCAAGGACAAGGGGATTGACCTCAAAGTCCTGCTGCAGACCCTCGAGCAGGCGATCTTGGCCGCGGCCAAGAAGGTCTTCGGCATGCACCGCGAGCTCGAGGCGAAGTTCAACGAGGACACCGGCGCCGTCGACCTCTTCCAGATCATCTACGTCGTCGAGGGGCCCAACTTCGAGCGCGGCCGCGAGGCGACCGTCGCCGAGGCGCGCGAGGCCGGCCTCGAGGCGGAGCTCGGCGACGAGCTGATGTTCCAGATCTTCTACCGCGTGCAGGACGCCGAGAAGGCGGCCGAGCAGGAGGAGAAGTACGGCGACCTCATCGATCTCGTCGACACCGTCAAGCAGTTCGGCCGCATCGCCGCGCAGACCGCCAAGCAGG
>CAZPEY010000260.1:0-8256 GCA_964585665.1 uncultured Polyangiaceae bacterium | reverse complement strand
CGTCGGCATTACGAACGACATCGCGAGACGCCAGGCCGAGCACGGCGGTCGCTTCGTCCTGGAGCGGATCACCCACTCACCTGTCACGCGGGGCGAAGCCCGCGCGATCGAGCAGGCACTTATCAACCGCAACCCCGGCTTCGAGAACATCCGCAACAGCATCAGCCCGAACCACTCGTGGTACGGCGAGGCTGTCGAGTGGGGCGAGGCCTGGCTCCGGGGGGCGGGGTACTAGCCATGAATCTCGCCGTGTTGAAGAAGACGCGCCGTGCGCCCGAAGCGGGCGATATCTTCGTCATGCAGCCGCCCGATGGGCAGTTCCTGTTCGGGAGGGTGGTCGACACGAACGCCGACCCGCTCGGTGTTGGCGGCGCGGTACTCATCTACGTCTATCGAGTCCGCGCTACAGCGAAGACGCCGGTCCCGGAGCTGCTCCGCGGACAACTCCTGGTCCCGCCCATGATGACGAACAAGCAGCCCTGGACGAAGGGCTACTTCGAGCACGTGGAGAACCGCCCCCTCTCTGTGATGGACCGCCTACCGCAGCATTGCTTTAAGGACTCGCGCGGCTGGTACTTCGACCAGGTAGGCACGCGCCTCGCCGGTCCGGTGGAACCTGTTGGTCAGTGGGGCCTTCACAGCTTCCGCACGATCGACGACGAGGTCTCAAAGGCGCTCGGCATCCCGCTGTCTCCCGACGAATGATGCCGGCCCTTCGCTCACCCCCACGCCCCGCCCGCTCGTCCGCGCCGGCGGTGGTTGGGCGACGTAGCTGATCTGCGAGACCGACCGTGCGCATCTCGATCACAAGCAGGTTTCGGACTGCGATGAGACCGGCGATAGTCACGGCGTGCGAGGAGCGTCCGCGTCTAGCGTGGTGAACCGGGGCTTGGCCAGGCTGTTTGGGCTCGGGCTGCTGTTGTGCTCGACTCGCCTGCTCGCCGCCTCCTGGATGCCGGTCGCCTCCGACGGCGCGCAGAAGTACACGTACAACGGCTTCGACCAGCAGGAGAGCGTCGAGAAGCCGTCGGGCGAAGTAGTCAAGGTTCTGTACGATGTCTTCGATCGACGTGTCGGCCGCATCAGCAACGGCGGAGCTCGTCGCGAGGCGCTGGTCTACGACGGCGTGGAGCTGCTCGCGATCCGCCGCAGCTGCTAAACAAAGGGCCGCAGGATGGCTGGCACCATCACTACGGCCCGTCGGTGATGCGGCAGAGCGGGCGACCGGGCTCGAACCGGCGACCACTTGCTTGGGAAGCAAGGACTCTACCAACTGAGTTACGCCCGCGAAGCAGAGGCACCTTAGCTTGCTCGATTCTCGCGGGCAAGCGCGAACCGCTGGCGGGCGGCCGCCTTCTTCCCCGTGGAGGACGGCGGCTAGTCGAACCGCCCCTTCCGCTGGCCTCAGCCGTCAGTAGACCCCAGCACCTTTCTCGAATTTTCGAGGGGTTAGCCTGCAACCATCGTGCGGCCCGGCGCTTGCTCAACCAGGCCGCGGAGGCCACCATGAACCGCGTCCTGTCCGCTTCGCTCCTCGCCCTGCTCGCCTTTGGCGGTTGCAACCACTCGTCGAGCCCGGCGCGCAGCGAAGAGCTCGCCGACCCGAGCGGCAAGGAAGACACCGTCGCTGCATCGGCTGTCTCGCCGAAGCTCGCCCCGATGCTCGCCTTCCTGCGCGACGACAAGAACATCGTCGCCCAGCTCGGCCCCGAGGGCACCACCGCCGAGAACGTCAAGAAGCGCGTCAAGGTCGTCACCTACAAGGACTTCGGCCCCGCCGTCGACAGCGCGGCGCGCAGCATCGCGAAGAACTACCAGGTCGACGCGGGCAGCACGAAGTCTCGCCGCGCCTACGGCCTCATCGACCTGCTCACGGTCGGAGACATGTACGTCACGCTCAAGGCCGGCTACGGCGAGGACTCGTTCGTCGACAAGCTGATCATCGACAGCAAGCGCGAGACGGCGCGGGATCTGGCCCGCACGCTCCTGCCCGAGGCGGCGCTGCTCCAGGCCGACCACGCGAGCACCGTCTCTACCGGCAACTACGTCCTGATCCTCGGCGACATGGAGTCGGGGCAGGCGATCGTGATGACGATCGAGTACGAGATCTACTAGTTCCGCTCGCTACGCGCGCAGCACCTTGAAGGCGTGGCGCCAGTCGTTGCGCAGAAAGCCCGGCGCACACCACAGAATGCACAGCGGCTCGATCGCCCGCGCCCCCTCGACCCCACCGACATCCTCGACGTCCCAACCGAACTGATCGAGCAGCTTGCTCGTCTGCTGTTTGGCGGCCGCATCGTTGCCGCAGATGAACATCGTCGGCTTCTGCCCGCCGAAGTCGGGGTTGACCATGAAGGCGTTGCCGACGCACGAGAACGCCTTGACGAAGCGCGCGTCGGGCGCGCGCTTTTGGAGGCGCTCCATGAGCGACTCGTTCATCGTCGTGAAGTACTGAAGGATGCCGTTCTGTGGCGGCGCCTCGGCGATCGGGTTGGTCGCGTCCATGACGAGCTTGCCGGCGAGGTTGCCCGGTCCGGCCTGGGCGATCGCGGCCTCGGCGGCGGTGCCCTTGACGGCGAGGATCACGGCGTCGGCCCAGCGCGCCGCCTCCTCGAACGTTCCCGTCGATGCGGCTGCGTCGGCGCCCGCCGCGTCGCGCCACGCCGCCAGCTTGCCCGGCTCGCGCGAGCCGCGCATGACCTCATAGCCGTGCTTGAGCAGCCCGTCGGCGAGCACCTGACCGACGACCCCCGAGCCAAGAACACCGATCTTCTTCATCGTGCCTCCTCCTGATAAAATGCGCGCATGCGCAAAGCCCTCTTCGCCATGCTGATCACGCTCGCGACGTTGTCATCCACCTCGGCTCTCGCCGACATCACCTACTGGTCGAGCGGCGACTGCAAGGCGCTCGCTTCGGGCGACGCGAGCTACTGTACGACCGATGACTGCAAGGGCATCGCAAAACATGACGCCAGCTACTGCCGCTCGGATGACTGCAAGGGCTGGGCGAGGATGGACGCGAGCTACTGCCGCACGGACGACTGCAAGGGCATCGCGCGCAAGGATCGCAGCTACTGCCGCACCAACTTCTGCAAGGGCATCGCGTCGGGGGATCCGAGCTACTGCAGCGACAACGTCTGCAAGGCGATCGCGAAGAAGGACAAGAGCTACTGCCCGTAGCGGATCGGCGCGTCTCTACGAGCGAGCCTGCTCGATCATGATCTGCGCGAGCGTGCTCAGCACCGCGCGCGCGGCATCGATCTGCTCGGCCGGGAGCTTGTCGAGCAGCTTGAGCACCGCGCTCTCGACAGTGTTGGAGGCTGGGACATCGAGCTCGCGCCCCGCCGCGGTCAGCTCGACCGTGACCTTACGCCGATCGTTCTGGGGTCTTTCACGCTTGACGAGCCCACGGCCTTCGAGCCGGGCCAGCGCGGTCGAGATCGTTCCCGCGTCGACGCAGAGGAGCTCGGCGAGCTGACCCGCGAGGATCTTCGGGAAGCGCCCGGTGACGCGGATCAGCATGCGCTGCGAGGCGGTCACGCCGATGTCCGTCGACATGCGCGCCGACGTCACCTCGAGCGCGTGGTTGAGCCCCCAGAGCAGCCGCATGAACTCGAGCGGCTCCCCGAGGGTCGGCGGGATGGCGACCGGGTCCTCGGGCTGGCGAGAGGTTTTCTCGAGGGTCTTGGCGTCGTCTTTGTCAGGCGAAGGGTGCGTCATAGAAGTGGTAGGGAAGGAACCCTACCCTACTTCTTCCCTTCTTTCGAGAGGGCGGCGATCTGTTCGTCAAGCTTCTTGTCCAACTTGTCGAGCTCGCTCATGCGCCGATCGATCTCCGACGAGAGCTGCCGCGGCGCCTCCCCCTTGGGCAGCTCCTTGCCGCCGAGGAGGCGGAGCCCGGCGTAGCCCACGCCACCGACGACCAGGGCCACGAGCGCCAGCTTGAACAGCGACATCGCGATCGAGAGGACGGCGATCGCGCCGAGCCCGATGAGCACGCCCTTTACGACGACGCTGCCGCCACCGGCCTTGCCTTCGGAGTCCTTGTCGTCCGCCATGTCGACGTTGATTGTGCGAGCAACCGCCGATCGCTTCAACTGTGATAGCGTGACGCGTTCGCATGACCGCCAGGGCGCCCCGGCTCACACGACTCGCCCCCCTCTTCGGGCTGCTCTTCTGCGCCTTCTTCTTGATCACCAGCCGCGAGCCGCCGTGGGCCGACGCGCACGTCACCTATGACACCACCCGACAGCTCCTCGAGGAGGGGCAGCTCGACGTGCGCCTCGAGGGTGGCTCGCCTTGGTTCTACGTCCATCGCAACGGTCGCAAGTACGGCGTCTTTCCGCTCGGCAACGTCGTCGGCATGGTGCCGAGCTACCTCGCCTACAAGGCCGTCCGCCTCCTGCCCAAGCTCCCCGACAACCTCGCCTACAACCTGACCGCGCACCTGGCGCCGACGGCCTGGATGGCGCTCGCGCTCGTGCTGTTCTTCTCCTTGGCCCGCCAGCGGACGCAGAGCGAGGCGGCCGCGCTCAAGCTGACGCTGGTCGCTGCCTTCTGCACCACGCTCGTCATCTACGCGCGCTCGACGTACTCCGAGGCGCTCCAGACCTTGATGCTGCTCTGGGTCGTCGAGCGTACCCTCACCGCCGCCGAGCGCCCGACGGTGACGGCTCTCGGCTGGCTTGGCGTCGCCGCCGGGCTGTTCGTCAACACGAAGCTGGTCAACGTGCTCTTTCTGCCAAGCGTCGCCGTCTACCTCGTCTGGCGTCGCGCGACGGCGAGGGCCGAAGATCGCGCCGTGTATGGCGGCGTGCCGTCGCTGCTGCAGAAGAGCGCGCTCGCCCTGGTCGCCTTCGTCGTCTTCGTCGCGGTCGCGCTGGCGCACAACTACGTCAAGACCGGGACCCTCTGGGACTCGGGCTATCAGATCAAGGACGGCATCTTCTCAGGCGATCTGTTCGCGGGCCTGTACGGCCTGCTGTTCTCGTCCGGGAAGAGCGTCTTTCTCTACGCGCCGCCGCTGGTGCTCGCGCTGCTTGGCGCGCGCCGCACCTACGCGAAGCGACCAGGCGAAGCGCTCCTGCTCGGTTCGCTCATCGCGATCTCGCTCGTCTACAACGCCAAGTTCCGCCACTGGCACGCCGACTACTGCTGGGGACCGCGCCACCTCGTCTCGCTCTTGCCCCTCGCGATGCTGTTCGCGGCGCCGATCTTCGACGACGCGGAGTCGCCCGGTGCGACGCGGGCGCGACTGCTCGTCGCGACCACTGCGGCCGCCGGCGCGTTCGTCCAGCTCCTCGGCGCGACGATCTACTGGGATCACTACATCCGCATCCTGATCGCCGCCAAGGATCAGACCGGCGCGGCCGGCTGGTTCCAGGAGAACCTCAGCCACGGCCACTACATCCCTGGCTTCTCGCCGCTGCAGGGGCACTTCTGGATCTTGAAGAGCTGGCTGCTGCGCGACCCGATGCCGCTGCGCTCGGCGCCTTGGCTGCATGTCCTGCCGCAAGGCTTCCGCCTCGACGAGAGCTTCAACCGCGCGCGCCTCGACTGGTGGCTGCTCGACTGGGCGACGGACCTCAACTTCACCGCGCTCTACGGCGGCGTCTTTCTGCTGTGGATGATCGTCGGGTTGGGGCTGTGTGTCCGCGCGGTCGGTCGCGACTATCGATCGCGACCGACGCCGTAGTAGACGAAGCCGCGCTCGCGCACGAAGCGGGGCTCCCAGATGTTGCGCCCGTCGAACACGACCGCCTCGGACAGCTTGCCCTTGAGCGTCTTCCAGTTGGGTCGACGATACTGATTCCACTCCGTCATCAGCACGAGCGCCGAGGCGCCGACCGTCGCCTCGTACTGATCGTCGAAGAGGCGCACCCGATCCCCGAGCTGGGCGCGCACCGCGCTCATCGCCTCCGGATCGTGTCCGTGGACCGTCGCGCCCGCTGCGAGCAGCCGATCGATCATCACCAGCGCCGGCGCCTCGCGAATGTCGTCGGTGCCAGGCTTGAAGGACAGCCCCCACAGCGCGATGGTGCGGCCAGCGAGCCCGCCGGTGAAATGGGCAAGCAGCTTGTCGAACATGAGCTGCTTCTGCTTCTCGTTGACGCGATGGACCGCGTCGAGCACCTCGAGGCTCATGCCGGCCTCGCGCGCCGTGGCGAGCGCCGCCTTGACGTCCTTGGGGAAGCACGAGCCGCCATAGCCGACGCCGGGGAACAGGAACTTCGGGCCGATGCGTTGATCCATGCCGAGCCCGCGCCGCACCAGCTCGACGTCGGCGCCGACGCGGTCGCAGAGGTTCGCCATCTCGTTCATGAACGAGATCCGGGTCGCCAGCATCGCGTTGGCGGCGTACTTGGTCAGCTCCGCGGAGCGGGCGTCCATCACGCAGATGCGATCGTTGGTGCGCACGAACGGCTCGTACAGGTGACGCAGCAGCGCCTCGGCCTTCGGGTCGCGCGTCCCGATGATCACGCGATCGGGCTTCATGAAGTCGTTGATCGCGTCGCCCTCTTTCAAGAACTCGGGGTTCGACACGACGGCGAACGGGTGCTGGGTGTGCTGCTTGATGTGCTCGGTGAGCTTGTCCGCCGTGCCGACGGGGACGGTCGACTTGGTGACGATGACCGCGTAGCCCTTCATGGCACGGGCGACGGTGGTCGCCGCCTCGAGGACCTGCGACAGATCGGCCGATCCATCATGCGCTGACGGAGTGCCGACCGCGAGGAAGACGACCTCCGCGGGTGCGACCGCAGCCGCGACGTCGGTTGAGAACGACAGGCGCCCCGCCTTGGCGTTGCGCTCGACGAGCGACGGCAGCCCCGGCTCGTAGATCGGCACCTCGCCGCGCTGCAGGCGCGCCACCTTCTCCGGATCGACGTCGACGCAGACGACGTCGTTGCCGGTCTCAGCGAAGCCTGCGCCAGCGACGAGGCCAACGTACCCAGTGCCCAGAATCGCGAGTTGCATGCGCGCCTTTTACCAGCGCTGCGAGCGCAGGCGACAACAATTCGCGCAACGCCCGAGCCCGCCCGTGTCCAAGGGTCGGAGCCATCTAATTGACGAGGCCCGCCCAGCTACGCTATCGGAGCGCCTCAACGCTCCAAGAGGTCCCATGAAGTCGCTGCTGTTCACCATCGCGCTCGCGATCTGCTTCGTCGTACCGTCGCTGGCCCCCGCCGAGGAGCTCGACACCATCGTGCTCCGCAACGGCACCGTCCTGCGCGGCCAGGTCAGCAAGCTCGTGCCCGGCAAGATCGTCCAGATCAAGCTCGTCTCCGGGGAGCTGCAGACGCTCGAGTTGATCGACGTGGCGCGCATGCAGGGACCCTCGTTCCCTGCGTCTTCACCGGCCAGCGCGCAACCGAACCCGGAGGCGGGCGGAGTCGCAGGCGGCTCGGGCGCGCCGCTCCTCGGCGATCGCGCGCTCGCCTGGCAGCTCCCGGCCGCGGGCCGCTCGCGCGTCGACCTCCGCTCCGCGGGGCCCGGCGAGCAGGAGATCAGCGTCGTCGTCTCCGCTGGGATGGGCATGGTCGGCTCGACGCGCGCCTCCTGGTTCGACTACGTGCGCGTCTGCAAGACGCCGTGCTCGATCTACGCGCGCACTGGCCAGCCGCTGTCGCTCCTCGCCGGGGGGCCGAACATCCGCGCCCACGCCGCCGAGCTCGAGGTCCCCGCCGGCGGCGTCGAGCTGACGCTGCACGCGCCGAACGCGCGTCAGTTCCTGGCCGGCTTCTTGATGGGCAGCTTCGGGATCGCCGCCGGCATCGGCGGGCTCATCGCCGGCCCGATTGGCCTGACGCATCGCGAGTTCGACACCAGCGTCAACAAGTTCGTCGTCAAGCCCAACGTCGCCCTGACCGCCGCCGGCTTCACCCTGCTCGGCGCCGGGCTCATCGTCACCACCGTCGGCTTCGTGCTGCTCAAGCGCAATCGCGGCGGCATCCAGCACCAGCGTGCGCTGCAGCTCGCGCTCGGGCGCGTCGAGTTCTAGTCCACGATCTCGCGATCGATCACATCTCGCGGTCGTGGCAACGGGGGGAGAGGCGACTCTCTCCTCGCTGCGTCACCCGACGACGGGTGTGCCACAGGGCAGGGTCGATCGTGCTCCCTACAAAGTAACTCCGCGAGGAGAGGGATCCCCTCCCCACCCGGCGCAACGGGTTCGCGCCCTCGTTCTCTTGACGGGCGGCACAAGCCCCTACCGATCTTCCCGCTTCCCGCCGTCCCTGTTACCGTCGCGCCGTGCAG
>CAZPEY010000259.1:0-8269 GCA_964585665.1 uncultured Polyangiaceae bacterium | reverse complement strand
GCGGGCTCTTGGGCTCGGGCACGAAGTAGAGCACGCCCTCGTCGATCGCGGTCTGCAGCGGGAGCACCTTGGTGCCCGCGATCGTCTTGGACTTGCCGGCCTTGACCAGCGCCTCGGCCTTCTTCCAGTTGATGATGTGCATGTAGTCCATGTCGTTCTGCGTCGACCCGGACTCGAGCGGTGGGTTGCCTTCGAGCACGCCGCCGGTCGCGCGCTCGGTGTTGATCGAGTTGCAGAACGCCCAGCCATCCGAGGTCAGCTTGCCGGCGTCGGCGAGGTCCTGCATGTACGGCGGCAACTCGATGGCGAACGACTCCTCGGGGACGATGCGGCGCTTCTGGCGGTTGAACTTCCAGAACATCATCGCGCCGCGGTACTTCTCGTTGTACTCCTTGATGTCGGCGTACTCGCCACCGAGCGGCGCCGGGTACTGCGACGTCTCGATGACGTAGTCGGTGTTCGGCGTGACGAACATGCCGCCGTGATCCGACTCGATCAGCTTGTTCTCGACGAGCTGCTCGGTCTGGAAGTCCTTCAGGTTGACGACACCGATGCGCGGATTCGCCTTGTCGTTGACGAAGATGAACTCGCCGTCGTAGTCGCCCTTGGTCTCCGACAGCGCCGGGTGGTGCATGTCGCCCCAGGTGATCGACTTGCCGTGGCGCTTACCACCGTCGAGCACCTCGGCGGTCGACTTGTCGCCGTAGCCGTAGCCCTGCCAGGGCTCGGGCGTGAACACCGCGACGTACTTCAAGATGCGCATCGACGGGACGCCGATGACGATCAGGTTTCCGCCGTGGCCGCCCGAGGCGAAGATGAGGTACTCGTCCTTCTTGCCGCTCGGCGTGTACGTCTTGAGCGCGGCGGCGACGTCCGCCTCGGAGAGGCCGCGATCCTTCATCAGCTTGGCGACGCTGCCCGACGCCCCCGAGCCAGCGGCGCTGCCCGCGCCGGGGCCGCCCGGACCGGGCGCGCTCGGGTTCGAGCAGCTGGTGAGGAGCGCAAGAACTGCTGATCCTGCCAATAGCGTTTTCGATCTCATGATTCACTCCTGTTCGACGCCGAACCGACCGCGATCGCCGTCGGAAATATGGCTACTTCGCGTCCGGCCCCGGGGGCAGCAGGACGGCGTCGATGACATGAACGATGCCGTTCGAGGCGCGGATCGACGCGATGATGTTCGCGCCGTTGACCGTCACCTTGCCGTTCTTGACGGCGATCTTGATCTTGCCGCCGTTGGCCTGGCCGAGCGTCTGCCCGTCCTTGAGCCAGCGCACCTCATAGGTCGCGGGCGTGACGTGGTACTGGAGGAGCTTCTGGAGATCGCCCACCTTGTCGGGCTTGAGGAGCCCCTCGACCGTCCCCTTGGGTAGCTTAGCGAAGGCCGCGTTCGTCGGCGCGAACACCGTCAGCGGGCCCGGGTTCTTGAGCGACTGTACGTAGTCAGCCGCCTTGACCGCGGTGACGAGCGTCGTGTGATCCGGCGAGCCGGCCGCAATATCGACAATGTCGTTCGTTTCCTGCGCGAAGGCCAACCCAGCGAACAGCAAGACCGCGACGAACGACAACCGTTTCATGGGGAACCTCCGTTATTTCTTCAGGCTGCGAAGATGAGCGCGCAGCGCCTTGACGACGCCCTGCTTGGACTCGAGATCCGGGTTGGGCGGCATCGCCGCGGCCTTGCCGACCGCCTGGCCGCCGAAGACGATGATCTTCTCGATGTGCTCGTCGGTGACCTTGCCCTGCCACTCGGCCGAGGTGAAGTTGGCCGGCTTGGGGGTGAGGCCCGCCGACGCTGCGCCGTCGCCAGCGCCGCCTGCGCCATGGCAGGGCGAGCAGCGATTGGCGAAGATCTCGGTAGCCGCCTTGGCGTCTTCCGCAGACGGAGCCGCGCCGCCGCCGGCAGGCGCTGCGCCGCCGCCGCCACCGCCACCGCCACCCGACTTGTCAGAGCAGCCAGCAACACCGAACAGACCCACGAGAACGAGAGCGAGGTATGTTTTCATCGCGCCCGTGTACTGCACATCGCGTGCTAGCACAACCCCAGTTCTCCACCGACGGTGATTTTTATTGCAGTAGACGTGCATGTCCGCAGAATCCGCGGGTTCGGTGCGCAAGATTTTCGCACCCGCAGCTGGGATGCCCAGGGTCGAGCGCACTGGCGGGACCAGCGGCGTCGTGTCGCCCCCGCACGCTACGCCCGTTTGATCTCGGTCAAGCGCGATCGCCCATCGTGACTTCCCCCGGGGTGCTTGATGGTTAGCTTCATCCGTAGCAGAGTGACCCCGCGAAAGTGGAGGCGACCATGCAGGCCATCCGTCAGATCCTGGTTCCGACCGACTTCTCCGAGACCTCCAAGCAGGCGGTTGATGACGCGCTCGAGCTCGCTCAGAAGTTCGACGCCAGCGTCACGCTCATCCACGTCGAGCAGCTGCCGATCTTCCCCTACGCGGAGCCGATGTTCGTCTACGGCACGCAGATCGAGAAGGAGATCCGCGACCGTGCGCAGGCCGAGATGGACAAGCTCGCCAAGGACTGTGAGGCGCGGCTCGGCCGCCCCGTCGGCAAGAAGATCGCCATCGGCTCGCCGCCCAACGAGATCGTCGAGGAGGCCAAGATCGGCAAGTACGATCTGATCGTCCTCGCGACGCACGGACGCACTGGCATCACCCACCTGCTGATCGGCTCGACGGCGGAGCGCGTCGTGCAGCTCGCACCCTGCCGCGTGCTGACGGTGCGCGGCGCGACCAAGGCGTGAGCGACGACGATTCCGTCCTCGAGCTCCAGTAGCCTCGTCCTTCGAGGCAACCTCCTCATCGGCCTGCTCGCTGGCTGTGGCGCCAGCTTTCAACCGAGCACCTCGACGGTGCGCCACGGCGGCGTCGCGTTCCGCGTCGGCCCGCTCGACGGGGCGTGGCAGCGGGCGCGGGTCGACTCCGAGCGCGTTGCCTTCCGCCACCCCGACGGCGGGACGATCTCGGCCAGCGTCGACTGTCGCTCCGCCGACGCGCCGCTGCCGATCCTCACCAATCATCTCTTGCTTGGTCTGGAGGCGCGCCAGGTGCAGCGCGAGGAGGCGCTGCAGCTCGACGGGCGCGCCGCGCTGCGCAGCCGGGTCGCTGGCAAGGTCGAGGGCGTATCGATCGTGATGGACCTCGTCGTCGTCCAGAAGGCGGGCTGTGTCTACGATCTGCAGCTCGTCGGCAGCGAACCGACGGTCGACCGCCACGCGGCGGCGTTTTCCCGCTTCTTTGGCGGCTTTGCGACGAGTCGCCCATGAGCGCGCGCGCCTCGTTCGGCCAGCGTCTCGGCGAGAAGATCGACGCCGTGCTCGAAGAGCTCGGCGACTTTGGCAAGCTGACGATCGCGACGGTGCGCGGTGTGCGCCGCCCGTTCGACTGGGGCGAGCTCATCCGGCAGATCGAGGTCATCGGCGTCATGTCGATCTCGATCGTCGTCCTGACCGCGATCTTCTCGAGCATGGTCATGACGGTGCAGTTCGCCGTGCAGATGGCGCGCTTCGGCGTCAAGGAGTCGGTCGGCAACGTCGTCTCCTTGTCGCTGGTGCGCGAGCTCGGCCCGGTGCTGACGGCGCTCATGGTCGGCGGCCGGATGGGCGCCGGCATCACCGCCGAGCTCGGCTCGATGAACGTCACCGAGCAGATCGACGCGATCCGCTCGATGGGCGCCGATCCGGTCAAGGAGCTGGTCCTGCCGCGCGTGCTCGCCGGCGTGATCGCGCTGCCGCTGCTGACCGCGTTGGCCGACGTGCTCGGCGTCCTCGGGGCGATGGGCATCGCGCAGCTCGATCTCGACGTCAACAGCTCGCTGTTCTTCAACTCGGTGGTGCGGGTCGTCAGCCTCGGCGATCTGCTGGGCGGCCTGTCCAAGACCGTCGTCTTCGGCGCGCTCATCACGCTCATCGCCTGTCATCAAGGCCTGCTGACCCGCGGTGGCACCGAGGGCGTCGGCCGCGCCACGACGCGCACCGTCGTGATCACCTCGATCACCACGCTGATCGCCGACTTCGTGTTGACCGAGCTCTTGCTGGGGTTTGGGCTGTGAGCGCGATGGACGAGCCGCTGATCAAGATTCGCGGCATCGACAAGGCGTTCGGGCCGAACCGCGTCTTCGAGGGCCTCGATCTCGACGTCCGTCGCGGTGAGACGCTGTCGATCCTCGGCCCCTCGGGTTCGGGCAAGAGCGTGCTGCTCAAGCTGCTCATCGGGCTGCAGCGCGCCGACGCTGGCTCGATCGTGTTCGATGGCACCGAGGTGACGACGCTCGACGAGGCGGCGCTCCTGCCGGTGCGCAAGCGCGTCTCGATGCTCTTCCAAGGCGGGGCGCTCTTCGACTCGCTCACCGTCGGAGAGAACATTGCGTATCCGCTGCGACGCTACGGCTTCGCTCCGTCCGAGATCGCCGATCGCATCGCCGATCGCCTGTCGCTGGTCGGCCTGCCCGACACCGCGCACCTGATGCCGTCGGAGCTCTCGGGCGGCATGAAGAAGCGCGTCGCGCTGGCGCGCAGCATCGCTGGCAACGCCGAGGTGCTGCTCTATGACGAGCCGACCGCCGGCCTCGATCCGCAGAATACCCGGCGCATCGACGAGCTGATTCGCTCGATCCAGGAGCGCCTCAAGGTCACGTCCCTCGTCGTGACGCACGATCTTCCCACCGCCTTTCTCATCTCGGACCGCCTCGCCATGCTCGGCGAGCGACGCATTCAAGCGGTGCTCTCCCCGTCGGAGTTTCGCCACTCGCCCTTGCCGGCGATCCGCGACTTCGTCGAGGCGATGCCGCTGCCGGAGGTCTCGTGACTACGCCCGCTCAAGAGCGCGGACAGCGCATCCGCGTCGGTATCTTCCTCATCGTCACGATCCTGGCGCTGGTCGGCACGATCTTCCTGCTCGGCCGCTCGCAGGGCCTGCTGACCCGCAAGGTGACGCTGCACGCGACGTACGAGAACATCAGCGGCCTCATCGTCGGGGCGCCGGTGCGCCTCGGCGGCCTCGACGTCGGCCTGGTCCAAAAGGTCGAGTTCGGCCAAGACCTCAAGGAGAAGCGCGTCCACGTCGAGCTCGGCATCGAGCGGCGCTACCTGGAGCGCGTTCGCGTCGACTCCGTGGCCAAGCTGACGTCCAAGGGCCTGCTCGGCGACGCGATCATCAACATCACCGTCGGCAGCGCCGATCAGAAGGCGGTCGAGCCGGGCGCGACGCTCAAGTCCGAAGAGGCCGAGAACATCGCCGAGTTCGCCACCGAGGCGCGCGAGGTGCTCGGCGCGGTGCGCAAGCTGAGCGGCCGCCTCGACGATCGGCTGGGCGTGATCCTCAACGATCAATTCGGCAAGGATCTGTCGCGCATCGCCAAGTCGACCGCCGCCATCGTCGAGGAGGTGCAGGGCGGATCGGGGCTGCTGCACGCGCTGCTCTACGATCCGAAGCTGGCCGGACAGGTGGCCCAGATCGTCGGCAACGTCGATCGCGCCGTCGGACGGGTCGATCATCTGCTGGCGCAGGTCGAGCGCGGCCCTGGCACCATGCATGGCCTGCTGTACGAGAAGGACGGCTCGGCGGCGCTCGCCGATCTGCGGGCCACCGCGCGCGATCTGGCGGCAGTCTCGGCCGAGCTGCGGTCGGGCCAGGGCCTGCTGCATGGGCTGGTCTACGACAAGGAGTACAGCGAGATCCTGACCAACCTGGCGTCGCTGTCGGCGGTGTTGAAGCAGGTCGGCAGCGACGTCGAAAAGGGGCGCGGCACCGTCGGCGCGCTGCTGCGCGACCCGACCGTCTACGAGGATCTCAAGACGATCCTCGGCAACGTCAAGCGGAGCCGCCTCTTGCGCACGCTGGTGCGCTACACGATTGAAAAGGACGGCCTCAAGGCGAGCCCCAGCGACGCCGGGCCAGGAGAACCGAAACGTGGAAATTGAGCTTGAGTTCGTCGGTGCTGCTCAGACGGTGACCGGCTCGCGCCATCTGGTGCGCGGCCCGAATTTCTCGCTGCTGCTCGAGTGCGGACTGTTCCAGGGGCGCCGCCAGGAGTCCCGCGAGCGCAACGAGAACCTCGGCCTCGATCCGTCGACGATCACCGCGGTGGTGCTGTCACACGCGCACATCGATCACTCGGGCGCGCTGCCGCTGCTCTGCAAGCAGGGGTACACGGGGCCGATCTACGTCACGCCCGCGACGCGCGATCTGTGCGCGGTGATGCTCGAGGACGCCGCGATGATTCAGGCGTCCGACGCCAAGTACATCAACCGCAAGATCGAGGAGGGGGAGCTCGACGGCGATCCGATCGAGCCGCTCTACACCAAGGCCGACGTCGCCAAGGCGCTCGGCCAGATGATCTCGATCCCCTACCACATGAGACACGAGCTGCTGCCCGGCGTCAGCGTGCGCTTTCTCGACGCCGGCCATGTCCTCGGTAGCGCCATCGTCGTGCTCGACTTCGTCGACGAGCGCGGCGAGCAGCGGTTGGTGTTCACCGGCGATCTCGGTCGTCACCACCTGCCGCTGCTGCGCGATCCCGAGGTCCCGAGCGGCGCGACTGCGCTGCTGATGGAGTCGACCTACGGCGATCGCTTCCACCCGCCGATCGAGGAGATGGACGAGCAGCTCGCCTCGATCGTCAAGCGTACGGTCGATCGCGGCGGCAAGGTGATCATCCCGTCGTTCGCGCTCGAGCGTGCGCAGGAGGTGGTCTTCTCTCTGAAGAAGCTGCGGCTGGCGGGACGCATCCCGCCGATCCCGGTGTTCGTCGACTCGCCGCTCGCGGTGGGCATCACCGAGGTGTTTCGCCTGCACCCCGAGTGCCTCGACGAGGAGGCGCGGGCCTTGCTCGAAGGCGGCGACTCGCCCTTCGAGTTTCCGGGGCTGCGCTACGTCTCGTCGGTCGAAGACTCGATGGCGATCGACATGCAGAAGGAGCCGTGCATCGTCATCTCGGCCTCGGGGATGTGCGAGGCCGGGCGGGTGCTGCACCACCTGCGCACCTCGATCGAAGATCCGAAGTGCAGCATCGTCATCATCGGCTTTCAGGCGCAGCACACGCTCGGGCGGAGGCTCGTCGAGCGCCGAGCGCGCGTGCGCGTCTTCGGCATCGAGCGCGAGCTGCGCGCTGAGGTGTTCGTGCTCAACGGGTTTTCTGCGCACGCGGATCAGAACGACCTGCTCGCCTTCGCGAGCAAGGTCGCCGAGCAGGGCAACCTGCGCTGGGCGACGCTGGTACATGGCGAGCCGCAAGCGCAGGCGGTGCTCGCCGGGCTGCTCAAGGAGCGCGGGATCGCGCCGGTGCATACGCCGGCCCCCCACGCGAAGCTGACGCTATGAGGCGACGCGAGGCTCGCTCCGAGCGACGCGCGGCTGGAACTGCCTCGCCGCGCACCGCGATCCTGTCGGATCAGACGCTGTTTCGGCAGGGCCTGAGCGTCCTGCTCAAGCAGCGCGGCGTGCGCGACGTCCGCGAGTACGCGAGCAGCCAGGCGCTCCTCGCCGATGCGCGCCAGGCGCCGCCGGCGGTGCTGTTCGTCGACCTCGATCACGAGGACGAGGACACGATGACCCTGGTGCGCTCGCTGCGACACGAGCTGCCGCACACGCAGCTCGTCGTGATCGGCAGCGCGCTGCGCCAGGGGGCTGCGGACGCGAGCTTCGATGACGAGCTCGAGACGCCGCGTGCCGATGCGGTGGCGTTGGCTGCGGCGCTGCGGGTGCCGGCGAAGAGGCGGCCCTCCGTCGAGGCGCGCCGTCAGCACGAGCTGTGGGCGAAGGTGACCCCGCGGCAGCGCGACGTCCTGCGCTGGCTCGCCACCGGCGTCGACAACCGCACCATCGCCGCCAAGCTCCGGGTCGGCGAGCGCGCGATCAAGGCTCACATCTCGGCGCTGCTCCTGCTGTTTGGCGCGGCGAGCCGTACCCAGCTCTCGCTGCTGGCCGATCACGCCGGCCTGCGGCCGCCGCGCGCCGCCAAGCGTTGACCCGCGACCTTCCCTTTCGTACATAGTGCAGACGAGGCGCCGTGACTAGCGTGCTAGACGTGGTGGAGACGGAGGAGCTGTTGTTTCGTGCGCTCAAGCCGCTGGCGGAGTCGCTGCTGATCGCCGCTCGCGACGAGAGTTCCTACATCGATCTGGACCACGTCGCGGAGCGCGCGCTGCGGCGGCTGGCGGCGGTGTTTCACGTCGCGCCGCACGCCGATGCGCTGCGGGCGCGGCTTCGGCCCTATCTCGAGCAGCTCCACGAGTCGCGCCCCTGAGTCAGCGCCA
>CAZPEY010000258.1:0-8318 GCA_964585665.1 uncultured Polyangiaceae bacterium | reverse complement strand
AGGGTCGGCAGCGTCTGGATCGATGCGTCGTACGTCTTGTCGACGACGATCTGGTTGCTCGCGTTCTTGAGCTCGACCGAGGCGCCGGGCGCTGCGGGGTCGAAGCGGACGATGGCGCTGCCGCCTGCCGTCAGGTTGAAGCTGGCGCCGATCCAGCCAGCGTCGTCGCTGCGGGTGATGCTGCTCGCCGCGTCATCGACGTTGATGACCGTCAAGAACACGATGCCGGCGTCGGCGGCGGCGCTCGCCTCGACGTGGAAGCCGGACTCGAAGTCGACGTCGAACGCCGACAGCGGCTGCTCGCTCCAGTTGGTCGAGGCCGGCGCGAGGAGGTGCAGCGCGACCTTGGAGGTCTTGCCCGCGAGCGTCGCGACGTTGGCGGTCAGCGATGGATCGATCGGGCTGTTCCATTGCTGCGCGACGGTCCCGGCGACCTTGATGCGATCGAAGACGACGATCACGTTCGGCTTGATCCAGACGATCTCGCGCTGGTTGCGATCGAGATTCGAGGTGCCATAGGCGGGCAGCAGATCGCCCGCGAGGTGCAGCACGGCCGACTCGTCTTGCAGCGCTTGTAGCGTGCTGGTCGTCTGGTCGACCATGCGGATCGTCGACGATCCCGAGCCAACGCGCAGGACGTTGTGCCCCTCTTCTCCCGACTGAATCCCCGAGTGTGACGCGATGTTGCCGTCGTAGAGCAGCCACTCGTTGCGATAGACGAGGAGCTGCCCCTGATCGTGGTGGGCGTGAGACTCGGTGAAGGGCCCGGCCGAGAAGCCGAGCCAGGTCGCGTCCTTGGTCCACGCGGAGCGCGCGAACACCTGACCCGTGCCCGAGCCGTAATAGACCGGATAGAGCGACGTCAGCGGCGAGGTCGGCTTGCCCGTCGAGTCGTAGAAGAAGTCGTAGATGTACATGAAGCGCTGAGACATCTCGGGAACGCTCGACTGCGAGAGCAGCGTGCGCGAGGTCTGCGCGGGCACCGTTCCGTCGAAGAGGAAGCCGAGGATCTGGAGATAGTTTCGGTGGTAGTCGAACAGCGCGGCGGTCGAGTCGCGCGCGTGATCGCCGATCGGCGCGAGGCGATCGAGCGTCGGCACGATCGCGTGCTGCATCCAGAGGAGAGACTGCTCGGCGTGCGGCGTCAGGCCATGCAGCGGCTCTCCGGTCGACTGCTGCCACAGATCGTAGAGGTAGAAGAGCCCCGCCATCGACACGCCATACCCGGTGCCTTCGCGCGAGCCGCCTCCGACGAGGTCGGACGTGAACGTGGGGACGAGCTGGTTCTGGATCTTGGTCGTGCGGAACATCGTCAGCCAGTCGTCGGCTTGGGCGTTCTCGTCCTTGGTGGCGAGGCCGGTGAGCATCGTCGCCTTGAGGAACGAGTAGTAGTAGTTGTTCGAAGGGTTATCGATCGACCAGCCGCTCCACGCGAACGTCGTCGCGCCCCACTTGGCCTCGTCCGGGTGCCAGACGTTCCACACGGCCTGGTTGGCGTAGGCGATCCAGCGCTGCTTCTGCGAGTCGCTCACCTTGTCGAAGCACCAGTCGTAGGTGAGCATCACGTCGCTGAGGATGTCGCCGATGTAGAGGTAGCTGTCGAACGAGATGTCGGCGCGCTGACCGCTCGCGATCGTGTCTTCTTCGCGCTTCACACAGTCGTCGACCATCTTGATCGCGAAGGCGCTGTACTTCGCATCGCCGGTCAGCGCGTACATCATCGCCGCGTGCCACGGGCGGAACTCGTAGATCTCGCAGTCGTTGGCGGGGTCGCAGGTATTGCAGTCGCCGTAGGCGAGCTGCTGATCGACCATGTCGGCGAAATCGGTCGCGGCTTTGTTGTTCGCCGCGATCGCGCCGTTGAGGCGGGTCCTGTTCGCGTCGTTGAGGTAGATGCGTGGATGGCCCGCTGGAACTACGGCGGGGGGCATATCGGTCGAGCGCAGATCCAGGCTGGACTTGGACAGGTCTCCGCCGCTGCCGAGGTCGTGGTCTCCGCTGCTGGATTGCCCGGGGCAACCGGCTGCGAGCAGGACCAGGCAGGGGGCTACAGCGACGGCACCGACCCATCTTTTCATGCTCCCGACTCTATCATCAATCGACCTTCGCAACCGCGGACGATCGTGTATGTTCCGCCCTCGATCGATGGCTGGATCAACCTCGCAGTCCAACAGTCCGGCGCCCGAGCACAGCTGGGCGTTTCGCCAGCGGCGCTTCCTCAACTGGTTTCCGCTCGGCCTGACCTACGCCCTCCTCTACATGGGGCGCTACAACCTCACCGTCGCCAAGAACTCGCTCGGCGAGCTGATGACCAAGGAGGACTTCGGAGTCATCTTCGGAGCCGGCACCTTCGTCTACGCGTTCGCGTTCTTGTTCAACGGCCCGCTGGTCGATCGGATCGGCGGCAAGCGCGGCATGCTCATCGGGGCGTTTGGCGCGATGCTCGCCAACGTCGCGATGGCGATCTATCTCCAGTCGGTGCTCGCCTCGGGACGCGCCGCCGATGCACCCCTGCGCCTCGTGTTCAGCATCCTCTACGCCGCCAACATGTACTTCCAGAGCTACGGCGCGGTGTCGATCGTCAAGGTCAACGCGCACTGGTTCCACGTTAGCGAGCGCGGCGGCTTCTCCGGGATCTTCGGCACGATGATCGCGAGCGGCATCTTCCTCGCCTTCACCGTCAACGACTGGCTGCTCGGCCTCGCGCAAGGCTTCTACAAGGAGCAACCCAAGACGCACTCCGTATGGGTGGTGTTTGCGATTCCGGGCGCGCTGCTCGGGCTGTTCTTCCTCATCGAGGCGATCCTGCTCCGCGATCGTCCGAGCCAGGCCGGTCACACCGACTTCGACACGGGCGACGCGCGCACCGCCGGCGACGACAGCGACACGCCCATTCCGCCGCTCGAGCTCTACAAGCGCATCTTCTCCAACCGCGTGATCATGACGATCGCGCTCATCGAGCTGTGCACCGGCGTGCTGCGCAACGGCGTGATGCACTGGTATCCGATCTACGCCAAGGAGATCCTGGCGCTCCCCGAGAAGCACCTCCTGCGGAACGGCTCCTGGGACAACCTCGGCATGATCGCGGTCTGCTTCGCCGCGGCGGCGGTGAGCGCGATCCTGGCCAAGCTGCGCACCGGCAAGCAGCGCGGTATCCTCGTCACGCTCGCGGCGCTCGCCTTCCTGGCGCCGTTCGTTCAGGGCGGCTGGGGAGGCCTCTTGATGGTGTCGGGCGTGGTCGGCGGCAACGTCGCTGGCTGGGTCTCCGATCTGTTCTTCCAGAGTCGTCGCGGGCCAGCGGCAGCAGGGCTCTACGGCTTCCTCATCTTCTGCTCGGTGGCGATGATCTTCGTGCTGTCGCCGCCGCGCAGCCTCGTCGCCTCGGCCTCCAAGGACAGCGGGCTCCTGCCCGGCGATCGTATCGTCGCCGTCGGCAGCAGGAAGGATCTCGAGTCGTGGGCCGACGTACGCGCCGCGATCGCCTGCTGGGAACCGCAGTGCAAGGCTTCGCAGTGGGACGTCGAGCGCTGCATCTGCTCGACGACGGCGGCGGCGCGCCCGCCGATCTCACCGGGGCGCGGCATCCCGCTGCGCGTCGAGCGCGACGGCAAGGTCATCGACGTCATCCTGAAAGATCCGAAGCCGCTCCAGGAGGCCGGCGATCTCCGCCTCCTCAAGGCGAGCCCCATCCTGCCGATGAGCCCGTGGTGGCTCGGCGTCGTCGTGTTCCTCGTCTCGGTCTGCGTCATCGGTACGCACGGCGTCTTGTCGGGTACGGCGACGATGGACTTCGGGGGGCGACGCGGCGCCGCGACGGCGGTCGGCGTGATCGACGGCTTCGTCTATCTCGGCACGGCGATTCAGTCGGTGTCGCTCGGCTATCTGACGACGCGCAACTGGAGCTACTGGCCGATCTTCCTCCTGCCGTTCGCGATCCTCGGCTTCTTGTTCGCGACCCGCATCTGGTCGGCCAAGCCGCGCGGCTGAGCTTGTAGTCAACCAAGTTGACTATCTGGGGCCGGGCCGCTTCAGCAGCTTCGGCAAGATCTTGTCGTAGTAGTGCGGATCCTGCTTCAGCTTGGCGCGCACGGAGAGTGTCGAGCGCTCGACGCACTGCTTGAATGTGAGCTTCTGCAGCCCACGTCCGCTATAGAGCTTCTGAAGACAGCCATGACAAGCGACGGCGAGCGCCGGATCGGAGGTGTCTGGTCCGCTGGCCGCCGAGCAGCCAGGGATGTCTTCCTGCGGTGGTTGATGCGTCTTGCCACACGCCGCACCATCGCCGGCGAACGGTGGTCCGAGCGTCGACGCGAGCAGGCGCGCCACGCGCTCGCTACCGAGGTGCAAGACGACGAGCCCGCCCTGCTGAAAGTAGTGCGGCGCGGCGCCCCACTCGAGCAAGCAGTCGTCGATGCGCTCGCCGCTACAGTCGACCCGTGATCGATCCGCGCGAGCGGCCTCGACCGAGCCGTGCTCGAAGATCGTCACGGGCTCTCCATCGACGGTGAAGCGCCGCTCTCGCCCCGCCAGCGCGCAGCGGCGTGGCGCAGCAGTGTCGGGTGGTGGCGCGGCCGCGACGAGCGCTGTGCGCGGCAGCGCTCGGATCAAGGCATCGGTTTCGGGCGAGTCAGCCCGCACCGACGTAGAGACGTTCAGGACGAGGGCGATGGCGAAGGGGAGGGCAAGTCTGGTTGGCATGCCTGGTGGTACGCACGAGGCCGCCAGCCGGTCTGCGATGTGATCGGCGCTACGGCTTGTCGCGCGGGGTCTTGCGGAGGTGGCTGTGGTGGCGCCCGTAGCCGAAGTAGACGGCAAAGCCGATCACGAGCCAGACGAGGAGGCGCAGCCACGTGTCCGGCGGCAGGCCGAGCATGACGTAGACGCACGATAGGGCGCCCAGGCCGCCGATCACCCACGGCGCCTTGACGCGGAACGGCCGCGGCTGATCGGGGTTCGATCCGCGCAGCAGCGGTACGCCGAGGCAGACGAGGACGAAGGCCAGGAGGGTGCCGATCGAGACGAGCTCACCGACGATGTGCATCGGCATCGAGCCGCCCGCGAGGCAGACGAAGATGCCGGTGACCACGGTCGCGGTGTGCGGCGTGTGGAACTTCGCGTGCGTGCGATCGAACCAGGGCAGCAGGCCGTCCTTCGACATCGCGTAGAAAACGCGCGTCTGGCCGAGCATCATGACGAGGATGACGGACGTGAGGCCGGCGAGCGCGCCGAGCTTGATGAAGAACGTGAAGGTGCCCGCGGCTCCGGGTGTCCATCCCCGCAGCTCGACGATCTTGTTGATGCCGACGGCGATCGGCGCGGGCACCCCGAGCTCCTTGTAGCTGACCACGCCGGTGAGGGTGACCGCGACGAGGATGTAGAGGATCGTGCAGATGAACAGCGACGCCAGGATGCCGATCGGCAGATCGCGCTGCGGGTTCTTGGCCTCTTGCGCCGTCGTCGAGACCGCGTCGAAGCCGATGTAGGCAAAGAAGACCACGCCGGCGCCCGTCAGCACGCCGCCCATGCCCCAGCCATAGCGCATCGGCTGACGATCGAAGAGCCAGTGCAGCAGTCGGTCGAGCGGTGACCAGTCAGCGATGGGAAGCGCGATCGGCTCTGGGACGAGCGCCGCGAGCCCCGAGGTGTGTGGGTTGGCGAAGAGGTTCGCGCTCGAGACGAGGTTGATGCCGAGCAGGATGAACACGCAGACGATCGTCACCTTGAGGACGACGATCAGGTTGTTGACCCAGGCGCTCTCGGTGATGCCGCGATAGAGGATGGCCGCGCAGCCAAGCGAGACGACCGTCGCTGGGATGTTCCAGTAGCCGTGCACCGTCGCGCCGGTGCTGAGCTTGACCGTCTCGAATGGGCCCTTGGTGAACAGCAGCGCCGCGTCGGAGAGATGGAAGATCCCGCCTGGGAACAGGTGATCGAGCGAGGCGAAGACCTGGACGAAGTAGCCGGACCAGGCGATCGACACCACGACTGCGCCGAAGGCGTACTCGAGCACGAGGTCCCAGCCAATGATCCACGCCACCAGCTCGCCCATCGTCGTGTACGCATACGTGTAGGCCGACCCAGCGACGGGGATCATCGAAGCGAGCTCGGCGTAGCAGAGGCCGGCGAACGTGCACAGGATGCCGCCCATCACGAACGAGTAGGCGATGCCCGGGCCGGCGAAGTTCGCGGCCGCCGCACCGGTGAGCGAGAAGATGCCGGCGCCGATGATCGCGCCGATGCCGAGCATCGTCAGGTGAAACGCGCCGAGTGAGCGCTTGAGCCCGTGGTGGCCTTCCTGAAGGTTCGGATCCGTCGCCTCCCGGATCACCGTCGCCAGATCCTTCTTGATCAGTAGATTCATTGCGCGGCATCTAAGCCCGCGACGGCGGGAAAGTAAACCTGCTTGGCGCCGATGGCGTGTCCGACGGGGATCGGCGTTCCAAGCTGGTCGATCGTGAACACGTCGGCCGGCAGGTTGAGCGACTCGCGCAGGCGCTCCATCGTGCTTGGCACGAACGGATAGAGCATGATCATCAGGTTCTTGAGCACGTAGAACGACGAGTAGAGGGCGTTGCGCCGCGCCTCCTCCGGGTAGCGATCGTCGTGCGGCTTGTGCTGCGTAAAGAGGCTGTTGATGATCCGTGCGTAGTTCTCGATCTCGAAGAGCAGGGTCGAGTACTCGGCGCGCTCCATGCCCTTTACGTAGCGCTGCACCATGCGCAGCGTGTCGGCGACGACCTTGTCGGCGAGCACGCCATCGGGGACCAGACCGCCGAACTTGCTGTGCACCGCCGAGATCGGCCGCTCGAAGGCGGCGTTCATCGGGCCGGCCAGGAACTTGTTGCGCTCGTCGAGCGTCGCGAGCTCGAAGTTCGACGCCTTCTCCGAGAGCCCGAGCAGCGCCAGGAAGTAGCGGACCTGATCGGCGGTGTAGCCCTTCTCGTCGAGGAGCTGGTCGCCGGTGAAGAAGTTGCCGCGCGACTTGCTCATCTTGTGGCCTTCGACCTGCAGGTGAAAGCAGCTCAAAATCTCGGTCAGCTGCAGCTCCCCGGCGTGCGGCAGGTGGTGCGGGTCGTCCTGCGTGCCGAGCCACATCGCGCCCTGCATCAGCGTGTAGAAGAAGACGTTGTCCTGCCCGAGGAACTGGTAGACGCGTGCCTCGGGATCACGCCAGAACTCGGCGTACCGGTCGGGGCTCTCGCCGCGCTTCTGCAGCGCGACCTGCGAGAACGAGATCGGAGCGATCAGCGAGTCAGGCCATACATACAGCGTCTTGCCGACCAGATCGGCGTCGAGGTCGGTCGGCAGCGGCAGGCCCCACTGCACGTCGCGGGTGATCGAGCGGTGCGCCCAATCGTCGGCGATCTCGGTCTCGATGCCATGCGCCGCGAGCGCGCGCTGGCCCGTCTCGAGCTCGGGCAGGGAGCCGAACTGCAGCACCACCTTCTTGCCGAGCGCGTACTTGCTCTTGTGCTTGGGCAGGCTCGCCTTGAGCTCCTTGTACGCAGGCTCGTGCACGTTCTCGAAGCGCAGCGACGGCAGCACCTTGCCGAGGCAGTCGGTGATGATCGAGCTGCGCCAGGTCTTCTCCTTGCTCTGGATCCAGACCCGCAGCGTCTCCTGCACCTTGCTCATGTCGAGCCACCAGTGCGTGGTGTCGCGCATCACCGGCGCGGCATCCGAGAGCGCGCTCTTCGGGTTCTTGAGCTCGATGGGCGAGTACTGGCTGCCGCAACGATCACACTCGTCGCCGTAGGCCTCGGCGTTGTCGCACTTGGGGTTCGGGCAGCCGCCGCGCACCAGGCGATCGGGCAAGAAGCGCTCGAGCTTCGGATCGAACCACTGCTGGCTGGTGCGCTTCTCGAGCAGGCCGTTGGCGTGCATCCGACGGAGGAACCAGTCGGCGTTGGCCTTGTGGATTGGAAAGCAATCAGGCCGTGACGTGCCGGAGTACACATCGAGGCCGATCGAGTAGCGGTCGAGCGTCACTTGCTGGGTGGCGTGGATGCCGTCGATGAACTCGCGCATCGACTTGCCGGCCTTGAGCGCCGCGACCTCGGAGGTCGAGCCGTGATCGTCGGTGCCGCAGACGAACAGCACGTTCTGTCGGCCGATCAGGAGGCCGAGCCAGCGCGCATAGATGTCGGCGGGAACCTGCGCGCCTGCGAGGTGACCGAGGTGGAGCGGGCCGTTGGCGTACGGCATGCCGGCGGTGACGACGGCGCGGCGCGGCGGATCGAGGCGCGCGAGCACGGACGGAACATCGGTAGGAGGCGAAAACGGAACAGTCGGGGCGGACATGGCGGCGGAATATACTC
>CAZPEY010000257.1:6826-8345 GCA_964585665.1 uncultured Polyangiaceae bacterium | reverse complement strand
CGTGGCACCCGCGTTGCAGAGGCGCGGCTCACAAGCTTGGACTAGAGGAGGTTGTCGTGAAGCGGTCGCTACTCACTACGCTCGTGTTCGTTCTGCTCGCCGGATGCTCGCAGGCTCCCGTGCAGCCCTTCGTTCCCATCGTTCCGGAGAAGCGACTCGGCAGCCCCAGCGTCGACACCAACATCTTCCCGCAGCCCGGCGCGACCGAGTTCGTGTCCGCCAACGACAACGAGCTGCTCTCGACCGGCACCGGCTCGATGTACTCGGGCTCGCGCGGCGCGGCCGGCGAGGCGGCGCTCGATGACGCCTCGGGCGGCGCCGTGCCGCCTTCGACCTCCAACGTGCCTTCGCCAACCAACCCCGAGCCGACCCCGGATCCGACCCGCGAGATCGTCGAGGGTGACCTCTTCAAGCTCGAGGGTGACAACCTCTTCGTGCTCAACCGCTACCGTGGCCTCGTCATCATCGACGTGAGCAAGCCCGACGATCTCAAGATCCGCGGCCGCCTCCCCTTCCAGTCGATCCCCGTCGAGATGTACGTGCGTGACGGCCGCGCCTACGTCGTCTCGAGCGACTACTTCCAGTACTGGCAATACGATCCCGAGGCCGATCCGCACGGCTTCCACGGCAGCGAGGTGCTCATCGCCGACGTGTCCGATCCGACGGCCCCCAAGCGCATGGGCACCTTGCCCGTCGACGGCGAGGTCACCGACACGCGCATGGTCGGCGACGTCCTCTACACCGTCTCGAAGCGGCGCCCTGACTACTGGCGCTACAACACCGCCGACTGGCAGGACACCACCTGGGTCGTCTCCCTCAACGTCGCCAACCCGAACGACATCAAGGAGATCGATCGCATCACGTTCGACGGCATGTCGACGCTGATCCACGTCGCGCACCACGCGATCTTCGTCGCTGCATGGGATCCGAACTTCTATCTGACCAACCCCGATCTCGAGCAGGAGACCCTGGTCACCTACGTCGACATCAGCGATCCGGCGGGCAAGCTCAAGCAGCGCGGGCGCGTCTACATCCCGGGCCAGATCGCCGACAAGTTCAAGATGGACTGGTACGACGGCGCGCTGCGCGTGCTCGCGCAGCAGTGGAGCTGGTCGGCCGATCCGACGATCGCGCTGCACGTCGTGCGTACCGACGCTCCCGACGAACTCTCTATCGACGCGACGCTCGACCTCATCGACGTCAGCCGCAGCGGCCTGCTCGCGACGCGGTTCGACGGGCCGCGCGCCTTCGCGTTCACCAGCGAGTGGGACTACGCCAACCAGTACAAGCGCCGGCTCCACGCGATCGACCTGTCCAAGCCGCTGCTCCCCAAGCAGACCGACGCACTGGAAGTCGACGTCAACGCCTCGCACCTCGAGGTCCACGGCGATCGCTTGCTGGTGATGGGCCAGCGCTACGACAACACGACGACCTATCAGTCGCGCGCCGCGATCACGCTGTTCGACGTCTCGACGCTCGGCGCGGTCGCGCAGCTCTCACAGGCCGTGCTCGGCGAGGG
>CAZPEY010000257.1:0-6726 GCA_964585665.1 uncultured Polyangiaceae bacterium | reverse complement strand
CTCGTGCACCAGGTCCACGACGTCTTCAAGATCCAGGGTCAGCAGGTGCAGCTCGTCACCGACGCCTACTCGGGGCAGGTCCGCCTCGAGGTGCGGCCGTTCGCGGTCGACGACGACGGCCCGACGACAGCGACGCTCGACCTGCCGTACAGCTACGCACCGTACGTGCTGCGCGACGGCGATGTGCTCCACCTCATCGGCATCGAGCCGACCGGCCAGCAGGTGATCCACAACGCCGACTTCACCACCGTGACCAGCCCGAAGCTCCGCGGCGTGTTCACGCTGACCAACGAGTTCCAGACGCTCTACTACTACGGCTGGTCTTTCTACAACTACTACTGGAACCCCTACACCGGGCTGCCGCTGCGCAACCAGATCATCCCCGCGACCTTCCGCACCGTCGTCGAGGGCAAGAACGGCCGCCGCGACTGGGAGTCGAAGCTCCGCTTCCTCGACCTGCGCGACATCGACGCGCCGAAGATGGCCGCGGGCGAGGTGCCGATGAACGACTATCCGTTCATCAACAAGATCACGCACGGCAACGTGCTCTACTCGACGCACGTCGAGCAGACCAAGAGCGCCGCCGGCACGACCCTGCTCTACCACGTGCGTTCGTTCGTCGATCGCGTCGACGTCACCGATCCCGATCACCCCAAGGCGCTGCCGAGCGTCAACGTGCCGGGCTACCTCGTCGACGTCTCCGCCGACGGCGGGCTCTGGTACACGGTCGATTACCAGTGGGACGAGTTCGGGCGTCGCCGCAACAGCCTCAACGTGCTGCGCCCCGACGGCGACAAGGCCGTGCTCATGACCGTGGTGCCGGTCGCCGATCAGATCAACCGGGCCGCGATGCGCCCAGGCCAGCTCTCGGAGAACGGCGGCGCACCGACGGGTTGGAGCGACCGCACGATCTGGCTGACCGCGCACAAGTACCCGTGGTGGGGCGTGCACGCCGACACGGTCGCGAGCCGCCAGCCGTACACCGTGCTCGAGCGCCTCGACTTCTCCCCCGAGGGGCTCCTCGCCGCGGACTCCAAGACGAGCCTCGCCGGGTATCACTTCGATCTGCTCGACGTCGAGGCGAACCGCATCTACCTGGCGTCCAACGGACCGACCGGCCTGCTCGTGCTCGACGGCGCGAACCTCGTCTCACCGACCGTGCTGTCGACCGCGCGGACGCTCAGCTACATCAGCCGCATCGTCGAGGACAACCAGCACCTCTACGCGCCGCTCGGCTGGTTCGGCCTGCAGCGCTACTAACCAGCCTCCTTCACGGTAGTATCTGGGCATGAGCTTGCCCGTACGCGCCATGCGCGAGATCTATCGCCGTGAGCTCCTGCCGACGCGCACGCTGTGGTGGCTGACCGCAGTCGGGATGCGCGACTTCTTCCGCTACCTCGAGAAATTCCTCGCCAAACCGCTCCTCGATGCCGGGGTCCCCGACTGCCGCGCGCTCTTCGCGCGTCTCGGCGGGCGCATGTTTGCCCGCCGGTGGGAGCGCCTGCGCGAGCTGCCGACGGCGCGCCCGCTCGGGCCGCTGCCCAACGACGAGCGCGCGATGGCGCTCACGATGGCGGCGCTCTATCGCATCGAGCACACGCCGAACCTCCGCTGGATCTTCGACGGAGTCGGCGGCGCACCGCGCGGCGCCGAGCATCTGCGCGCCGCGTGGCTCCTCGCGCACCTCGGCGTGCAAGCGCGCTGGGAGGAGATGGCTGGCCACATGGGCGAGCTGCTGATCGTCCTCACCGAGGAGCTCCCCCCGGTGCTGCCGCACGCCCGCAAGCTGCTCGGCGAGATGTGCTTCACCATGGGCGTCCGCACCGCCGAGCGCGCCAAGCGCGTCTTCTCCATCCCCGACGAAGTTCCGGATCCGCCGCGCGCCGCGATGGAGATCCTGCGAATGAGCGAGTACGTCTTCCGCGTCAACCCCGAGCACTGGTCCGAGAGCGATCGCCAGAGCGGGTTCCTCGAGGGGACCGCGTGCCCGTGGTACTCGCGCCCCGGGTGGAACGGCGGCCACTGCGGGATCTTCGGCCAGTTTCAATCGGGGATCTCATCGGTGTTCGGCCTGCGCTACCACCTGACCAAGACCATCCCGAAGCACGGCGGCTCGACGTGCCGGATCGATCTCAAGCCCATCACGCTACGAACCCGAGCGGACAAGCCCGCCGAGTGAGGGTCCCATGACCTCGCGCCTTCGAAACAGCCTGTTGCTCGTCGCCGTCGCCGTCGCCGTCGCGTCGCTCGGCGGCATCGCCTTGGCGATGCACATCCGGAGCAACGACAGCGTCGTGGCCTGGTTGGCCGAGGGACGTGGTGTGCTGATCGCGCGCGAGCAGCAGGGCCCCGAAGGGGGCGGCTCGTGGAGCTACCAGGCGATCGTCCCCGGCGAGCGCGTCCAGCAAGAGTGGACGCTGCAATCGAACTTCAACCCCGGGAATGGGTCGCGGCCCGAGCAGGTCTCCGAAGCGACCTATCAAGCGAGGGTGCGCGAGCTGCGCGCCCTCCTCGAGAAGTACCCGTCGCCCGAGATCACGGTGTCACCGAACAAGCGCCGCAGCGCAACCATCGTGCGCAGCGGCGCGCCCATCGCCGCCGCCTGCTCGTTCGCCTCGCTCGAGACGATCAAGGCCACGGTCGTCGTCACCGAAGGTCGCCTGTCCTGCAGCAAGCCGCGCAACGACGCGCATTCGCTGCTCGGCTACCTCTCGCCCTCGCGCTCGATCCTCGTCGTGGTCCGCACGACCGACGTCCTCGAAAGCCAGCTCGTCGGTGTGTTCTTCGCAGAAGGCGGTGAGCTGAAGCGCTTTGCAAAGTAACGGCCGCGGTTGTCCTTGTTCGTCCGCCCCGACGCCCGGCCAGCAGACCTCCACGTCGCCGACCTCAAGATCTTCGTCGCGCTTGGGCCGTTCCTGCAGGGCAAGATCGATCGCGTTCCCGCCGACTCGAGAAGTCCTCGCGCTCGCAGTATGGTAGTGGCATGGACGAAGCAGGGGCCAAGCGACTGCTCGGCAGGCTGTTCCTCGATGACAAGTGGGGACGCAAGCGACTGAACACTGACGGGCGCAAGGCGGCCATCGCTGCGCTCTGTTCGCTCCCGTCCAGCGCAACGCTCAAGGTCGATGCCGATCGCTTGCTCCCCGAGCTCTGGAACGCCCTCGTCACGCTGCTCAAGAAGTACCCCTCCAAGCCGATTCTGGCGATGCTGCTCGCCAGCTACCGCCGTATGGATGAGCGTCCCGACCCCAAGACCCGCGCACGCCTCGACGAGATCAAGTCGCTCGCCGCGCCCATGGCCAAGTCGCGCAAGGCGCTTGAGGTGCCCAAGCTCACCTTCCGGACGCTGAAGAAGCCAGCCCGCACCAAGCTCATCGGCGCCCGGGCGAAACAAGTCGCCTGGGCGGAGCGCGAGGGCTTTGCGTACGAGAACCTCACTCTCTACGACGTCCTCGACGCTGCCGGCAAGCACGTCTACGACGCGGTCGTCCATGCGGGCGACGACGGCAAAGTATTCATCGCGGGAACGATAAGGGGCGTGGCGCTGTTCGCTCAGGGCGGGTGCGAGGGGCGCAACAGCGCAATCTCCAACGCGCTCGAACAGGGGATGGCCGCTGCACGCAAGCGCCGCTGAGCAGCTCCCTCGTCCGGCCTCGTCAGCGCTTCCCGCCTCGCTTCGGCCGCGCCCGAGCCGCCGCCTTGCAGACAGCCTCACCCCAGTTCCTCCACTGCTGCACATACGCCAGCGCCACTTTCATGGACGGCAGCCCGATGTGCGAGAGGTCCATCATGCTTCCGCTTTCGTGCGGAGCGATGTCAAGGAACGCGTGGGAGGCAGAGGCGCCCTTGGGGAACGCCGACCCAGTCAGCGCGAGCACGATGCGTCTCGTCGGCTGCAGGTCGACAACCGAACCGGCCATGCGCTTACCGAGACGATAGGCGCCGCCGAGCACCGGATCGATCGTGACCGGAGCGTCGATCGCCTTGCCGACAATCGCGGGGTCGAGCCAAGCGGCGTAGAGCTGGTCAGGGGATGCCGACGAGAAGCTGCGGGTGGTGCAGAACGTTCCGTCAGGCTGGGGCCACGTAAGCTCGGGGGCCATCGGGGAACGATATCACGAGCGAGCCAACCAGGAGGACCTCGCGCAGCTCAACCCACGCTCGAGGCGCACGGAACCTGAGCCGCGCCCCGACGGGGCCTGAGCGACCTCTCTTCAGCCTTCCTTGGAAATCCAACAGCAGCATGCTACGAGGAACTCTCGTTGCGCTCGCTACTTCGCCTGTTGGCCCGATCGTTCCTGCGGCTCGGGGCCCGCATCCGGTCCCGCACCGCCGCAATCCTCCAGCGCTTCTCGCCGAGCGAAGCACAGCACCTCTTCGCGCTGACGCTCGCGGTCGGCCTGATCTGCGGCCTGGTCGCCGTGGGCTTCCACCTCGCCATCCGCGGCGCCGAGCGCCTCCTCATCGATCGCGCGATGAGCCTGTCGGGGTGGCGCGGGATCGCGTGGACCATCGCCTCCCCGACGATCGGCGGACTGCTCGTCGGGTTCGTGCTCGCGCGCTTCCTGCCAGGCGCGCGCGGCTCCGGCATTCCGCAGGTCAAGCAGGCCTTCGCGGTCGCGGGCGGACGGATCCGCTTCCGCGACGCGTTCGGAAAGTTCTGGCTCGCTGTCTTACAGATCGGCTCGGGCGCCTCGCTCGGACGAGAGGGACCGACGGTCCAGATCTGCGCCGGCGCCGCGAGCCTGCTGGCCCGCCTGACGCTGCTGCCACCGAAGAGCGCGCGCCGTCTGACGGCCGTCGGCGTCGCGGCGGGCATCGCAGCAGCGTTCAACGCGCCCATCGCCGCGGTCACCTTCACAATCGAAGAGATCGTCGGCAACCTCGACCAGTCGATCTTGTCCGGTGTCGTCGTCGCAGCGGCGCTGGCGGCCGTGATCGAGCGCAGCATCCTCGGCGTCCACCCGGTCATCGAGCTGGGGCGCGACTACGGGCTCGATCACTCGTCCTCGCTCGCGTTCTACGCGCTCCTCGGCATCCTCGCTGCGCTGATGGCGGTCGCGTTCACCGACGGATTGCTGCGCCTACGGGCTGCGTTCGCCAAGCAGTCCCGGGTGCCGCTCGCGCTCCGGCCGGCCGTCGGCGGACTGGTCACGGGCGTGCTGGCCGCTCTGATGATCCAGATCTTCCAGGTGGGCGGCGTGACCGGCGGCGGCTACGCGACGCTCGGCGCAGCGCTCACGGGCAAGCTCGCCTTCCTCACCGTCCTGGTCCTCCTGGGCGTCAAGTGTCTGGCGACGATCTTCTCGTACTCGAGCGGCGGCGCGGGCGGCATCT
The DNA here is from genome assembly GCA_964585665.1 of uncultured Polyangiaceae bacterium. GTDB lineage: Bacteria > Myxococcota_A > Polyangia > Palsa-1104 > Palsa-1104 > CAZPEY01. The sequence continues at coordinate 1,389 of CAZPEY010000257.1, read as the reverse complement.
TCGCGCCGACGCTGTTCATCGGCGCCATGCTGGGCGGCTCCGTCGGCTACCTCGACGTCGCGGCGCTCGCGCACGAGCCGCACCAGCTCGGCGCCTTCGCGCTGGTCGGCATGGGCGCGGTGTTCGCGGGCGTCGTGCGCGCGCCGATCACCTCGGTGCTGATCATCTTCGAGATGACCGGCAGCTATGGCTTGGTGCTGCCCCTGATGCTCGCCAACATGACGGCGTACATGCTCGCACGCCGCTGGCGTCCCAAGGGCATCTACGAAGCCCTGCTCCAGCAGGACGGGGTCGCGCTCCCCGAAGAGGCTGCGCGCCCGCATGCGCTCGACGTGCTGCAGGTCGCCGACGCGATGACGAGCAACCTCGTCGCGCTCGCGTCGACGGCGACGGTGCGCGAGGCGTGCGCGCGCATCGAGGGGCACAGCTTCTCCACCGTGCCCGTGCTCGATCCAGACGAGCGCTTGATCGGGGTGGTCGCGACCAGCGCGTTGCGAGATGCCGCGCACTCCGGCCGACTCGACGAGCTGGTGGCGCAGCTCGCCCAGAAGGCTCACACCATCTCCGCTCACGATCCGCTGCTCCGCGCCGTCGTGCGGCTCAACGATCTCGGAACGCGTCAGCTGATGGTGCTCGACGGGACGCGCCTGGTCGGCGTGCTCGCGATCAGCGATCTGGTCCGCGCGCACGCCCGAGCGGCGCCGAGCGCAAGCGACGCCCCGGGCTCCGACCACCCGGCGCTCGCGACCGTCACCGCCGATGACCTGCGCATCCCCTGCCAGCTCGTCGCGAGCTCGACGCCGCTGGCGACGCTGGAGGGAAGCGTCCAGGCCAACGAGCTTCGCGCGTTCGTTCTCGAGGGTGAGGCGCCCAGCTACCACGTCGTGCTGGTCGCGGATCTGTACGAGCTCGCCCGGGATGAGCGCATGCGCGCGCTCTTGGTTGCCGCCGATCTCGCGCGCCCCGCGCGCAGCGTCGCCCCATCGACCGAGCTGACCGAGCTGGCCGAGCTGCTCGCGCGCGATCAGCTCGAGGCGGTGGTGGTCATCGATGCACTCGGCGGGATTCGCGGCGTCGTGCCGCGCAGTGCCGTCGCCGACGCGCTGCTCAAGCGCTATCCGTCCTAAGGAGGAACGTCCGCCATGAAGCCCCTGCTCCCCTTCTGTCTGATGTTTGCAGTCTCAGGCTGCGTGACCAAGACGGTGCACGACGCGGCGTTGACCGATGCCGCCAACAAGCTGCGCACCACTCAGGACCAGGCGCAGCAGAAGCTCGACGCCGAGGTGGCGCAGCGTAGGCGAGCGGAGGCCGACCTCGCGACGTGCAAGCAGAGCAGCGAGGAGCTGGAGCGCAAGCTCACGGCCGCCAACCAGAAGCTCGACGCCGCCA
>CAZPEY010000256.1:144-8366 GCA_964585665.1 uncultured Polyangiaceae bacterium | reverse complement strand
GACCAGGTGCTGCAGGTCGTAGGGCTGCTCGTAGATGACCCGCTGCGCCGCTTGCGCATCGAGCTCGATCCGCACCAGGCGCACCTGCTCGCTGCCGCGGTCGGTCAGCGCGTAGACGCCCTTCTTGTCGGCAGTGAAGCGCGCCAGGGCCAGCAGCTCGTCGCCCCGGTGCGGGGTCAAGGGCTGCAGCTTCTGCTGCTTGAGATCGAGGAGCGACAGGGTCTGGTTGACGTTCGAGTGAGCCTCGATCAAGAGCACGCGCTCTCCATCGAGCGCCGCGACGGAGAAGCTGCCTTGCAGCGGCCACGTCGGACCGCTGGGCAGCAGTCCCGTGCCGCCGCCATCGAGCGTCGCGACGACGAGATCGAAGTCCTTGCCGTTGCGCGCCGTGGAGGTGAACGCGATCCGCGTGCCGCTCGGATCGAAGGCGGGGAGGGTGTGCTTGGCCTTGGGCGCTGCCGTCAGCGCTCGGATCGCGCCCGAGTCGAGCTCGAGGAGATAGAGCTGATCGTTCTCATCGCCGCCCTGATCCTTGAGGAAGACGAGGCGCTTGCCGTCGGGGCTGAGTGCAAACGCCGAGACTCGATCGGGATAGTCGGTGAGCTGGCGGAGCTGCTTTCCGGTGCGGCGATAGAGCTGCGCGGTGCCGGAGCGATCGTTGAGGTAGACGAGATCACGCGTCGACCAGCCGGCCGGCGCGGTCGTCCGCTCGACGGTGAGCAGCGTCTCGAGCGAGAGCGAGCTTGGCGTGACCGACGGCGCGTTCGCGCAAGCGGCGAGGCAGAGGGCGACGGCGAGGAGCGGGGCAGAGCGGCGCATGCCGCTCTTTTAGCGTAGCTGCGGCGCGCCTAGTAGAAGGACTTCGTCTCGGCCGAGATCTCGCGCAGGATGTGGGCGAGCCGCTGGTGCAGCTCGTACTCCTCGCGCCGATCGATGGCCTCACCGGCGGCGAAGAGCTCGTAGAACAGCAGCTCGGCGAGGCCGCGCTGCAGGTAGTCCATGCGATCGCCGATCGGCGCCATGTCGAGGTTGTGGACCACCATCTCGACGGGGATGCGGCCGTTGGCGTCGAGCTCGACGCCGACGAACAGCGGCCCGAACTCGCCGGGCGACGCGAGGAACGACTCGACACCAGCCCGGAGCTGCGCCTGCTTGCTGCGCTGGACGACCGCCGCCCAGACGCGCTGAAAGGCGTGGTTGTAGGTCTCGAGCACGCGCAGGCGCGCGTCGTCCGGCAGCTCGGGGCGGCGCAGCTCGGGCTGCGCCTGGGTGCGGATGAGCCGCGCCGACATGAGCTGGAAGAGCATCTTCTGCGCGTCGAACTCCCCGAGGCGGCTGGCGCGCGCGATCTCACCGACGTCGCGCTTGCCGTCGACGAGCCCGAGCACGCGGCGGGCTGGCTCCTCGAGCTCGCTCGGTGCCGCGACCCCGGTCGGCTCGAAGACGACCTCGAGCGTCGGGATCTTGTCCTTCCAGTGCTGGACCTCGTCCATGCGGCGCACCGAGTCGAAGAGCAGGGTGCGCGTCGAGAGCTGGAACTGCTGTGGCGCCGCGTCTTCGACGGCGGTCCGGTAGAAGTAGTAGTCGCCGCGCCGCATCGACATCACGGCGAAGAAGATCTCTTCGATCTGCTTGCGGACGTAGGTGTAGACGTCGTGCGGCGTGATCGCCTTGCGCTCGACGAGGACCTGGCCGAGCTTGGCGGTGGTGCCGGAGGCCTTGAGCGCCTCTTCCAGCTGGACCTCGTCGATCACGCCGTGGCGATAGAGGATCGCGCCGAACCGCTCCTCGGGCACGTTCGACGCGGCGGACGAGATCTCGCCGCCTCGGAAGAACACGGTGCGGCGCACCGCCCCGTCGACGACTGCGAGCTGGCCGTGCCAGCCGCTGCCGTTGATGAAGCCGACGATGTCCACCAGTCCGCCGGTCCCCTCGATGTCCCCCGAGAAGACGATGTTGCCGGCGACGTTGAGCGAGCGCGACTGCTGGCGCTGCAGGACGATGAGGTCGTCCGTCGATGACAGCAGGTTGTAGCGACCGGCCTGCGCCGCGATCCGGCGCTGCGCGCGCGGCTCGGCGGTGATCCTGCCCTCGCCGTCAACAGTGACCACGAAGGTGGGGTTGGACTTGCCGGCCGGTTCGCTCACGGACGGCTATCCTACCATGGACGGCGTCATGCTTTGTAGTCTCGCGAGCGAGGAGCGGTCAGGCGGCGGTGGCGGGCAGGCCGGGCGCGGGGAAGTGCTTGCAGCACTCGATCACCTCCTGGGCGATCTTCTGCAGCGCCGCCTCGTCGGTGGCCAGCTCGGCGGTGATCGCGCGATCGAGCCACACCGCGATCTGCTTCATCTCCGGCTCGCGCATGCCGCGGCTGGTCACGGCGGGCGTCCCGAGTCGGATGCCCGAGGGATCGAAGGGCTTGCGCGGATCGAACGGCACCGAGTTGTAGTTGAGGACGAGCCCGGCCTTGTCGAGCGCCCGCGAGGCGCGCTTGCCGGGGATGCCCTTGCTGGTCAGGTCGACGAGGACCAGGTGGTTGTCGGTCCCGCCCGAGACCAGCCCGTAGCCGCGCGCCAGCAGCTCGTCGGCGAGCGCGCGGGCGTTCCTGACGATCTGATGCGCGTACTCGGAGAAGGCGGGCGTCGACGCCTCCTTGAGGGCGACGGCGATGCCGGCGGTGGTCTGGTTGTGCGGGCCGCCCTGCAGCCCCGGGAACACCGCCTTGTCGATGGCCTCCTGGTGCTCCTTCTTGCACATCAACATGCCACCGCGCGGGCCGCGCAGGGTCTTGTGGGTCGTCGTCGAGATGACGTCGGCGACCGCGGCCGGCGACGGGTGCGCGCCGCCCGCGATGAGGCCCGCGATGTGGGCGATGTCGGCGACCAGGATCGCGCCCGCCTCCTTGGCGATCGAGGCGAAGCCGGCAAAGTCGATGGTGCGGGGCACGGCCGTCCCGCCGCACCAGAGGAGCTTGGGCCGCTCGCGCAGGACGATCTCGCGCACCTCGTCGAGGTCGATGCGACCGGTGTCGCGACGGACGCCGTACGGGACGCTGCGGAAGTACTTGCCGGTGATCGAGACGTTCCAGCCGTGGGTCAGGTGCCCACCGGCGGGCAGGCCGAGGCCGCAGATGGTGTCGCCCGGCTTGCAGAAGGCGAGGTAGACGGCGAGGTTGGCCGGCGAGCCCGAGTAGGGCTGGACGTTGGCGTGATCGACGCCGAAGAGGGCGCGGGCGCGCGACTGCGCGAGCTCCTCGATCGGATCGATGAGCTGCTGCCCCTCATAGTAACGCTTGCGCGGATAGCCTTCGGAGTACTTGTTCTGCAGCACCGTCCCCGAGGCCTCGAGGACCGCGTGGCTGACGTAGTTCTCCGACGGGATGAGGCGGATCTTCTCGGCCTGGCGGCGCTCCTCGGAGAGGACGAGGGCGTGGATCTCTGGATCGGTGGCGGCGAGCGCGGGGTGACGAACCATGCACGGACGCTAGCGTCGCGCTCCGGCGGCGTCAACGAGGCTCGGGTTGTGCTAGGCTGCCGCGATGCCTCGCTTCCAGCCGTCGCTCGACGAGTTCCGACGGCTCTCCCAGCTCGGCAACCTCGTGCCGGTGTATTGCGAAGTCGTCGCGGACGGCGAGACGCCGGTGTCGCTGTACGCCCGGCTCGGCCGGCGCCCCTATTCGTTCCTCCTCGAGTCGGTGCTGGGTGGGGCGCGCTGGGCGGCCTACTCGTTCCTCGGCCTGGAGCCGCTGGCGACGCTGCAGATCGCCGACGGTTCGTTCGTCTGGCAGGAGCGCGGGCGCGAGGCGCTGTCCGGAGCAGCGACGGCGCCGGTCGCGGTGCTCCGTCAGTTCCTGTCCCGCTTTCGGGCCGTCGAGGTGCCGGGGCTGCCGCGCTTCTCGGGCGGCGCGGTCGGCTTCTTCTCGTACGATGTCGCGCGCAGCACGCTGCCGCTCCCGCCGGCGCGCGGTCCGTCGCCGACCGGGCTGCCGGACGCGACCTTCGTCTTCACCGACACGGTCGCGATCGTCGACAACCTGCGCCAGACGCTGCGCCTGGTCACCAACGTCGTGCTCGAGCCTGGCGCGCCGGTGGACGCTGCGTACCAGCAGGCGTGCGAGCGCTTGGACAAGTTGCTTGACCAGCTGCGCGCGCCGCCGCCGCAGCTCCGTCCACTCGATCCCTATACCGAACGTCGCATCGTGGCACGCGCCAACGAGTCTCAGCTCTCCTTCGTCGAGAAGGTGCGCCGCGCCAAGGAGTACATCCTGGCCGGGGACGCGTTCCAGATCGTGCTCTCGCAGCGCTTCGAGGTCGACCGCCCCGCCTGCGACGACTTCGACCTCTACCGCGCGCTCCGGGTGGTCAACCCCTCTCCCTACATGTTCCACCTCGCGCTGCCCGAGGGACACATCACCGGCGCCTCGCCCGAGGTGCTGGCGCGCGTCGAGGGCGACACCCTGGTCGTGCGGCCGATCGCGGGCACGCGCCGCCGTGGCGAGTCGGCCACCGAGGACGCTGCGCTCGCCGCAGAGCTGCTCGCCGATCCGAAGGAGCGCGCCGAGCACACCATGCTCATCGATCTGGGGCGCAACGACGTCGGTCGCGTCGCCGAGATCGGCTCGGTGCGGGTCGACGAGGCGTACGCCATCGAGCGGTACTCGCACGTCATGCACATGTGCTCCGAGGTCCGCGGCGAGCTTCGGCTCGGGGAGGACGCGCTGTCCGCCTTCGCCGCGTGCTTCCCGGCCGGCACCCTGACCGGGGCGCCCAAGCTGCGGGCGATGCAGATCATCGACGAGCTCGAGGCCGAGCCGCGGGGGCTGTACGGCGGCGCGGTCGGCTACGCCTCGTACGGCGGCAACCTCGACATGGCGATCGCCATCCGCACGCTCGTCGGGCGCAAGGATCGACTCTACTTTCAGGCGGGCGCCGGCATCGTCGCCGACTCCGATCCCGACGCCGAGTACGAAGAGACGCTGGCCAAGTCGCGCGCTCTGCTCCGCGCCATCGCGATGGTGGTCTGATGCTGCTGGTCATCGACAACTACGACTCGTTCACCTTCAACCTCGTCCAGTACTTCGGCGAGCTCGGCGCCGACGTGCAGGTCATCAAGAACGACGAGCTCACGGTCGATCAGATCGCCGCGCTCCGGCCGAACCACCTCGTGATCTCGCCGGGGCCGTGCACTCCCAACGAGGCGGGCGTCTCGCTGGCGGTGATCAAGCGGCTGTCACCCCACGTCCCGACCCTCGGCGTCTGCCTCGGGCACCAGGCGATCGGGCAGGCGTTCGGCGGCCGCGTCGTGCGCGCGCAAAAGCCCGTCCATGGCAAGACGTCGCCGATCTTTCACGACGGCAAGGACCTGTTCGCCGCGCTGCCCAACCCGATGGTGGCGACGCGCTACCACTCGCTCATCGTCGAGAAGGAGTCGTTGCCGAACTGCCTCGTCGTCAACGCCAAGACCTGGGAGGAAGAGATCATGGCGCTGCGGCACGTCGAGCATCCGATCTGGGGTGTGCAGTTTCACCCCGAGTCGATCCTTACGACCGAGGGCAAGCGGCTGCTCGCCAACTTCCTGTCGCTATGAGCGCGCCGTCGTTCGCCACCGCGCTTTCGATCGATCGGCTGCTCGCCGGCCACGCGCCGTCTGCCGTCGAGGTCGAGTCGGCGATCCTGGCGATGCTCGATGGGGACGCGACCGACGCCCAGATCGCCGGTTGGCTGGTGGCGCTGCGGGCGCACGGGGAGACGCCGGACGCGCTGGTCGGCGGGGCGCGGGCGCTGCTGGCGCGCGCGATGCGCCTGCCGGCACTGGCGCGTGCCGTCGACACCTGCGGCACCGGCGGCGACGGGCACGGCTCGCTCAACGTCTCGACGCTGGCAGCGCTGGCGCTCGCCGCGACCGGGGTCCCCGTCAGCAAGCACGGCAACCGCTCGATCTCCTCGCGGACCGGCTCGGCCGATCTCGTCGCGGCGCTCGGCATCGATCTCGAAGCGCCGCTGCCGACGATCACGCGCGGCTTCGACGAGCTTGGCCTCGCCTTCCTGTACGCGCCGCGCTTTCATCCGGCGCTCCGCCGCGTCGCCTCGGTGCGTCGCGAGCTCGGGACCCGCACGCTGTTCAACCTGCTCGGACCGCTCTGCAATCCGGCCGAGGCCAAGGTGCGCGTCGTCGGAGTGTTCTCGCCGCTGTGGCTGTGGCCGATGGCGCGCGCTCTGGCGGCGCTCGGGGTCGAGCGCGCGGTCGTGCTCTGCGGCGAAGGCAACCTCGATGAGCCCTCCCCGCAGGGGCAGACGGAGGCGGTGCTCGTCGAGGGCGATCGGCTCTCCACGGCGACCTACCTGCCCTCGGATTTTGGCCTGCAGCCGGCGCCGCTCGAGGAGCTGCGCGGCGGCGAGGTGGAGGAGAACCGGCGCCTCGGCCTGCAGCTCCTTGGCGGCGCCCCGGAGCCAAGGGGCGCGCGCAATGCGATCGTCATGACGGCGGCGCTCGGGCTCCAGCTCTGGGGAGGCGGGTCGCTGGCCGAGGCCGCAGCGCGCATTCGCGAGACGCTCGACGAGGGCCGCGCCCTGTCGCTCCTCGAGCGCTGGCGCGCGCTCCACCTCGCCGACGCGGAGAAGCAGGCATGATCCTCGACGAGATCGTCGCGAGTCGAAGGGGCCGGCCGCGCAGCGCGAGCGCCCCGCGCCCGCGCGGGCCAAGGCGCAGCCTCGCGGCGCGCCTGCAGCCGGGGGTGCTGCCGTCGGTGATCGCCGAGCACAAGCGCTGCTCGCCGTCCGCCGGGGCGATCGGTCCGCCCGGCAGGTCGCTCGTCGACGTGGTGCAGAGCTACGAGCGCCACGGGGCTGCGGCGCTCTCGGTGCTGACCAACGCCGAGTTCTTCGGCGCCAAGCCCGACGATCTGTGGCAAGCCCGCAGCGCGACGCGGCTGCCGGTGCTGCGCAAGGAGTTCCTGCTCGACGAGGCCGACGTCGTCGAGTCGCTCCAGCTCGGCGCCGATGCGATCCTGCTCATCGCGCGCATCTTGCCGGGGGCCCAGCTGGGCGAGCTCTATCGCCTGGCGCGGTCACTCGATCTCGAGGTGCTGGTCGAGGTGCACAGCCTCGGCGAGGCCGAGCGCGCGCTGATCGCCGGCGCGGTGCTCCTCGGCATCAACCACCGCGACCTCGACACGCTGCGCGTCGATCTGTCGCTGTCGCAGAAGATCCGCGCCGCGCTTCGCCCGCCCCCCGATGTCCTCTTCGTCGGCGAGAGCGGGCTGCGCACCACCGCCGATCTCGAGCGCATGCGCCAGCATCGGATGGACGCCGTGTTGATCGGCGAGTCGCTGCTCACCGCTCCCGATCCCGGCGTCGCGCTGGCCAAGCTGCTGGGGAGCCCGCGGTGATGCGGGTCAAGCTCTGCGGCCTGACCTCGGAAGAGCAGGTCGAGCTCGCGATCGGCAGCGGCGCCGACGCGATCGGGCTCAACCTCGTCCCGACGTCGCCGCGCCGGATCGACCTCGACGCTGCGCGGCGGCTCGCCAGCGCCGCGGCGGGGCGCGCCCTGGTGGTCGTCGTGATCGCCGATCCGGCGCCGCGCGCCCTGACCGAGCTGCTCGCCGAGCCGCTCTTCGATCGGGTGCAGCTCCACGGACACGAGGCGCTCGACACCCTGGCGCCGCGCGGCGTCGATCGCGGGCGCTTGTGGAAGGCGGTGCGGCTGCGCCAGCCGAGCGACGTCGACGCCGCGGCGGCGCTTCCCGTCGACGCGCTGGTCGTCGATGCGGCGAGCCACCAGGCGCTCGGGGGGACGGGGGAGACCGCCGACTGGGCGCTGGCGCACGAGCTCGGGGCGCGTCGCCCGATCTGGCTCGCCGGTGGCCTGCGCCCCGACAACGTCGCTCTCGCCATCGCCGCAGTGCGCCCGTTCGGGGTGGACGTCGCCAGCGGCGTCGAGCGCGCGCCGGGCATCAAGGACCCCGAGAAGGTCGCGGCCTTCGTGCGCGCGGCGAAAGGTCAAGTACATTGACGAATGGATTCTTCGGACCGTACGGCGGGCAGTACGTCGCCGAGACGCTGCTGCCCGCGCTGACGGCGCTCGACGAGGCCTGGCAGCGCTACTCGGTCGATCCGACGTTCCGCGCCGAGCTCGACACCTGGCTCACCGAGTACGTGGGGCGCCCCTCGCGCCTGACGCTGGCCGCGAACCTCACGGCCAAGCTCGGCGGCGCGCGCCTCTAC
>CAZPEY010000256.1:0-134 GCA_964585665.1 uncultured Polyangiaceae bacterium | reverse complement strand
TATCTCAAGCGGGAGGACCTCAACCACACGGGCGCGCACAAGATCAACAACGGCATCGGCCAGGCGCTGCTCGCCAGGCGGATGGGCAAGCGGCGCATCATCGCCGAGACCGGCGCGGGCCAGCACGGCGTCGC
>CAZPEY010000255.1:0-8470 GCA_964585665.1 uncultured Polyangiaceae bacterium | reverse complement strand
CGAAGCGCACGCAGTCTCGGGTCGCGTGTCGAGCTGCCAGCACGGGAGCACGCCGTGGCTCTTGTCGCAGCGCGGGATCAGCGTCTCGGTGCCGTACTCCTTGACCGTGCACTGCGGATCACTTGGATCGGCCAGCGGCAGGGTCAGGCACGCGTCGACCATGTGATGCAGCGTCGACTTGGCGATCGTCTCCATTGTGCCGTCGTACGAATCGTCGCACACGCTCGACGATCCCCCGGTGCCGACGGTTCGCACGACCTCGCGAAGCCGAACCGCAGGATCGGCGGTAAACCGAGAATCCGATGGCAACGCGCAGGTCGGCGCGACCTTGACCGAGCAGCTCACGCCATAGGGTGGATCGCAGGCCTCGCCCGCCGGGTTGGTCGCGACGGTCTGGACCCAGTCGGCCGTGGCGCTGATGTCGAACACCAGGACGTCGCCGGGACTTGCCTTCACGCCGCCCTGCGACTTCGGCTTGCGGAAGAGATCGATGTACCGCGCCACTGGATGGAGCAGGTTCACCGACGCGTCTGCGTCACGACAATCGGTGAGCTTGCCGTTCGATGGGCCATCGGGCAACGGCGCGGCGTTCGCACCACACACCACCGAGTAGCGCGAGCAGCGGTACGAGCTGAATCCACCGAGAGTGACGGCTCCGGGATCATACAAGGGCGAGCCCTCGGGCGCCGAGCAGTCGTCCTCATCGGTCAAGAAGATCACGACCAGGTAGGCGTCGTCGCGCAGAAAGCCCTCGTTCTCGACGGGCGGCGAGAGCAACGCCAGGCGCGCCGCCTCGAGCGGCTGCTCGAAACCGCAGCCAGCGTCTCCCACCGACGCCATGCAGCCGAACGTCGTGCCCAGGCTCTGCCCCGCCGGCAGGTTCGACGTCGGTTGACCAGCCTCGTCGAGAACGAGCTGGTTGTAGTCGATGAAGCGCCCCCCGCCGGTCACCGGCTGGCAGGCTGCGTCGTGGGCTGCACCGAGGAGCTGCAGCCGTCCCCCGTCGCCGCCTGGCTGGCACTGCTTCAACGAATCGGTGAACGAGCCCGCCCCGAGATCGGACGTGATGACACCGAAGTGGTACCAGGCGGGTCGGGCCTTCGTGAAGCGATCGACGAAGCGCGGGAACTCAGCGATGAGCCGCTCCTGCTTGGGCAGCATGGAACTCGAGTTGTCGATGACGAAGAGGACATCGACCTTGTCGTAGTCATTCTGCGTCGTGATCCTCTTTTGCGACTCGTTCGGGACGAACAGATCGTCGCCACAACCGACGAGAAACAGCAGAGTCAGCCAGCGCGCGCATCGAAGGTTCATCAGCACACCTCTCTGCCGACTCAGTGCGCGGCGCGCAACGCAACGGCTCATGGAAAGATCACCAGCCCGAGCTGCACGCCGATCCACGGGCCGTCGATCGCGACGACGTCATAGCCGTAGGCCCGCGCCGCGGCACGCAGCGCCACGTAGCCGACCTCGATCCCGAGCTGCACGGAGAGGCGGCGATGCGCCGCGAGCTCGAGCGCCGCGGCGGCGTCCGCACCGACGAGGGCACGCCAGACGACGCGGCCCCTCGTCAGCGTCGGCTCGGCGGCCGTCCCGGCGAAGCGCGCGGCGCCGCCACGTAGCCCGACGCCACCGCGCAGCGTCACCCGACGCCACGTATGGTGCATCCACATCGCGGCACCACCGACGACGAGGTCGAGCGTCACACGGCCGCTCGGGTTGATCGTCTGTCCGTGCAGGGCCTGGCCTTCGATCAGCCAACCGAGGTGTCGCGCCTCGTCGCGGCCGAGGGCGAGCCCGGCGCCCCACAGCGCGCCAGCCCCCTTCGAGAAGTAGGTCTGTTGCAGAGCTGCGCTGAGCAAGCGGAGGCGCGATCGCGGCAGCTCCGGCTCACGCGCCAGGGAAGGGGCCACGATGCGGCGAGCCTCGGCGCGCTCGCCGCTCGACGGCGAGGACACTGAGGCCGAGGCCGATGCCGCGAGCGGAGCCGCCAGCTCGGCCCAGCTCGCGAGCACGAGCTCGCTCACACCGATCGCCAGCACCCGGGTTCGCAGCGAGGGTCCCGTCGACGAGAGATCGAGCCTGCGCGCCACGCGCTTGGCGGTGAGGGGATCGTCGACCTGAACCTCGGCCGCACCCTCCAGGCACTGCAGCGCGACCTGCGTCGCGGCGAAGCGACGCACGGGCTCGGGTCTCGCGCTCGGGCTCTCGGGCGGCAGCGGCCGCTCGAGCTCGACATCGGCGCGCAGCTCGAGCGCGACGAGCCGCAGCATCTCGCCGCGATCGTACCGATCGCAGCTCGTGTCGACGCGGAGCAGGACCAGCGGTCGAGGTGGGCTCGCGAACGCTGGTCGACTCGCCAGCGCCAGGATCGCGAGCACACCCATCACGAGCCTCACTCGGGATCCACCCACTTTGCCACCGCTCGACGGTGCGGGCCGTCGGGGAAGCGCTGGAGATAGAGCGCCCCGCGCTGCCGGGCCCGCCCCTTGTCGCCGCTCCGCGCCGCGGCTTCGATCTCGCGGGCCAGGGCGTCTTCGGCGAGCGGCGTCGCGGGGCTCTGCGCGCGCAGGAAGGCATCCGCCGCCTCCCCTGGACGATCGAGATCGTCGAGCAGCACGCGCCCGAGGACGAACGCGGCGTAGGGCGCCTGGGCATCGTCGGCGTGATCCCGCAGGAGCCGACGCAGCGGGGCGATCGCATCGGCAGGGCGATGTTGCTGCCGCGCCCGATCGGCTGCGGCGAGCAGGCGCGCCACCTCGTCGCCGGGTGCGGGTGCGGGCGTGCGAGGGGTCGGCTTGGCGGCCTCATTCGCGCGGGGCGCTGTCGTCGGAGCCGGCGCGGCGGGCGGCTCCGGCGGTGAACGCTCGGGCGGCGGTTCCGCGACCGGGGGCGACCGGACGAAGGTCTCCGCCTGGCCGGCCGTGAGCTCGCGGCGCCGGCCTTCGGAGAAGACCGCGACCCGCCCGACCTGCACTTCGACGCGCGTCGAATCGGCGTGGCGCTCGACGGTGAACTCGGTGCCGAGCACCTCGACGGCTGCCGCACCAGCCTCGACGCGAAACGGGCGCGTCGGATCGTGCGTCACCGAAAAGTGCGCCCGTCCGCGCGTCAACTCGACGAGGACGCGCTGCTTGGAGTCGATCCGCCGCGTCACGGCGGCGCCCTCGGCGACGGTGATCTGCGAGCCGTCCGCGAGAGTCTGAACATCGGCGGGCGTTCGCCCGAGGCGCGTGCCAACGAGCCCGGCGGCGATCAGGAGCGAGGCCACCACGCCGAGACGAACCGCCCGACGACGGCGGCGGCGGCGCCCGAGCTGCGCTTCGATCTGCGCTTCTCGCTGGGAAGACCAGGCCACGTCGTGCTGGGCGCGCGCCCGTGCGAGCTTCTGTTCGAGATCAGCCATCGCCGAGCTCCTCATGGATCTGGGCCTGCGCCGCCGCGATGCGACGCTTTGCCGTCGCCAGGGAGCACTCGCACAGTCGGGCCACCTCCTCGAGCGCGACGCCCTCGACGTAGCGAAGACTCCAGGCGACCCGCTCCGCAGTCGCCACCCGGTCGAGCACCCGATAGACGTTGGCCAGCAGCACCCGATCCTCGGCGGACACGCCGTCGCTCTTGAGATCGACCGCGGGCGTCTCGTGCCAGGGCAGCCAGCGACGGAGACGGCGACGGCGCAGGCGGCGACTGCTGACCCGCACCGCGATCGTCGCCAGCCAGCCGCGGATCGCGGCCGGCTCACGGATCGAGCCGAGCGCCGGCCCAGCCTCGAGGAAGACGTCCTGCACCACGTCGTCGATCTCCGCGTCGTTGCCCAGCAGTCGGTAGGCGACCCCCGCCACGTAGCGAGCGTGCTCACGAAACAGCGACCCGAGATCGCGACCGTCAGCCATGGCATAGAGCTCAGGCGAGCTCGAATCGACAGCGCTCATTGTCTCAGAGCGTTAGTGGCTCCGACAACGAAAAGCAGCTCACGAAATCGACACGCCGTCGCTGACGGGGGTCCGAGGCGCAGCCGTGAGCCGATTTCCAGGGGCGCGACCACTGCTTCGGCATGCGAAGACGCCAAGCCTCGCTCTGCCTCGCAGTCACGGTCCTGGGCGCAACCGCCTGCACGGCGCGCGCGCTCGACGTGCCGCTCGCCCTCGAAGCGACGCCAGCACCGGAGCCGACGCGGCGCGCTCAATCGCTGCGCTGCAACGGCAGCGGCGAAGGACTGCTGATCCGTGACTTCGGCGTCGGGACGAGCCCCGCAGACGAGGCACTGCGCGCCGACGAGCAGACGCTCGAATTCTGGTTCCGCAGCGAGGCTCTCGCCGAGTTCGACGTGACGCCGGTCGGCTACTACTACCTCGACTACCGCATCGACACCCGCCTCGAGGTGCCGATGCTCTTCGTCGAGATCGCGCAGGAAGGGATCGCGGCGCCCTTGTCGGTCCGCCAGTGGCATCATGTCGCGATCCAGCTTCACCGCGCGAACGAGGGATCGGTGCGGGTCGATCTCTACGGCGACGGGCGGCTTCTCGCCACGACCGCGACCGAGCGGTCGGACCGGGTGCCCAACGACCAGCTCGGCGTCTGCGGCTACTTCAATGGCCACGACAAGATGAACCGGGCCTTCGCCGGCGAGGTCGACGACCTGCGTCTTTCGCGCCGCATCCGGTACAGCGAGGACTTCGTGCCAGGAGGGGTTCACGCCGACGAGGACACGCTGTTGTTCCTGTCCTTCGATGAGCCGACGCTCCGGGACGCAGGGCCGTTCGGCTTCCCGATCGAGGTGCTCGGCGATCCGCAGCGCGGACCCGGACATCCTTAGGATCTTCGGGAGCAGCGAAGCCGCCGCCAGGCGTGACCCTACGGAGCGCCTCCGCTCCGTCGCTGACGAAGCACCTCGTAGGCGGCGAGCGCGACCGCGGTCGAGAGGTTGAGGGAGCGCGGCGCGGCGGCCTCTGCGGGCACCATGGGGATCGTCACGCAGCGCTCCGCGTAGCGCGCCAGCAGCGGTGCGGGCAGCCCCGCCGTCTCCTTGCCGAAGACGAGCACCGTGTCCTCGGTCGCGGCGAGCGGCGCGTCCCAGTAGGGACGCTCGACCTTCGTCGAGAACAGCCAGGGGGCGCCGAGTCCAGGCAGCTCGCGCTCGAGCGCGTCCCAGCTCGGCCAGAGGCGCAGTGGCACGCGCTCCCAGTAGTCGAGCCCGGCCCGCCTCACCTGCGCCGCGTCGAGCGAGAAGCCGAGCGGCTCGACGAGGTGCAGCGTCGCACCGACGGCGAGGGCGGTGCGCCCGACGTTGCCGGTGTTCCAGTGGATCTCGGGTTCGACGAGGACGAGGTGCAGCCCCATGCTGCCCTCCTGAGCGGCGCTACTTGTTGGCGATGCCCCAGGTGAAGCGCACCTCTTTGCTCTTGGACAGACCAAAGAGGCCCCAGCCTCCGTCGACCAGGCCCTGCAGCGGCGCCTTGACCTCGAGCGACACGAACTCGGTCGTCGGCGTCAGCGCGCCCCCGTTCGGGAAGCACATCCGCATCGACGACTCGTAGACGTTGACCGGGCCCGGGCGCCACACCGTCGCGTAGGTGCGGCGCGTCTCCCAGCGAACGCAGTAGTTCTGATAGTTGCGATACGCGCAGTAGGTCTCCCAACCTGCGGGCACGCGCTCGGGGTTGAGGCCGGTGTAGGTGCGCACCGTCGGCTGGTTCGGCCACACCGTCGGGCGATCCTGGTAGAGGCCCTTGCTCGCCGACATCGAGGCGCGGGTCTGGTTCGGATCGATCGCGGCCAGCTCGTGCATCGTGACACCGAAGCAGATCTGCTGCTGGTCGGCCGAGAGCAGCTGCGCCGAGTCGGAGAGCGCGCCGGGCGGGAGGCCGCGCCGCTCTTCCTGCCAGCGATGCGGCTTGCTGATCGTGTTGGGCGTGACCTGGTTGGTCGAGATCGGGTTGCGGATCGCCACGTCGATCGACGGGCCGCAGGCGACGAGCGCGAGGCTGAGCGGAAGCAGGGCGCGGAGGAGCTTCATGGCCGTAGAGAGTACCGCTGCTCGGCGCGCGACCCAAGGGGCAAGCGCGACCTAGATCACAGCCGGGGACAGGCGGCGTATAGTAAAGGAGGTTGACTACTTGACGGCGGTGGCAGCGACGAGATCGCTGAGCGCGCCGGGCAGGAGGCCGAAGACGAGCGTGCCGACGGCGGCGATGATCACGGCCGCGTAGAGCGCCGAGCTGCGCAGCGGCTTGGGCTCGGCGCCGAGCTCGCGGAAGTACATCACGGTCACGAGGCGGAGGTAGTAGTAGACGCTGACCGCGCTGTTGAGCACCGCCGCGACGACCAGCGTCACCATGCCGGGCTTGGCGAGCGCGGCGCGGAAGACGTAGAACTTGCCGAAGAAGCCCGCGGTCGGGGGGATGCCGCCGAGCGACAGCAAGAAGAGCGTCATCGCGAGGGCCATCGCGGGGTGACGGCTCGCCAGGCCGGCCCAGTCGTCGACGCGCAGCTTCTCGTCGCCCTTCTGCCCGAGCCATGAGACGACCGCGAACGCGCCGATCGTCGTGAAGGTGTACGCGACGAGGTAGAAGATCACCGGGCCGCGCGCCTCAGGACCGACGAGCGCGGTCGCAACGATGCCGAGCAGCAGGTAGCCGGCGTGCGAGATCGACGAGTACGCGAGCATGCGCTTGACGTTCTCCTGACGGAGCGCGCCGAGGTTGCCCACCGTCATCGTCAGGACCGCCAGCACCGAGATCACGTTGGCCCAGCCGGCGCCCTGCAGCGAGAGGTACTCGCGGTTGAACGCGCCGCCGAACAGGCGCAGGAGCGCCGCGAACGCCGCTGCCTTGACGCCCGTCGACATGAAGCCGGTCACCGGCGTCGGCGCGCCCTCGTACGCGTCGGGCGCCCACTGGTGGAACGGCACCGCCGCGACCTTGAACGCGAGGCCGCCGAGCAGGAGCAGCATGCCGACCAGCAGGAGCGGGCCGCCATTCGCCTTGCCGAGCACCTCGCCGAGCGCCGCGTAGTTGGTCGTGCCGGTCGCGCCGTAGATGAGCGCGATGCCATACAGCATCAGCCCCGAGGCGAACGCGCCGTTGAGGAAGTACTTCATCGCCGCTTCCGAGCTCTTCTGCGAGCGCCGCCACGATCCGGTGAGCACGTAGACGCCGAGCGACATCGCCTCGAGCGCGATGAACAGCGACAGCAGGTCCGAGCTCTCGGCCATCATCATCATGCCCGAGACCGAGAAGAGCAGCAGCGCGTAGAACTCACCGAACTCGAACTCGTGCTCCCGCATGAACGGGCCGGCGACCAGGGCGGTCAGCAAGCCGCCGAGGAGGAACGAGGCATCGAAGAGCATGCTCGTCTTGTCGATCGTGATCATGCCCGAGAAGATCACCTGCTCGGTCCCGAAGGTCTTCCACACGACGGCGGTCAGGATCAGCGCCGCGCCAAGCAGCGCCATCGTCACCGTCGCGAGGTAGTTGCGCTGCCGTCCACCGGCGAACGCCTCGAACAGCAGCACGACGAGACCCGAGACGATCACCAGAAAGAGCGGCGCCGCCGGCCCCATCTGGGCGAGGTCGAAGGAGGCGTTCATTCGTCAGTTCCCTTCTGTGCTTCCTTGGTCGGGTCCGCCGCCTTGGCGTCGGCCGACATCATCTGCGGCGCGGCGCCGTTGGCGACCTTGACCGCCGACTTCTGTTGGTAGAACGCGACCGTCTTCTTCACCGCCGGATCGATGTGGCGGAGGAACGTCGACGGGTAGATGCCGAGCCAGAAGGCCATCAGTACCATCGGCAGGAAGTAGCCGACCTCGCGGAAGTTGAGGTCTGGCAGCTTCAGGTTCTTGTTCGAGGTCACCGGCCCGAACATCACCTTCTGGAACAGGTACAGCATGTACACCGCCGAGAAGATGACGCCGGTCGCCGCGGCCACGGTCAGCGGCAGGGCGTACGGCACCGTCGCGGCCGTCCCTTCCCACACCTTGCTCGACGAGAACGAGCCGAGCAGGATGAGGAACTCGCCGACGAAGCCCGACAGGCCGGGCAGGCCCACCGACGCCATCGTCATGATCATGAACACCGCGGTGAAGCGCGGCATCACGCTGGCGAGCCCGCCGTAGTCCTCGAGCTTGCGGGTGTGGCGGCGCTCGTAGAGCACACCGACACAGAGGAAGAGGCCGCCAGTCGAGATGCCGTGCGCCAGCATCTGGTAGACCGCGCCGTCGATCGCCTTGGCGTTCCACACCGCCAGGCCGAGGACCACGAAGCCGAGGTGCGCCACCGACGAGTACGCGATCAGCTTCTTGATGTCGTCCTGCGCGAACGCGACGAACGACGCGTAGATGATGCCGATCACACCGAGCGTCGCGAGGTACGGCGCGCACTGCGCGACCGCCGAGGGGAAGAACGGGATCGCAAAGCGCAGGAGGCCATATGTGCCGAGCTTGAGCAGCACGCCGGCGAGGATGACCGAGCCC
>CAZPEY010000254.1:0-8503 GCA_964585665.1 uncultured Polyangiaceae bacterium | reverse complement strand
GCGGTGCTCACCGCCGACAAGTTCGAGAAGATCCCGGCGGTCAAGCTCGATGGCTTCGAGGCCAAGGTCACCGTCGAGAAGGTCGGCGGCGACTACAACTTCTCGGGCTCGGTCAAGTCAGGCGTCAAGGTCGAGGCGGGGGGCAAGGAGATCGTCTCGGGCAAGCTCGACGCGTCGTATCAGGAGGGTATCGCCAAGGGCACGGTGACGATCGACAACGCCGCGGCGATGACGTTCGGCGTCGTGTCGATCCAGATCCAGGGCGGCACGTCGGCGACCTACGAACAGGGCAAGGGGATCACCGAGGGACAGGTCAACGCGCAGGTCAAGATCAAGGAGTCGACGTTCACCGCCAAGGTCGGGATCAAAGACAACGACATCGACTCGGTGAAGATCAACGGCGACATCAACATCAAGGACTTCATCAAGCCGCTGCAGGGCAACCTGAAGTTCGAGTATCACAAGGGC
The DNA here is from genome assembly GCA_964585665.1 of uncultured Polyangiaceae bacterium. GTDB lineage: Bacteria > Myxococcota_A > Polyangia > Palsa-1104 > Palsa-1104 > CAZPEY01. The sequence goes on along the minus strand of CAZPEY010000254.1, from coordinate 8,035 downwards.
GCGTCAGATCCGATCTCGATCGAAGGCACGGACATCATGGCCTCCGATCCCAAGTACCAGAAGTACGTCAAGGTCCCGCACGTCTCCTACAAGGAAGGCAAGTTCAAGGGCCGCATCGAGATCGACTCGGGCGACATCAAGATCGGCGACTACGAGATCCGCCTCAAAGACTGCAACATCGAGGTCGACGGCGACGACATCAAGGGCCAGGCGACCTTCACCGGCAAGGGCGGCATCGGCGATGCGACGATCACGCTCAAGTACGAGGGCGGCAAGTTCGAGATCTCGGGCGAGGTCACCATCCAGCTGAGCACGATCAACGATCGGCTCGGTGGCACCGCGCGCGTCAAGGGCTCGAGCTCGCAGGGCCTGCAGGAGGTCGAGGCGACCAACGCGACGTTCAAGATCGCCGAGGGCAAGACGGTCGCGCTCAATCACCTGAAGTACCAGAAAGAGCCGGAGCTCATCGAGGCGGACGCGACGCTGACGCTCGATCAGTTCGGCAAGATTCCGAACGTCGACATCACGGACTTCGAGGCCAACGTCAAGGTCAAGAAGGAGGGCGGCAGCTACGAGTTCTCCGGCAGCGTCAAGGGCTCGGCGAAGGTGCAGGCGGGCGGGAAGGAGATCGTCTCGGGCTCGCTGTCCGCCGAATACAAGAGCGGCGTCGCCAAGGGCAAGATCACGCTCACCGAGGTCGCGCCGCTCGAGTTCGGGATGGTCAGCGTCAAGATCCACGGTGGCGCGACGGCAACGTATGAGCAGGGCAAGGGCGTCACCGAGGCCAAGGTCGGCGCGGACGTCAAGATCAAGGAGTCGAGCTTCAGCGCGCAGGTCGGGATCAAGGACAACGACCTCGATTCGATCTCCGTCTCGGGCAACATCAACATCAAGGACTTCGTCCCGCCGCTCCAGGGCAACCTGACCTTCGCCTACAAGAAGGGCGAAGCCGATCCGATCTCCATCGAGGGGACGGGCTTGATGGCGTCGGATCCGAAGTTCCAGAAGTACGTCAAGGTCCCGCACGTCTCGTATAAGGGCGGCAAGTTCGCCGGCAAGGTCGAGATCGACTCGGGCGACATCAAGATCGGCGACTACGACATTCGCCTCAAGGACTGCACGCTCGAGCTCGACGGGGACGACTTCAAGGGGCAGGCGACCTTCACGGCCAAGGGTGGCATCGGCGAGGCGTCGATCACGCTCAAGTACGCGGGCGGCAAGTTCGACATCTCGGGCGAGGTGACGATCCAGCTGAGCACGATCAATGACCGGTTGGGCGGCACCGCGAAGGTCAAGGCGTCGACGGGCTCGGGTCTCGAGGCAGTCGAAGCGACCAACGCGACCTTCAAGATCGCCGACGGCAAGACGATCGCGCTCAACTCGCTCAAGTATCAGAAGACGCCAGAGCTCATCGAGGCGGACGCGACGCTGACGCTCGACGACTTTGGCAAGATCCCGAACGTCGACATCACGAACTTCGAGGCCAAGGTCAAGGTCAAGAAGGAGGGCGGCACCTACGACTTCGCCGGCAGCGTGACGGGCTCGGCCAAGGTCACGGCGGGCGGCAAGGAGATCGTCTCGGGCTCGCTCTCGGCCGAGTACAAAGACGGCAAGGCCAAGGGATCGATCACGCTCGCCAACGTCGCGCCGATGACGTTCGGTCCCGTCACCGTCGAGATCACCGGCGGATCGAAGGCGACCTACGAGCAGGGCAAGGGCGTTACCGAGGCGGACATCGGCGCCAAGATCAAGTTCAAGAACTCGAACCTCGGCGCGCACGTCAAGGTCAAGGACAACGACATCGAGGACATCACCGTCGACGGTGATATCGACATCAAGGAGATCATCGGCGCCGTCCAGGGCAAGCTCAACTTCAAGTACCACAAGGGCAGCGCCGATCCGGTCGAGATCAAGGGCACCGACATCAAGGCGACGAACACGACGCTGCAGCCCTACGTACAGATCCCGATCGTCGAGTACAAGGGCGGCAAGCTGTCGGGCGAGATCAAGATCTCGTCGGGCGGGCCGATCAAGATCGGCGACTTCGGCACGCTCGAGGTGGTGAGCTGCGATCTCAAGATCGACGGCGAGACGATCAGCGGCGTCGCCAAGTTGAAGGTCGCCGGCGCTGGTGGCGTCGACGCGTCGATCGAGATCAAGTACGAGGGCGGCAACCTCGACATCTCGGGCGAGCTCGTCGTTCCGCTGTCGACGATCAGCAGCGCGCTGTCAGGGACGATGCGCGCCAAGGGCTCGACGGGCGGCGGCCTGTCCGAGTTCGAGTCGACCGACGCGATGATCAACAAGAAGCCGTTCGACGCGCTCAAGCTGAACTCGCTCAAGTATCAGAAGGGCGGGCCGTTCTCGGCGAAGGTGACGATCGCGAAAGACAAGTTCCAGCTTGGTGGCGTCGAGATCACCAACCTGTCGACCGAGCTCGGCGTCAAGAAGGACGGCGGCGAGGTCGACTTCGACGGCGATCTGACCGGCTCGATCAACGTCAAGGTCGGCAGCAAGCAGCTCGGCTCGGGCAACATCGAGATCCACTATCACGGCGGTCAGGTGACTGGCTCCGTCGAGGTGACGCAGGCGACCTTCACGGTGGCGGGCGCACAGGTCTCGGTCAGCGACTTCAAGATCGGCCTCGAGAAGGGCGGCGACGGCGGTGTCAAGTTCAAGGCGGGCGGCAAGCCCAAGCTCAACGTCACGCACGACTACTTCAAGCTCGGCCTCGCGGCCGAGTTCGGCGACGCTGGCATCACGAGCGTCAAGGCCGATCTCGACGTCAAGGACACGCCGCTGACCAAGCACCTCAACGTCAGCAACCTCGGCTACAACTTCGAGAGCGGCGACATCTCGGGCGAGGTCAAGGTCGGGCTCAAGAACCTCGGTGGCTTGATCCAGGACGGAGCCGAGGTGCAGTTCGGCATGACGGGCGGCAAGGTCACGGCCTACGTCGAGGATCTCGCCGTCACGCAGGGCATCCTCAAGGACTGGAAGTTCTCGGGCGGCCTCAAAGAAGGCAAGGCCGAGGGCAAGATCACCGCACCTGGCGGCAAGTGGCGCCTCTACAACGCCGACATCGCGCTCACCGCCGGCTCGCACCTCGAGTACGCCGGTGGCGGATTCTCCGGGCAGATCGGCGGCAGCATCGACATCGCGGGGCAGAGCGTCCACGCCGACGTGACCTTCGCGAACAACGAGGTCACCGACGTCAAGGCGTCGATGAAGCTCGACATCAAGAAGATCATCGGCGTCCTGCAGGGCGACCTCGAGGTCAAGTACGAGAACAAGAAGATCAAGGTCGTCGGCACCAACATCACGCCGTCGGACGCCAAGTACCAGCAGTACGTCACCGTCGAGAAGGTCGAGTACGACGACGGCAAGCTGTCGGGCTCGGTGAAGTTCAAGACCGGCCCGTTCTCGATCGACGCGCTCGGCAAGAAGATCGAAGGCCAGATCATCTCGGGCGGCTTCAAGATCGAGGACAAGACGCTGTCAGGTGAGGTCCACATCAAGGCCGGCATGGACGGCCTCGGCGCGGAAGGCAAGATCACCTACGACGGCAAAGAGTTCCACGTCGACGCGACGATCCAGGTCGACCTCGGCAAGATGACCAGCGGCGTCGTCACCGGCAAGGTGTCGGCGGGCACCGCCGGCTTCTTGAAGGTCGACGAGGCGGTCAAGATCGCGGCGCTGCCGAGCCTCACCATCGAGGATCTCGCAGGCACGATCAAGGGCGACAAGGTCGAGCACCTCAAGTTCAAGATCAGCGTCGACAGCATCAAGCAGTCGTTGAACCTCGGCAACACCGTCAAGATCGAGTTCACCGGCGGAAAGATTGGCTTCGAGTACGCCGGCGACATCAAGGTCGATGGCGGCATCAAGGGCTCGGGCGAGGTCAACGTCGGCGGCAAGAAAGTGCTCTCCGGCAAGTTCGATCTCAGCTACACGGGCGGCAAGTTCGGCGGCAAGATCGAAGACCTCCACATCGACGCGTCGTTCAAGTACTTCAAGCTGAAGTCGGGCGCGATGATCGACGTCGACAAGGGCGACTTCGACGTCGGTGCCGAGTTCGAGATCCCGAAGATCGTCACCAAGAGCGACATTCAACTCAAGGGCAACGCCAAGAGCGGCGAGTTCTCGGCCAAGGCCGAGTTCCACCTCGCGCCCGACGCGCTCAAGGAGGTCAAGGTCAACGTCGAGATCGACTCGGGCGGTAACCTCAAGATCAAGGCGTCGCTCGAGGGCACCAAGACCTTCAAGCTGCCAGCGGGCGGCGAGCTGACGATGAAGGAGGGCTCGAACATCGAGTGGAACGGCTCGACGATCACCGGTCACCTGATCGGCGACGCCAAGCTCGGCACCATCATGTCGGGCGATTTCAACTTCTCGATCAATGGCGAGTCGCTCACCGGCGATCTCAACTTCAAGGTCAACGAGGTGCCCTTCCTCAAGGGAGGCATCGAGGTCAAGGCGCACTTCGCCAACAACATGATCTCGACGACGGCGCCGGTGAAGCTCGAGTTCGCCGACTCGATCTCGCGGTTCGTCGACGGCGAGATCCACATCGAGATCAAGAACAACAAGGTCAAAGCGGGCGGCACGATCAAGGGCCTCAAGGGCCTCGGCAAGATCGGCGAGAAGGTCGAGAACGCGCACGTCAGCTACGACGACGCGTCTGGCACCATCGACGCGCACGGCACGATCAACATCGGCGACGTGCCCGGCATCAAGTCGGGCTCGAAGCTGACGCTCGGCGTGAAGAACAATCGCTTCACCGCCGCGGGCGACATCAACTTCAAGCCCGTCGGACCGGTGAACCTCGAGGGTGGCTTCAAGTTCCGCTGGGATCAGGGGCAGTCGTTCTTCAGCGGCAAGGCCTCGGCGGACTTGAAGGGGCTGGCGAAGATCGAGCTCAAAGCGTCGACGGGGAAGGAGGAGGGTTCGGGCGAGGTCGAGATGCCCGAGGGATCGACGAGCTTCAAGATCGCAGGCAAGCTCACCGCGGATGGACTCAGCAAGCTCGGCGTGACCTTCTCGAAGCCACCTGAGGTGTCGTTCTGGGTGACGGGTGGCGACGGTGAGATCGACTACGGCATGGACGACTTCTCGACGTCCATCACCAAGATCCCGGGCGTCGATTCCTGCAACATCTCGGTCAAGGCGAGCTACGTCAAGGACAGGGGATTCAGCGCGTCGGTGGATCTTGGCACCGTCAAGATCAAGATGTTCAAGCTGGGCGGGAGCATCGAGATCGAGGACTCGAAGTTCAAAGAGGGAATCCTCACGATCGAGTCGGATATCGCCGCGGTCAATCTCAAAGGCAAGATCACGGTCAAAGCCGGCAACCTGGACAGCTTCAGCGCCACGGCGCGGGTCGACGTGGTGCCCGGCGGCGGCTCGGCGCTCAAGTGGCTCGAGTCCGGCTACGCCGAGGCCACCTTCGAGGGCGGTTCGCTGACGGAGGCCAAGGGCGAGATCAAGATCCGCAAGCCGCCACTGCTGCCGCTCGAGAACACGACGATCACGATCGCCAAGGTGGGCGACGACATTACCGGCTCGTTGACCACCGAGTTCAAGATGCCCATGGCCGCCGACGGCAAGAAGGGCAAGCTCACCGTCACCTTTGGTGGGCCGGAGAAATGGTCGGTCTCCGTCGACGCGTGGCTCAAGCCGCCGGGCTTCAAGGAGATCCACATCCATGGCGGCGCGGACGGCGCCGGCAACTTCAACGTCGAGGGCACCGCGGTTCCCGAGAACACGAAGTACATCCAGTCGGCGTCGCTGCACGTTCGGTTCACGGGCGGCGACTTCAAGATGGGCGGCTCGATCACGTTCAAGATCAGCGACAAGCTGTCGGGGCAGGTCGAGGTCGAGTACGACAGCGGCGCGGACGACTTCTTCTTCAAAGGCACGATCAAGCCGACGCAGACGCCGGAGCCCAAGAACCAGAAGGACCTGGGCGGCTTTGCCATTGAGCAGACCATTCCGCTCTTTGGCGTCGGCTTCCTGAACGTCGTGCTGGATCTGTCCGCCTCGCTCAAGGCGGCGATCGACATGCCGCAGGTCAACTTCCAGTCGCTGTCGGTGGAAGGCTCGATGAAGAGCCTGCTCGACGGGAAGCTGCCGCTCATCCGCGCGGCCGGTGACTTCAACATGGGCATCGGCGTCACGCTCAAGCTCGGCGTCGGCATCGCTGGCGAGCTGCAGCTGCTGGTCGCGACCGCGAAGGCCGGCATCAAGGGCGAGTTCCGCGCCAAGCTCGGGCTCAAGATCGGCGCGAAGGTCGAAGGCGTGTTCGGCGGCGATCACGACGGCCTCGACATCACCGTCACGCCGTACGTGACCCCGGAGGTCGTGCTCGAAGCGGCCCTCGTCGCGTTCGCAAAAGCCAAGGTATTCGGCTTCACGATCATCGACAAGGAGTGGGACCTCGCGTCCTTCCAGCTCTCGTCGTTCACGCTGCCGTCGTGGATGCCGGTCAAGCCGTTCGGCTTCAACATCGGCGGATCGAATCCGGGCTTCAAGGGCGACCTCGAGATGAGCAAGGACGAGCCGCCTGGGCTCGTCAGCGGCGCCAAGAAGGGCGGTGAGGAGGCGCAGGACGAGGCCAAGAACGGTGAGGCCAAGAAGAAGGTCCGCCCCGTCATGCAGGAGATCCTGTCCGGCGGCGCCAAGCTCGACGCCATGCCGCCCAACTGGCAGCAGGGCATCACCAAGGGCGACGATCTACAGAGCCTCGTCGATCTCGGCGACGCGTGTGACTTCTACGCCAACTGCGCCGACAAGGCCGAAGAGTGGCTGCCGGACATGAAGGCGTCGACGCCGGGCCAGCTGCTCGCCAAGGACATCGCGACGGGCGGCTGGTTCGATCGCATGACCGCGCAGCTCAAGGTGCTGTCGTGGCGACAGGCGCAGGTCGCGTCGATGGGCATCGATCCGACGACCGGCATCGACGTCGTCGCCGAGCACGCGCTCGCCCAGCGACTCGTCGACAACAAGTACAACACCGAGCTCGCCGCCGCGATCGCCAAGCAGCAACAGCAGGACGAGGAGCACGCGGCGGCTGTCGCCAAGCAGCAGCAGCAGTACGCCGAGGCGGTGACGGCGCACGAGCTCAAGGCGCAGCAGATCCAGGCAGAGTACGACCAGAAGGTCGAGCAGATCCTCGAGCAGGAGAAGGCTACGGCCGAGAAGCTGAAGGAGGCCGAGAAGACGGCCGAGGAAGAGGGTGTCGACGCGCGCGCCAAGGCGGAAGAGAAGGCGCCGCCACCGCCGCTGCCGCCGCCTCCCGCCCCGCCACCGCCGCTGCCGCCACCTGCGCCGATCCCGAAGAAGCCGCCGGTGCCGATGCCGGCCAAGCCCGCAGCGGTGCCGCCGCCCATCGTGCCGGCGTATCCGACGGGTCCGGGCAGCGTCAGCTACGGCAGCGGCACGGCTCCTGTGCAAGAGGCCAAGCCGGTGCCGGCCCCCGTACCGACGCCCGAGGCTCCGCAGGTGCCCGACGCTGCGGCGCATGGCGCTGCCGGTGAGTCCGGGCAGATCGGTGGGGGCGGCGGTGGAGGTGGCAAGCCGAGCGGTGGTGGCGATCCCGACGAGATGGGCCTGGGTACGCCCAAGGGTGGCGGCGGTGGCGGCGGTGGAGCGCCCGCCGATCCGGGCCCGTCGGGCAACCTCAGCAAGCAGCACCAGTACTACGACAAGAAGATCCAGTCGCTCGGCTACGACGAGAACGCGGTCGCGGCACAGAACGCAGCCGCCGAGGCTGGCGCGGCGATCGGTGCGGACACGGGCCCTGCTCCGGCGGCTGGTGGGGATGCGGGCGGCGGCGGTGCAGCGGCTGCTCCAGCGCCCGCGGGCGATGGTGGTGGCGCGGCGGCGAACAACGGCGCGGGCGGCTCGGGCGCAGCAGGCTCGGCGCCTCCTCCCGGCGCAGCGGCGGGCGGCGGTGGCGCGGCGGGCGGCGGCATCGATCCGGCGGTGCAGGCGGTCGTCGACGAGGGCAAGGCGACCGAGAAGGCGCAAGAGGACG
>CAZPEY010000253.1:0-8600 GCA_964585665.1 uncultured Polyangiaceae bacterium | reverse complement strand
TCGCGCTGCACATCCTCAAGCGCCAGGGCGACATGATCTACCTCAACCAGGCGGCGCTCGATTTCCAACACCACTTTCTGGGCGAGGACCCGCAGCGCACCTGGACAGAGCGCGCGATGCAGATCGGCTACTTTCGCCTCGACGGCAGGCCGATCCCGATGAACGAGATGCGCATCGCCCGCGGCTTTGCTGGTGAGGTCCTGCCTGGCGAGGAGATCCGCATGGTCTCTCCCGACGGCAAGCGGGAGATGTACGCGATCGTGTCCGCGATCCCGATCCAGCGCAGCCCTGACGGCACCGTCGAGGAAGTGGTCGGTGCAATCCTCGACGTCACCGAGCAACGCACGCTCGCCGAGGCCAAAGATCGCTTCTTGCGCATCGCCTCGCACGAGCTGCGCTCGCCGCTGACCAGCCTGCGCGCCACGACCGGCCTCCTCGAGCTCGATACGACCGCGATCGCCGACGAGCAGCGACGCGCGAGCCTGCTCGGGCGGATCAATCGTCAGGTGGATCGGATGACTCACCTCATCGATCAGCTGGTCGACTCGGCGCGGCTGCAGAGCAAGGAGCTGCCGCTCAACCGAGAGGAAGCCGATCTGGGCGAGCTCTGCCGCAATTCGCTGCAGTTTCTCATCCCCGACGCGCAGGGGCGCGACATCCGGCTGACGCTCAAGGGCGAGCTGCGCGGCCACTTCGATCGGCTGCGCGTCGAGCAGATCGTCACCAACCTGGTCAACAATGCGGTGCGCCACAGCGAGCGCGATCGCGCCATCGAGATCGAGGTGCGGGGCGACGAGACCACCGCCACGCTGACCGTCGCCGATCGCGGCACCGGGGTCCCTCCCGAGCAGCTGGATCGGCTGTTCACCGCCTTCTTCCGCGCCAAGAACGCGCCGCCGCGCGGTGGCCTCGGCCTCGGCCTCTACATTTCTTCCGAGATCGTTCGTCGCCACGGAGGTAAGATCGGCGCGACCCTGCGACCGGAAGGCGGCATGGTCTTTACGGTCACCCTACCCAAACAACCGGCGGAGCAGAGATGAGCGGAGCGATTGATTTCGTCAAGTTACTTGCCGAATGGAATGACAACTTTGCCGCCGACCTGCGGACGACGTACGAGCTGTCGGGCCAGGAGCAGATCGCGGCCCCGGGGCGGCGCTTCCTCGCCACGGCGCTGTCGTACTGCGTCTCGCAGTTCGACCTGATCCCGGACCACGAGATCTTCGGCTTCGTCGACGACGCGATGGCGATCCGGCTTTGCTATGGGCTCGCCTCCGAGCACGCCGACGGGCTCAACGTGGCCGACTCGGGACGCTTTGCCCGCCTCGCCAACGAGGAGGAGCAGGTCAAGGTGCTCCTGGGGGAAGAGCTCCACGCCCGCTTCCGCCGCTACCTCATCAAGCTGGCGGACCAGAACGTACGCGGCCGCAGCTCGGACTCGATCTTGACCGAGAAGCGCGTCCGCGACGAGATCAAGCGAGAGATGGAGACGTCGATCAAGCGCGTTCGTCCCCTCAACCCGCCGCCCACGGAGAAGCAGGCAGATGACATGCGCGCCGCGATCATCTCCTACTTGAAGGCCAAGCTCGACTAGTCGCTTCTCGCGATCAGAACAGCGCGGTCTCGACGCACACGTACGTCGACCCGCTGTACTTGCGACAGTCCGTCCCGCTCGGGCAACTCGGATCGCCGACGCTGCCACACTTCCACCGCTGACAGTACTTGCTCGTCCCCGACGATCCTTCGAGGACACGACACTCGTAGATCGAGGGGCAGTCCCCTTGGCTGCTGCATCCCGGGTTGAGGCAGATCTCCTCACCGCCGGAAGAACCGCAGCTCAGGGTGTCGCCGCAGTCGCTGCAGGCCTGCGTACAGACGCCGACGTTGCTGTTGCACGTCGTCCCATTCGGGCAGAGGGCGCACGGCTGACAGCGCCCGCCGGGGAAGAACGGGTTGCAGGTCGCGCCGCCGCAGTCGTTGTCGGTCACGCACTGCCCGACCTTGGGGGGGCCTCCGACGCTGCCGGCCAGCAGATCGCCGACCTTGCCGAGCAGATCGGGCTTGGCGAGATCGCCGCTGCTCGCCTTGAGGTCGCCGCCAGCGACGGCCGCGTCGCCCCCCGCGTCACCGAGCGCGGCGTCACCGAGCGCCGCGTCGCTCACCGCAAGATCCTCGCCGCCGTCGGTGCTGCCACCGTCCTTCTTGCCCGTCGGCCCAGGCCCCGGGTTGCCGACGCCTCGATCCTTGCCGACGTTGCAGGCCGCAGCGACGAGCAGCAGCACTACGAGGAGCCGCGTCATCGAGCGACGACCGGCGGCGGGCAGGGCAGGTAGACCGACGACTGACCGGTCAGCGCGACGTAGAGGCGCAGGTAGCTCGCGTGCGGATGCACCGACGTGACCTCGATCCGGTTGACCGCCGCGCGCAGGCAGCCGTCTTCGCCGCCGAACGACAGCTCCGTCGACATCTTGTCGCGCACCGCGCGCAGTCGCTCGCCGATGTCGAGTCGCAGCGCCTCGCGCGCCTGGCTCCGGATGGAGTCGCCGTCGATCGCCGCCTTCAGCTTGAGCAGGAAGTTCTTCGTCTCGATGGTGTGCTCGAGATCGGGGATGCGCAGCTCGTTGTCGACGACCGTCGGGTGGCCCGCCATGAACAGATCCCCGTCGAGGTTGACGTTGAGCCCGTACTTGTTGACCTTGCCGTTGATGTGCAGCTTGAGGATGATCGCGTCCTTGCTCGAGTAGACCTCGGGCTTCTCGAGGTAGAGCTCGGGGAACTCCTTGGAGAAGAACAGCTTGCCGTTGGTGAACGCGGCCGTCATCGCGCGCTGGAGCTCGGTGTAGTTGGCGGCGATCGGCACCGTCACCGAGAACGGACCGGTCGGCAGCGACGCGACGTTGGCGAGCGGCGGCATCGTGCTCGGCGTGGTGTTCGTCGCGCACGGCAGGGTCACGCCCGGCGTGATCACGATGGCGAGATCCTTCTCGACGCCGTCGGCGAGCACCGTCGGGCCGGCCTCGACACCGACGATCTTGAGCTCGGCACAGCCCTTGGCGTCACCGACGTTGATGTCGATCGGCTTGGCGATGCGGCCGTGCGCCTCGGCGATCGCCGGCTTGAGATCGAAGGCAAAGTCGCGCGCCTGCTGCTCGACGGTCTGCTTGAGCGTGTCCATCAGGCCGGCGACGCCCTGCGCGACCTTGAGCCGCTTGTCGTCCGAGGTGACGTTGACCTGCAGCGACTGCAGACGCGCCACGTAGCTCGAGGAGATCACCGGCTCGGCGACGAGATCGAGCTTGAGCGCGAAGTCCATGTTCGCGACCAGATCGACGGTGGCCGAGATCTTCGCGGTCACCCCGATCGTCCCTTTGTCGAAGCGCACCGTCGGCTTCTCGCGCGTCCACTTGTACTTGCGCTGCGACCCCATGACGACGAACGAGCCCTCGCCCGTCGCTGGCAGCTTCTGATCGAGGATCTTCTGCAGCGCCGAGGCTGCGACGCTGGCGTGGATCACGATGCGAGACGGCGGCGGATCGGCGACGGGCGCCGCTGGGGTCGCCGCAGGGCGTGGGGGGTAGAGGGCCGTGACGTTGGTGCCGGAGCAAGCCGCGACGAACGGCAGCAGGAGAAGGGCGCGCTTCATGCGCCAAAAGGTACTCGAGAAAATCGACGTTCTAAAGGCCGTAGCGTGTGATTTTTCGCAGCAGCGTGTTGCGGCCGATTCCGAGGCTGCGCGCCGCGAGGGAGCGGTTTCCCCCGTGCGCCGCGAGCGTGCGCGCGATGTGCTCCTGCTCGACCTCGTCGAGAGTGCGCGGACTCCAGGTCTCGGGGCGTGGAGGCGCGGGGCTCGGCTGCGACCGGGCCATCGGCAGGTGGCGCGGCTCGATTAGCTCGCCCTCGACGAGCACGACCGCGCTCTCGATGCAGTGCTCAAGCTCGCGGATGTTGCCCGGCCAGTGGTGCTCGACGAGCTGCTTGATCGCCGGGGCCGAGAGCCGCAGCTTGCGGTCGCCGTAGCGCCGCGAGTACTGATCGAGGAAGTGCTCGGCGAGGCGGACGATGTCCTCGCGGCCACGCTGGCGCAGCGGCGGCAGGCGAAGCTCGACGACCCGGCAGCGATAGTAGAGATCCTCACGGAACTGCCCCCGCGCCACCATGGCGAGCAGATCGCGGTGGGTGGCGACGACGACCCGCGCGTCGGTGCGCAGGGTGCGCGTGCCACCGACCCGCTCGAACTCGCGGTCCTGAAGAAACCGCAGGAGCTTGCTCTGGACGGGCAGCGGGAGCTCGCCGATCTCGTCGATGAACAGGGTGCCACCGCCGGCCTGCTCACACTTCCCCTCGCTGCGACGATCCGCCCCCGTGAACGCGCCGCGCTCGTGACCGAACAGCTCGTTCTCGATCAGTGTCGGCGGGATCGCGGTGCAGTCGAGCTTGACGAAGGGCGCGTCCTTGCGCGGCGAGTTGAAGTGGACAGCGCGCGCCAGCAGCTCCTTGCCGGTCCCGCTCTCGCCCGTGATCAGCACCGTCGCCGTCGTGGCCGCGGCGCGCCGGACCAGGTCGTAGACGGCGCGCATCTCCCGCGACTCGCCGACGATGCGGTTGTACCGATAGCGCACCGGGAGCGCCGTCTCGGCGGGCGCCCGCACCTGCGAATAGAGCGACGTCGCCTCGAGGGCCATCGCCGTCTCGGCCGCGAGCCGGCGCATCACCCCCTCGGCCTCCGTCGAGAACCGGCCGCTCTTGGCGTTGAGGACCTGCAGGACGCCCAGCGTCTTGCCGTGCCGATCGAGGATCGGCGCCGCCAGGATCGAGCGGGTCTTGTAGCCGGTCTGTCGATCGATGTCGGCGAAGAACGAGCGCTCGCCTGGTACGGTCGGGAGATTGACGAGCTCGCCGCTCGTCGCGACGCTACCAGCGACGCCCTGGCCGAGCTTCAGACGGATCTGCTTGAGCTCGGGAAGGTGCGCGGCGCGACTGAATAGCTCGCCCGCTTCGGGATCGACCAGGTAGAGCGTGCCGCGATCCGCCTCCAGCGCCTTGGCCACCTGGTCGACGATCGCTGCGAAGAGCACGTCGAGCTCGACCTCGCGGCGCAGCAAGTGGCCGATCGCCAGGAGCAACGTCGGGTGGCCGCTGCGCTCGCTCATGCTCCATTGTGGATCACTGAGCCAAGATGGCGCAACCGCGGCCATGCCGTTCGGGTCGTGGATCGACAAGGGCTTCGGCCTCTCAGAGTCCAACGACGGCGACGGCGCCGAGCGCGATCGTCAGGCCTTCGCGGGCTGCGGTCGTCGCTGGGAACAGGCGGCGCGTCTCCGCCTCGATGCGCGCCACCAGGAAGTCGTCGTGCAGCGGGTCGTGGTGAAACAGGACGAGCTGTCCGACCTTGGCCTCCCGCGCCAGGCGCACTCCCTCGCTCGGCGTCGAGTGCCCCCAGCCACGCTTGCCAGCGCCATACTCCTCATCGGTGTACTGCGCGTCGTAGATCAGGACATCGGCGCCTCTGGCGAGGGCGAGCAGGCTCGGATCGAGGACACCGTCGGGTAGGTGCTCGGTGTCGGTCGCATAGACCAGCGAGCAGCCGTCGTGCTCGATGCGATAGGCGAGGCAGCCGTTCGGATGGCAGGCGGCGGCCGCGGTGATCTTGGCTGCACCAATCTGGAACACTTGGCCCGCCGCGACCGGGAAGAAGCCGAGGGAGGCGCGCATCGCGTCGAGACCGACCGGAAAGTGCGGCGCGCGCATCTGCGCCTCGAACGCCTCGCGGATGTTGCCGTCCTTGCCGGCGGAGCGCTCTGGGCCATAGAGGTCGAGGTGATTGCCGGGCACGTAGGCGGGACCGAAGAACGGGAACCCCTGGATGTGATCCCAGTGGAAGTGCGAGAGCAAGATGGACGCGTCGAGGGGCAGGCCACGCGGCAGCGCCGCCCCGAGCGCCCGCAGGCCCGTCCCTGCGTCGAGGATGATCAGCTCGTGGCCGCAGCGTACCTCGATACAGCTCGTGTTGCCGCCAACCGAGGCGGTGCTCGCACCTGCGGTAGCGACGGAGCCACGGACGCCCCAGAAGCGCGCCCGCAGCCCGGAAACGTACTCCGGCGCGCCGCGCCGTCCTCGCAGGACCCTGGCGGACTTCTGATTGTGTTGACCGACATTGGCGACGTTGCTCATGATGGTGGCCTCCTTGGCCTGTCTTCTGAGCAACCTCGATGCCAGCTCTCCCTCCGACGGGGGGTGGCGCTGGCGACTGGTCCGACTGCTCCAAAATGGAGCAGCGTTCTGGATCGCCCTGCTGTTGTGGAGCAGCAGTGCCGAGGCCCAGATCGTCAACGTACAGCCGCTGCTCGGCAAGGATCTGCGCAGCGGTTGGACCGTCGCCGGGGAGGGGGCGCTCGACTTTCGCGCCGGCAACATCTCGCTCCTACAGGCGGCGGGCAGCTCCGTAGTGCGCTATATCCGTGGCCGCCACACGGTGTTCCTATTGACGCGCGGCGAGTACGGCATGCGCAACCTGACGACGACCAAGGACCGCTTCCTGGCGCGCCACTTCGAGCACCTCCGCTATCGCGCGCTGATGTGGGGTCCGTTCGACGCGGAGGTCTTCGTTCAGTTCGACAGCGACCAGTTTCGTCGGCTGGCGGTGCGCGCGGTCGGCGGCACCGGACCTCGCATCAAGCTGGTGACGACGCCCAACGTCGATGCAGCGATCGCGGCGCTCTACATGTTCGAGTACCAGCAGATCCGACGCGACGACAAGCCAGACAGCGGCGCCATCGCCAAGGAGCATCGCGCCTCGGCCTACTTCATCGTCACGGTCAAGCTCGACGAGCGCCTGCGCATCGGCCAGGCGGTCTATGTCCAGCCCCGCCTCGATCAGCGCCGCGACCTCCGCGTCCTCTCGGAGAGCGAGCTGCTGGTCGCCGTCGGACGCTACGTCAGCCTCAAGCTGTCGGTGACCCTCGCCTTCGACTCGACGCCGCCTGCCAACGTCCAGCCCTTCGACACCGCGCTCAAGACAGCGCTCCAGTTCGCGTACTGACATGCGATCGGCGATCCTGCTCCTCGCCCTGGCCGTCTCGGTCCCGACGCAGGCGGAGCCGTGGTTCGTCGTCGGGGCGAACGGTCCGGCCCCCGCCGATCCGACCCAGCGCGCGCTGCACACAGCGCATGAGGCCTTCGTCCGCAGCTCCCTCGATGCCAAGCGTCGCGACACGCAGCTGGTCTACTGGCGCACCCCCGAACCCGATCTCGTCGTCGCCGGCGGATCGAGCGATGGCGGCCATCGCTACCTCCCCCTACGTCTCTTTCTGCTCGAAGGTGGCCAGGCGAGCCTCATCCTGCCGCACACCGCCAACCTCGATGCGGACGGCTATCGGCGGCGCGTCGACGACGTGCGAGCCTGCCCGCCCCCTGGCCTGCTCAAGTCGAGCGCCCTCGATCGTCTGCGCTGTCCGACCGTGATGGCGAAGTTCCGCACCGCCGCCCGCTTGCTGCTCGCCGTCGCCCCGACGCCGCATCAGAGCCTGCTCAAGAAGGTCGACGACCTGCCCGCGCCCCTGGCGGCGTTATTCTCCCCCCAACCTGGCCTGGCGCGGTGGGTCGGCCGCGCGCTCTCCAAGGCCGAGCTACAGGGCCGCATCGGCGAGCGCAGCGGCCTACTCGTCGACGAGCACAACTACACGCTCACCTTGCGCAGCTACCAGCTCCTGCCCGACGGCTCGTTGCTCCTCGAGGATCTCGCCGTTCACTCCACCCCTATCGAGTAGGCGCGCTGCCAACGACCGTGACTAGGCGAGGATCGTCGAACATCGACTGCGGCGTGATCACCTGCTCCCGCGGCTCGAACCGCTGCAGCCGCTTGCCGTACCGCTGCCGGAGCTTGCGCTGCACCGTCGGAGACGACAGATCGAGCTCGGCGGCGCGCTGCAGCCTGCCGAGGCGCACCCCCGCGGCGCGCTCGTACGCCTTGTAGACCAGCTCCGAGCAGTAGAGCTCATCGTCGTCCCAGCGAAACTGCAGATCGTAGGGCTTGCCGAGGAAGCCATGGACGCTCCGCTTGAGCTCGTGCAGGACCTTGGGCGTGAGCACGCTCGCCGCGTCACGTAGCCGGCGCACGACGACCTTGCCGTCGAGGCCGCGCGCCACCCACGCGTCGAGCGGCGTCCGCTGCACCGGCTGCACGGCCTCGTAGACCCAGAACCGACCCTCTTCGAAGAGCACGATCCCCATGTGGGTCAGCGCGCTGTGGGTCGCCAGCGCGACCGCCTCGCTCTGGGCTGAGCGCGAGCGTTGAAACACCAGATCGCCTTCCTGCACCAGCAACGCGAGCGCATCGGCGCGAGCGACCTGCGCGGTCAGAATCATCGCGCCGAATGCGACCACCCGCGCTAGCTTCATGCCTCCACCATGCCACAGCCCCGCCCCCACACCGAAGAGCGAGTTCTGACCTTCCGTCTCACCCTGCGTGCCGAGTTCCCGGACGACTACGACGGCGACGACGATGGCTACGAGTGGGCGCGCGACGTGCCGGCGCTCCAGAAGGCGCTGTTGCAGGCCATCGCCGAGACCGCCGCGCGCGACAAGCGCTGGGCGCTGCGGTTCGA
>CAZPEY010000252.1:0-8698 GCA_964585665.1 uncultured Polyangiaceae bacterium | reverse complement strand
CAGCCGCGCCTCGAGGTGGCTCTCGAGCTTGGGGAGGTAGAAGTACGGCCCGGCGCCGCGCGCCACGAGCTCCTTGGCGTTGTGGAAGAAATAGACGCCGAAGTCGAACAGGCCGCCGGAGACCGGCTCGCCGTCGACGAAGACGTGCTTCTCGAGCAGATGCCAGCCGCGCGGCCGGACGAAGAGCACCGCCGGCTTCTCGCCGAGCCGATAGTGCTTGCCGGTGTCCGGGGCGGTGTACTCGATGCTGCCGCGGATCGCGTCGGCGAGGTTCTGCTGCCCCTCGATCTGGTTGAGCCAGGTCGGGCTGTTCGAGTCCTCGAAGTCCGCCATGAAGACGCGCGCGCCGGAGTTGAGCGCGTTGATCACCATCTTGCGATCGGGCGGGCCGGTGATCTCGACGCGGCGATCGGCCAGCTCGGGCCGAACCGGCGCGACCCTCCAGTCGCCCGATCGGACGCTCGCGGTCTCGGCGAGGAAGTCGAAGCGCGCGCCTCCGTCAATCTCGCGCTGCCGCGCCGCCCGCCGCTCGAGGAGCTCGCGACGACGCCCTTCGAACTGACGATGCAGCGCCGCCACGAGGGCGAGCGCGCCCGGGCTGACGACCGCGGCGTGCTCGGACGGGATCGGCCTCGTCAGCACCATCCCTGGGACTTCGGCGACCTCTTTTTTTGCGCCCTGCGCCATGACTGTCTTCACAATTTGCCCACGACCGAGCTTTGGTCAACGCGAAACGTTTTGTGACGGTGAAAGCGGGGTTGTGTTCTGTCAATGTCAGGTTGTAACATTGTAAATGTTGTAAACGACGAAGCTCGTCGAAGGGGAGAAATCGCCATGAAAACGCCGCGTCTTCCAGGCCCCCGTCTCGGTGCCAAGGTGCGCGCGCTCCGGCGGCGCGAGTCGCTCAGCCAGGGGCAGATGGCCGAGCGCCTCGGCATCTCGCCCTCCTATCTCAACTTGATCGAGAACAACCACCGGCCGCTGCCCGCCGCGCTGCTCATCAAGCTGGCGCAGCAGTTCTCGATCGAGCTCAACAGCTTCGCCACCGACGAGGACGCGCGCCTCGTCGCCGATCTGGTCGAGGCCTTCGCCGATCCGCTGTTCGAGGAGCATGGCCTCCTCCAGAACGAGCTGCGCGAGGTCGCGACCGCGAGCCCGCAGACGGCGCGCGCCGTGCTGACCCTCTACCAAGCGTATCAGGCGGCGCGCGAGTCGACCGAGCACCTGCAGAGCCGCATCTCCGAGAAGGAAGAGGGCGGCGCGCCCGCGTCGCACATGCCGAGCGAGGAGGTGAGCGACCTCATCCAGCGCCACATGAACCACTTCCCCGAGCTCGAGGAGGCGGCCGAGGCGCTCGTCCAGCGCGCCCGCAAGGAGAGCGAGGAGCTCTACCCTGGCATGGTCCGCCACTTGAAGAAGCACCTCGGCGTCGACGTCGAGGTCGCGCACTGGGGCAGCGAGCGCGGCATCCTCCGTCGCTACCAGGACGGGGAGAAGCGGCTCGTCCTGTCCGAGCTCCTGCCGACGCGCTCCCGCACCTTTCAGCTCGCGCACCAGATCGGGCTGCTGACGCTCGGCCCGGTCCTCGATCGCCTCACCGACGATCCGTACCTCACCTCGCCGGCCTCACGCTCGCTGGCCCGCGTCGCGCTCGCCAACTACTTCGCCGGCGCGGTCCTGATGCCGTACGGACCGTTCGTCGCCGCGACGCGGGAGGAGCGCTATGACATCGAGGTCATCGGCCGCCGCTTCCGCGTCGGCTTCGAGCAGGTGTGCCACCGCCTGACGACGCTGCGCCGCAAGGGCGACGAGGGCATCCCCTTCCACATGATCCGCATCGACGTGGCCGGCAACATCTCGAAGCGCTTCTCGGCGTCGGGGATTCGCTTCGCGCGCTTCTCAGGAGCGTGCCCGCGCTGGAACGTCTTCGCCGCCTTCCTGACGCCCGGGATGATCCGCCTGCAGCTGTCGCGCATGCCCGACGGCGTCGCCTACTTCTGCCTCGCCCGCACCATCCAGAAGGACTCGGGCGGCTACCACGCACAGCACCCCATGCACGCCATCGGGCTCGGCTGCACGATCGACTATGCCAAGGAGCTCGTCTACTCGGACGGCGTCGATCTCGACAACCCGCAGACGACGATCCCGGTCGGGGTGACCTGCCGTCTGTGCGAGCGCATCGACTGCGAGCAGCGCGCCTTCCCGTCGCTGCAGCAGTCGCTCGAGATCAACGAGCACGTCCGCCGCGTCTCGATGTACGCTCCAGCTGGGAACCTCGTTGCGCCGCAGCGGCTCACCAGCCAGGGTGGCAACGGACGGAGCAAGAGGCCCGCGACCAAGCACCACGACCGCGCCGCGAAAGGAGATCGCTGATGAGGAGTTGGGTTCGACTGCTGCCGAGCGTGCTCGTCGGCGCCACGATCGGTGCGCTGGTGCTCGGCTGTGACTCGGGGACGACCGGCCCAGGCTTCGACGCCGACCTGGCGGTGCCCGCCAAGAAGCACATCCTGAGCGTCACCGCGCTGCCGACCGAAGGCGGGGTCGTGACCTCAGACATCGGCGCGATCAACTGCGGCGGCGCAAACACGGACTGTCAGGCGATGATCGACGAGGGGACGGTGGTCAAGCTGACGGCCGCCCCAGCCGCGACCTACACGTTCGCAGGCTGGTCGGGGCGCGGCTGCATCGGGGCGGACGCGATCAACAACGTCACGGTCTCGGCCGACACGACCTGCATCGCGTCGTTCACGAAGTGACGACGTCCGCTACTTGAGGGGGAGCGAGACGAGGTCGGCGCCGAGGGCGTCGATGTTCTGGACCTTCAGGTCGGCGTCGGAGATCGAGTAGACGTAGTCGTCGAAGAAGATCGAGCGCTGCACCTCCGAGTGCGCCTGCGTCCACCAGTTGTAGCAGGAGTAGTTGTAGCCGTAGCCCGAGTCCATCGAGGGCTTCGGGTGCTCGACGCGGCCGCGCTCGTTGATGCCGGTGGTCAGATCGACGTCGAACAGCATCAGACCCGAGAAGGTCAGCTGATCACCGTAGGTGCCGTCGTTGCCGCCCTCGCAGACGGTCATCGGCAGGGCGAGGATCTTCTTGGCGTCGAAGTACGTGAAGGCCAGGTGGTTCATCAGCGCCTCGGACGAAGTGCCGCGCGAGCCGATGATGTGCTTGTGCAGCAGCGTCGGCGTCTTCGGATCGGTGACGTCGAAGATCTGGATCAGCACACCGTCGAAGTAGGCGAACGTGTCGTGGTCATCGGCGTCATACCCGATGGCGAGCAGGTGCGTCGCGTCGAGCATGTGCATGTACGTCGAGAAGCCGGGGATCTTGAGCTCGCCCAGGATCGAGGGCTTGTGCGGATCGGCGAGGTCGAGCACGAACAGCGGATCGGTCTTCTTGAAGGTCACGACGAAGCCGCGATCTCCCTCGAAGCGCACCGAACGGATGTCCTCCTTGGGGCCGATGCCGCCGACGAAGCCGAGCTGCTGGAGCGCGCCGCCCGCCTCCCCGAGCACCGTCACCTGGCTGATCACGTTCGGATCGGGGACGTGGCCCGTCGAGGTCGCGATGCGCAGGTTGCCGTCCTTCTCGTCCATCGCGAACTGGTTCAGGGCGTGGCCCTTGACCAGGCCCGAGCCGACGTACGACGTCGTCGACGGCTGATCGGAGATGCGGAACTTGTGGATCGACGACAGCTCGTCCTCCTGCTCGTAGCCGTCGTACCAGCCGTAGCAGAAGCTCGGCTGCTGGCGGACCGCCATGTAGAGCGACTCCCCCGACGCGTAGACCGCGCCCGGCCGCGACAGCACGCTGGCCGAGTGGAGCGGCTCCTGCTTGGTCATGTCGAACGACAGCAGCGTCGTGAAGCTCGATCCATCGAGCAGCGGCGAGCGATAGAGGCCCGCGCACAGCGCGTTGGTGTCGAGCGAACCCCCGCCCAGCGAGTCGACGGCGCTCGGCAGGACCTTGGACAGATCCTTGGTCAGGATGATCTGGCGGTTCTCGTCGCGCAGCTTCTCGTACGCGGCGCGCGCCTTCTGCACCGCCCAGATCGGCGGCTGCGACAGACCCGGGATCGACACGTAGTCGCACAGGTTGCTCTGCGGGTAGTACTGCAGCTCGGGGAACGCAACCACGTTGTCGTAGACGACGGTGTGGACGGCGCCACCGATGCGCCGCGCCGCGATGAGCGAGCCGGACAGCGACACCTTGCGGAGCTGCTTGGGGGCCTTGCGATCGGAGATGTCGAAGACGAGCACGTCGGTCGACTGTCCGTCGCCGGTGAAGTCGCAGTCGTAGCCGTAGGTGCACTCGCCCGAGCCGTAGTAGTAACCGCCCGAGGTCTTGTCGGCGCTCTTGGGCACCGCGACATAGACCAGCGCGCGATCGCCCTCGACGAAGAGCTTCTTCGGCGTGCCGTCGAGCTTGGTCACCGAGATCTCCTTGGTCTCCTCCGCCGGCCACGCCTCGACGATGCGCAGCACACCGTTCTGCGCCAGGTAGATGTAGTGGCCGTCGTTCTTGACGAAGTCCGCCTCGTCGACGCCCTTGACCTGGTTGTTCGTGCCGGTCGTGTTCTTGGGAGAGCTCGGCTCGCTACCGCCGCGCGTCGTGCCCGACGGCGGCGAGGGGGAGGCGTTGCTCGTCGCGCCGGCGACGGCGTCGCCCTCCGCGTAGCCCCAGCCGTGGTAGCCGCAGCCGTTCTTCTCGAAGTCGCTAATCGCCGAGTCGATGCGGGCGTTCATCTCGCCGAGCGCGACGGCCCGCACGTAGCCGAGCGCCTCGTCGCAGCTCGCGACCGCGACGAGCGAAGAGGACGCGAACTTCGGCTCGTCCGACTGAGTCCGGCACCCGCCGGAGAACCACGAACTCACCATCAACAGGGCAGCCGGCAAAGCCAAGGGCAGACGCACGCGCATAAGATCCTCCTCCAGGTCGACGCGAAAACGAGCTGGAAGGGGCGTCAGCAACGCC
Source organism: uncultured Polyangiaceae bacterium (assembly GCA_964585665.1). Taxonomy (GTDB): domain Bacteria; phylum Myxococcota_A; class Polyangia; order Palsa-1104; family Palsa-1104; genus CAZPEY01. The sequence continues at coordinate 3,724 of CAZPEY010000252.1, read as the reverse complement.
CGTGCCGAGCGCACGCGACAAGCGATCTTCGTCAGTTAGCGGAGGAAGAGGGCGGATTCAGCGACGGGAATGTCGTGAAAATCTGAGAGATCAGCGGATCTTCACCTTGACCTTGCCGCCACCGTGGCCGTGCCCATGCCCGCCCTTTACCTTGACGTTGACCACCGCAGGGCCACCGGGCCCGGGCGCGACGACGACCCGCCCGCGTGGGCCGGGCGCATACGGGCCGGGGCCATGCCCGTGCGGGCCATGCCCCTTCCAGTGTTTGTAGTGGCCGGGCGGCACTCGCACGATCACCTGTGGGACATGGCGGGGCTCGACGTAGACCCAGCGCCCGTTCCACCCGGCGGAGCGGAACCAGTGGCCGTCGCGCCGCACCCAGTAGATGTTGTTGACGACGAAGACCTCCTCGTCGTAGTCGGGCACGACGCGCACGCCCGGCGAGGCCTCGACGAGCACCGGCTCGCTCGGGAACACGATCTGCGGCGGCGCGATCTGCACCGTCGGTGGCGTCACCACGATCTGCGCCTCGGCTGCGCCGACGCTCGCGACCGCGAGGGCTGCTGCTACTGCCAGGGTCAACTTGCGCATTTCGCCTCCTTTACTCTGTGTGGAAGCCCGTGTACCAACGAGGCCTCCATGGGCTTCTTAGAACAACTAAAGCAGATTATCGATCCGAAGGTCATCATCAATTGGGGCGGCTACCCGGCCTTGATGGCGGTGATCTTCGCCGAGACCGGCCTCCTCGTCGGCTTCTTCCTCCCCGGTGACTCGCTCCTGGTCACCGCAGGCGTGTTCGTCCAAGCGGATCTCCTCAATCCTGCCAAGCTGCCGCCGTTCGTCAACCTGCTCCTCCTCAACGCCGTCCTCATCACCTGTGCGATCATCGGCGACGCGGTCGGCTTCGCGTTTGGACGCAAGGCGGGCCCGGCTCTATTCAATCGCGAGCAGTCGCGCTTCTTCCGTCGAGACTACCTGATGTCGACGCAGGCGTTCTACGAGAAGCACGGCGGCAAGACGATCGTCCTCGCGCGCTTCATGCCCTTTGCGCGCACCTTCGCGCCGATCGTGGCAGGCATCGGCCAGATGCCCTACCGCCGGTTCGTCATGTGGAACATCCTGGGCGGCGTCGCCTGGGTCGTATCGATGACCTTCCTCGGCTACTTCCTCGGCAAGATCTTCGACGCCAAGCAGATCGAGCGCGTGGTCATCCTCATCATCTTCATCTCGGTCTCGCCGCTGCTCATCGGCTGGATCAAGATGAAGCTCGACCAGCGCAAGAAGAAGGCGGAAGCTACGCCGAGCGCATGAGCCCGACGCCCGACGCCCTCGACCCCGAGTCGATCCGCCTCATCGAAGACGAGCGTCGCGAGCGCAACTGGAAGCGCTTCGGCCCCTACCTGGCCGAGCGCCAGTGGGGCACGGTCCGCGAGGACTACTCGGCGGCAGGGACCTGCTGGAACTACTTTCCCCATGATCACGCGCGGAGCCGCGTCTATCGCTGGGGCGAGGACGGACTGCTCGGTTGGTGCGATCGGCAGGGCCGCCTGTGCCTGGCGTTAGCGCTGTGGAACGAGCGCGATCCGATCCTGAAGGAGCGCCTGTTCGGTCTCGCCGGTCCGGAAGGGAACCACGGCGAGGACGTCAAGGAACTTTACTATTATCTCGACTCCTCACCGACGCACTCGTACTGCCGCGCGCTCTACAAGTATCCGCAAGCCGCGTACCCCTACGGCGAGCTGGTCGACGTCAACCGGCGACGCGGCAAGGACGAGCGCGAGTATGAGCTCGTCGACACCGGTGTGTTCGCCGAGGATCGCTACTTCGACGTCGAGGTCGAGTACTGCAAGGCGAGCCCCGACGATCTCGTGCTGTTCGTGCACCTCCGCAACCACGGGCCCGAGGCGGCGCCGCTACACGTCTTGCCGACCCTGTGGTTCCGCAACACCTGGTGCTGGGGGCGCAGCACCGAGGGCTACACCGGGCGACCAACGATCCGCCAGCTCGACGACCACACGCTCGAGGCGGTGCACGAGTCGCTCGGGACGTATCTCTTCTCGCTGGAGAAGCGAGCGCCGCTGTTGTTCACCGACAACGAGACGAACAGCGAGCGGCTGTTCGGTACGCCGGCGGCGCCCTACACCAAGGACGCCTTCCATCGCCGCGTCGTCGACGGCGAGCTGGGCGCCACCAGCCCGCAACGCGCCGGCACCAAGGCGGCAGCGCACTACCGCCTGGTCCTCGGGCCTGGCGAGCAGCGCACGCTACGCTTTCGGCTGACCATCGCCGATGAGGAGTTCGCGGCGCGATCCGATCGGTTCTCGGATGCGCTGGCGATCCGGGAGGCGCGCCTCGCCGACACCGATCGCTACTACGAGCGTATCCTCCACAACGTCGCCGAGCCCTATCGCGCCGTCGCGCGCGCCGCCTACGCGGGCCTGCTGTGGTCCAAGCAGTTCTACTACTACGACGTCAAGGCCTGGCTCGAGGGCGACCCGGCGCAGCCGCCGCCGCCGGAGGCACGCCGGAGCGGGCGCAACGCCGAGTGGCGTCACCACTTGTACAACCGTGACGTCATCTCCATGCCGGACAAGTGGGAGTATCCCTGGTACGCGAGCTGGGATCTGGCGTTCCACATGCTGCCCTTCGGCCGCATCGATCCGGGGTTCGCGCGCGAGCAGCTCGTGCTCTTCCTGCGCGAGTGGTACATGCATGGCAACGGGCAGATCCCTGCGTACGAGTTCAACTTCTCCGACGTCAATCCTCCCGTGCACGCCTGGGCCGCGCTCGAGCTGCACCGCCTCGACAGCGAGCGCGACCCGACGTTCCTCCAGAAGGTGTTTCACAAGCTGCTGCTCAACTTCACCTGGTGGGTCAACCGCAAGGATCAGGAGGGCAACAACCTCTTCTCGGGCGGCTTCCTCGGCCTCGACAACATCGGCGTCTTCGATCGTTCGCGCGAGCTGCCGACCGGCGGTCACCTCGAGCAGGCCGACGGCACGGCGTGGATGGGCTTCTACTGCGCGCAGATGCTCTCGACGGCGCTCGAGCTGGCGCGCACCGAGCCGGTCTACGACGAGATGGCGTCGAAGTTCTTCGAGCACTTCATCGGCATCGCGGAGGCGATGAACACCGTCGGTGGCAGCGGCCTGTGGGACGAGCAGGACGGCTTCTATTACGACCAGCTCCACACCAACGGGAGCTCGCAGCCGCTGCGCGTGCGCTCGCTGGTCGGCCTCCTGCCGCTGTGCGCGGTCGGGATCCTCGATGACGCGGTGCTGGATCGCTTGCCCAAGTTCAAGCAGCGGATGCGCTGGTTCCTCGACAACCGCCCCGAGCTGGCCGGGCGCGTCGCGACCTCGGCGCGCGGACGCAGCCTGCTGGCGATCCCGAGCCGCACGCAGCTCCAGCGCATCCTGGCCTACCTGTTCGACGAGGACGAGTTCCTCTCGCCGTTCGGCATCCGCTCGCTGTCGCGCGTGCACGAAAGACAGCCGTTCGTGTTCCATCACCAAGGCGAATCCTTCCGCGTCGATTATGCGCCAGGCGAATCGACGACCGGGCTGTTCGGCGGCAACTCGAACTGGCGCGGCCCGATCTGGATGCCGGTCAACTACCTGCTCATCGAGGCGCTCGAGAAGTTCCATCACTACTATGGCGACGACTTCAAGGTCGAGTGCCCCATCGGCAGCGGCTGCCTCATGACTCTCGCCGAGGTGGCGGC
>CAZPEY010000251.1:0-8703 GCA_964585665.1 uncultured Polyangiaceae bacterium | reverse complement strand
TCGCTGATCCCCTGCCGTAGGCGAGCGCAGGTGGACAGCCGACCCCGGCTGAGGTCGGTCCTCCCCGGTGGAGCGCAGCGCCAAGCAAGCGGTCTCGCGTGGTTGGCGCCAGCCAAGCTCGCGCTTCGCTGGCCTCGGTCTTGCTGTTGCCAAATGTGGAGGCCCTATGAACCGCTCGCTACGCGTCTGTCTCGCCGCTCTGCTCTCCTCTTCGATCGGGTTGACCGCGTGTGGTGCACCTGCGAACGCTGACGGCGACGAAGATCTGGTCGCCGTCTCGCCGGGCAAGGCCGACAACTACTACTCGAACGTCGGCGCGGAGTTCGAGCTGACCAGCTCGATCCCGCTGGCGCTGACCGCCGAGGACGCCGCCGACAAGGCCAAGCTCGACGAGGCAGTGACGCGCCGACTGACCGCGGTGACGCTCTATCTGACCGCGTATCTCACCGCCAAGTTCCGCGGCATCGACCGCAACAACGACGGCGTGATCAGCGACGACGAGGTCTTCTTCCGCAACGAAGGCTACGGCGACTTCAAGGCCATGGTGCGCAACTTCTCGACCGAGACGCTCGAGGTCAGCGAGGTCGAGGGCAGCCAGGTCGTACGCTTCACCGTCGACATCGCCGGGCCGACCGATCTGTTGCAGAAGATTCCGCGCGCCGAGGGGCAACCCGCTGGCACCTTCGCCCTGCAGCTCCCCAAGGGGGCGAGCATCGATCCGGCCAACGTGCCGCGCGGCACCTTCCGCAGCTTCGATCCGAAGGGCTACAGCGGGGAGCTCGAGACCATCCTGCTGACCGGTCGGCGCCTGCCCGATCCGGCCAACGCCTACCCGCAGCATCGCGCCTTCGTCGAAGACGGCCTCTTCGACATCACCTTCTTCTTTGGCCACGACTACAACGCCTCGCGCTCCGATCTCGAAGAGGCGCGCGCGACGTATGACTGGCTGCTGCGCAAGGGCTACAGCGCGCCAGCGGGGGTCCGCAAGTTCGAGGACGTGGGCAGCGACGTCGGGCCGTTCACGCGCACCATCAAGGCGGGCGGCAAGGACGTGCGCGTCGAGGTGCGGATCTTCCACGCCGAACAGTGGCTGGGGCGCCCAGCCGAGCAGAAGCAGCGCCTCCTCGACGAGCTGGTGGCGCGCGACGTGTTCTTCTATCCGGGCCACGCCGGACCGTACTTCGGCTTCTACATCGACGGCGCGCGCGCAGCCGACGTGAGCTATCGGTCGCTCGCCGCGGCGCCGTTTTCCGACAAGCAGCAGCTCCTCGTCGCACAGGGCTGCCAGACGTATGGCAACTACGCCGACATGATCTACGCCCACCCGCAGAAGAGCGAGGGGAACTACGACGTGATCACGACCGTGAACTACTCGTACGGGCAGGGCACGCTCGGCGTGCTCGAAGCGCTGGTCGGCGTCGATGGCGCGGGCAACCACAAGCCGCTCGATTACTACTCGCTCATCGGCAAGATCAACGCGGAGTACTGGAACCGCGAAGAGAACGTCATCTACGGCGTGCACGGCATGGACGGCAACCCACAGCTCCACCCGTGGGCGAGCGCCGATCGGATCGGGGAGGCGTGCAGCCGCAACGTCGACTGCGGCGATCCGAATGGCAACCGTTGCGTCAGCACATCGAGCGGCAAGCAGTGCGCCGCGGTCGCGCTCGCCGCTGCCGCCTGCCCGACGGACAGTGAGTATCAGCTTGCGACCTCGGGCACCTCGATCGTCGGCGGGCTCTGCGTCAAGCGCTGAGCAGGCGGCCGACCCGTCGGAGCGGTTAGGCGGGGCGCCGCGGGGATCGCAGCGTGAAGCGAAAGTCGCAGCTCGGCGCCCCCTCGGCGCGAGTCTGGGTTCGCCCGAGCGTGATCAAGCGCTCTCCCTGCGCGCCCTCCCGATCGAAGAAGGCAAAGTCGGCAGCGCAGAACAGCGCCTGCAGGTGCGCCGCTCCAACCGCAGGCAACAGCTCGGTGAAGCGGCACCGCTCGACGGTGAAGCGCAGCTCGTCGCCGGCAAGCGCGGTGTGCCCCTCGGCGTTGAAGAACCGCGCCGCCAGCAGCGCGGCGTTGGCCAGAAGCTCATCAGCGGTGCGAAACGGGATCATCTCCGAGAGGAACAGCCCCGCGCCGGCGTCGACGGCCACTCGGCAGACCTCGGCGCCGAGGTCGCGCTCGATCGCACCGACATGGCGATCGAGCAGCACGAGTCCGGCGGCCTGCTGCCGAGAGAGTCGATCGCGTGCGTCGCAGGGTGGCCCGAGCACGGCGAAGGGCTCTCCCCGCAGTCGATCGCGCAGCACCCGGAGCAGCACGCCGATCGTACGGCGCACGCCGATTCTCGCCCGGAGCAGCCTCAGCACCGCGCCAGTGGCGGCTCGCTCGGAGCGAGCCAGCGCACGACGAACCCGCGGATCGCGATCGAGCGGCTGGTCGGGAGGCGCGGGGACATGGTCGGACATGCGCTGGGCTCTCGGCTTGCAACCAGTATCGCTCATGCGGAGCTCTCTGCTGATCTCGATTCTGTTCTCGCCCGTCCTGTGGGGTGCCTGCCAGCGGGAGGCAGGCTCGAGCGTCGACGCCGACCTGGCCTCGCCCGGAACCCTCGACTTGGCCTCTCCGCCCGTCGGACAGACCGACCTTTCCTCGGGCGGCGCCGATCTGCTGCCAGGCACTACGCCCCCCCTCGGACAGGAGGCCGGTTTCGTCTGGCAAGGCTTCGAGCATGCCTGGCTGCGCACCGTGCTTGGGTTCGCTGTCCCCCATCGGGTGAGCCGGCTCGACTCATTTCTCGACGGCGCAACCTTCACCAAGGTCGCTCCGCCCCAAGGCCAAGCGCTGTTCCACTTCGGCCAGGACACCGGTGTCGACGGCAACTACATGAAGCCGATTGGACACTACGCGGGGCTGGGCGGGCAGGTCTTCGTGCACCAGGACAAGGTGACGCTGAGCTGGAGTGATGACGCGACCGGCGGCGAGTACCCCAAGGCCGACAGTGCCCAGTCCCTGACGCTCCGCCAACCGCTCGACGGGATCCTCGTCGGTGGCGCGGCTCCGACGGTGGGCACGATGGTGCTCTCCGGGATCGCGCTGCTCACCTCCTGCGACGACGCCAAGCAGCCCGCCGACGCGCCCTGCAACTCCGACGGAATGTGGCCCTATCGAATGCACTTTGCGATCGGCGAGTGCACGCTCGGGCCGAGCGAGCTGGCCTGTCCCCTCGACGTGCAGATCGGTCGCGCCTGGACCCCGAACAAGGGCGGGCTGCCGCCGCTCGAAGAGAAGCCCTTCAATGACAAGCTCGACTTCTCGCTCACCATCCACTACGCGGTCTGGCTCGGCGGCGCAGACGGGCTCGTCGTGAAGGAGGCGATCCTGGCAGCCAATGGAAAGGGGCACGACCAGGATCCCAAGGGTGGCCTGCGGACGCTGACGGGGACACCGGGCTTTGCCGCAGCGACGGTGGGGATCCATCGGTTCGGGTTCGAGCTCGGCCCGACCAACGACGCGGCCAAGTCGAACCACCTGGGTCGCTACATCGGGGCGCTGCGCTTCCACGCCGTGGCCGAGTCGTATCGAGCAGCACAGGGCGAGCTCGACGTGCGGTGGGCAACGCAGGTCTGGCTGCCCGACACCGTCGAGGATGCGACGGTTGCTTACGAGCTCGGTCTACGCCTGCTGGCGACCAACGGGCACGCCCACCCGAGCAAGCAAGTGCAGGGCAGCCTCTGCTCGGACAGCAAGAACGCACCCTTCTTCTCGACGTGGCAGCGCTGCGACGAGGCCTCCTTCGGCCCGGCGCAGACACAGCAGGCGGTGCAAGTCCTGCTGCCATGATCGAACCTGCCTACGCATCTTCGGATCGCCCTCGCCGTAGTCGTCGTCAGGCCCTGCAGCGCCACGCCATCTTGCCGCAGGCGTAGCCATTCTGCCGCGGCTGAAGTATGGTCCGGCGCCAGATGCGCGGGAGACTTGTCGGATGGTTGTTGGCGTTGCTCGTGCTCGCGCTCGCGCCGCTGCCAGCTCGTGCGGACACGACCGAAGAGGTCAAGCACCACTACGCCGAGGGTCTCAAGCGCTACAACCTGGGCGAGTACGCCAAGGCGCTCGACGAGTTCAAGGCCGCCTACCTGGGTAAGCCCGATCCGGCCTTCCTCTTCAACATCGGGCAGTGCCAGCGGCAGCTCGCCCAGTTCGAGGACGCGGCGCGCTCGTACCGCGCGTTCTTGCGCGAAGGCGCCGATCTGACCAAGGCCCAGCGCGATCAGGTACAGCGCCTCATCGCGGACATGGACACCGCCGCCAAAGAGGCGGCCGAGCACCGCGCGCTGCAGCCCATGGCGACGCAACCTCCGAAGGTCGACAACCCGCCGCGGCCGGGGAAGCTCTACGTGGCGAGCACGCCGAGCGGCGCAGCGATTCGCCTCGACAGCCCCGACGGCGCGGTGGCTGGACAGACGCCGTTCGAGCTCTCCGAGGTCCCAGCTGGCAAGCACACGGTCTATCTGTCCAACACCGGGTACCAGGCCAAGAGCGCCGTGGTTACCGTCGAGCCCGAGACCCAGGCGCGCCTCGAGCTGACGCTGGAGGCCGTGTCCGCAGCGCGCACCGAGGCGCCGGCCAGGCCGCGCTACTGGATCGCGGGCGTGGCCGCAGGCGCGGTGGTCGTCCTGGCGCTCGGCATCGGGCTCGGCGTTGGGCTCAGCCGTCCGCATGACGCGACCGTGCCGTCCACCGATCTTGGATCGATGCAGGTGAAGTTCTGATGCGGCTGGGCTCGCTCTCGGTCCTCGCGATCGTTTCGTTGCTGGGTGGGCTGGTCGGCTGCGGCGCGGGTCGCAGCGCGGTCGAGATCTCGCTCGAGGGCGAGGCGCGCGGCGTGACCTCGATCGTGGTGACGGTCGACAACCACGGCAAGACGTCGCTGCCGGTCACGTACACGCTCGCTGGGGCGACGGACATTCCGCCCGCCAAGACGCTGGCGCTGCAGTTCGACGCCTCGCGCAGCGGCGCGATCACCGTGCACGTCGAGGGGCGCAGCGCGAGCGGCGTCGTCGCGACCGGTACCGGCACGGGGACGTTGACGCCCGGCAAGCAGTCATCGCCGATCCCCGTCACGCTGACGCCGACCGTCGAGTCGATGCCCGACTTGTTGAACCCGACCAACGATCTCGGGCCGAGCGACCTCGCGAACCAGCCCGATCTGACGGGCGGTGGACCGACGCTGCGCGGCGGCTTCGTCAGCAGCGCAGGCACCGTGACCGAGGGAACCGTCACGCTGACCGGACATTTCTATTGGCAAGGGTCGACCATGACGGCGACCAACGGTGGTGTGACCCTAACAGGATGGTTTCAATGATGGGCCGTAGCAGACTCTCGAAGCGAATCTTGCCCGTGGCAGCGGGCTTGGCCGCGCTCCTCGTGGGCGCCGTGGTCGTGCACGCGACGAAGGATAGCAAGACGAGCGACTCTCTGACGTACGCCGGCACGCTGACGGGCGTCGGCGCAGGCATGCAGACCTTCAGCTTCGTCCTGCACAACGGGGCGAACAACTGCGCGGTCACCAAGGCGGCGAACGTCTCCGCCACGGGCGCCTTCGCGGTCACCTTCAGCGCCGCGGACTCGTCGTGCCTCACCGACTTCTTCGACGGCGGCGACGTGACGGTGGACATCAGCGTCGCGGGCGCGAGCATCACAGGCCAGCCGGTGACGCCCGTGCCCTACGCCAAGTACGCCGACACCGCGGTCAACTACGCGCCCAAGTCACCGATCGCGAACATCGTGCCGGTGGGCACCGTGATCGCCTACGCAGGCACGACAGCGCCCCCAGGCTGGTTGCTGTGCAATGGCGCGTCTCTGCTCCGCGCCGACTACCCTGAGCTGTTCGGCGTGATCCAGACGAACTCGGGCGCCGCGGACGGGACGCACTTCAATCTGCCCGACTATCGCGGCGTGTTCCTGCGCGGCGCGGCGCAGACCAGCCCGAACGATCCGGATCGCGCATCGCGCGTCGCGGCAGCGCCCGGGGGAGCCATCGGGGACAACGTCGGGAGCTTCCAGCCCGACGCGATCAAGCGTCACACGCACACCCTTGGGTCGACGACCCTCTGCGCGGGGAGCACCTGCAGCGCGACGATGCTCACCTCGCCCACCCAAGGAAGCACCGAATCGGGCGACACCAACCTGGCCGGCGCAGCCGAGACCCGCCCGAAGAACGTCGCGGTCAACTACCTCATCAAGTACTAGTCCCGCCCGCAAAAAAAAAACGCAACGCTTGGCTGGGCGGCGTGTCGGCTGTCCATGAACCACCCGCCCTCAGCACCTACCCTGTTCCTGGTTGCGCTCTCAATTGCGGCCAGCTGTAGCTCCGCGCCCGGCCGCTCCCACCGGGCTCCCCCGACGGATCTGGCGGCCTCCCCTCCCGACCTGGGCGCCGATCTCGCGACCGCTGCGACCGATGGCCAGGCGCCCAGTAGCGACGGGGGCGGTCCGATCCAGTGCACGGCAGGGCAACCCTTCTGCGTCGGCAGCAGCCTCTACACCTGCACCGCGAGCGGAGCGGACGGCACCCTCGTCCACGACTGCGCCGCGGCAACTCCCGCGTCGTTCGCGATCAACTCGATCGGCTGCTTTGTCGACCATTGCGGCCAGGCCCCTGCTTGTTGCCGCGCGACGTCGCCCATGTGCGTCGCGTCGTTCTCGTCGGATGCCACGCTCTCGTTCACGCAGTGGAGCGGCCAGGGGCCCAACGTCTGCGGCATCGGCACCGTCGCGAACGCTCGAGGTTTCGTTCTCCTGATGAGCTGGCCGGGCGGGCCGGACGACAACGGCGACTCTGTGACCGTCGGGGTCCCCTTGCGACCCGAGCTCATCGCGCCGGGCGGCAGCGCCTCGGTGACGGAGCTGCTCCACGCGGCGGGGCTCCCGGATCACTCGATCTCGATGCAGCGCAACGGAGTGAGTTGCCAGAGCTGGACCGGAACCATCTACTTTGATAGCGACAATCCCAGTTGGCAGGTTCGCCTCGACTTGACCTGCGCCGAGGCGGACAAGAGCCTCGTCAAGCTCGTGGGCACGTTCAACGGAACGCTCTAGCGACGGGAGGAGCACGCCCCGATGACTCGCATCGCCTTACGTCATCAGCGGTGGCCGACTATTGTCTCCGGATGCGGAAGCCTCTCTCACCCGAGCTGAAGGTCCATGTCGATGCGAGCGGCGCCAACCCCAAGCTCAAGAACTGGAATGGCGAAACGGCGATCGAGGTCGCCGAAGGCGAGATCAAGAAGCTGCTGACCAAGAAGAAGTGAGCGAGCCGGACGATGCTCTGCCTGGAAGAAGGCCTCAAAGGCGGCGGTTGCGCGCGACGAACGCTTCGATCTCTGCAGCCCACACAGAGCAGCGTCACCTAGCTGACACTCCACTGCGCCTTGAGTCGCGCCGCTACGTCGATGCGCGGCAACGGTGGCGCGCCGTCGGTAGCATCGAGCCCCGGGGCGCGGGTGTGGACGACGCGCTCGAAGCGAGCGAGCAGCGCTTCCGGGATGAAGCGCGTGCGCTCCGCGTACATGTGGCGATCGCCGAGCGCGCGCTGGCCGTGAACGTAGAAGCGGAGCGGCGTGATGACGTGCAGTCGATCGCGCGCCCGCGTCAGTGCCACGTAGAGCAGACGGCGCTCCTCCTCGATCTCGTCCGAGGTCGCGGTGGCCAGGTCCGATGGCATGCAGCCATCGATCGCGTTCAGGACGAAGACGCCGTCCCACTCTTGCCCCTTGGCCGAGTGGATCGTCGACAAGATCAGGTAGTCCTCGTCGAGCAGCGGCGGCCCAGCTTCGTTCGACGTCGACTGTGGCGGGTCGAGCGTGACCTCGGACAGGAAGCGCTCGCGCGACGGCCACGCAGCGGCGATCTGCTCGAGCTGATCGAGGTCGCGATCGCGCAGCGCCGCGTGATCGTACAAGCGCTCGAGGTGCGGCTGATAGAAGCGGCGCACCATCCCGAGCTGTCCCTGCCACGCCGTCGCCGGGTCGCGCAGCCGCGTCATCAGCTCGCACAGCGCCGGCCAGTCGGCCTGTGCGTGCGGTGGCGGACGAAAGCGCTGCAGCGCCTCGACGTCGAACGCAGCTTCGGCCAGCGCCGTCCGGACGCGCTCGACCGCTTGGGGACCGATGCCGGGCAGGAGCTGCAGCACGCGAAAGGCGGCCATCGGATCGCGCAGGTTCTCGCCCCAGCGGAGGCAGGACAGCGCGTCCTTGACGTGCGCAGCCTCGAGGAAGCGCAGCCCGCCGAACTTGACGAACGGGATATTGCGGCGCGAGAGCTCGACCTCGAGCGCGTCTGAGTGGTGCGCGGTACGGAACAGCACGGCCTGCTGCTTGAGCGCGACGCCCTCCTCGCGCGCCGCCAAGACCTGCTCCACCACGTACTCGACCTGCCCTTGCTCGTCGTCGGTGGTGACGAGCCGCGGCCGCGCGACACCGGGGCGCGTCGAGAACAGGTTCTTCGAAAAGCGCTCGGCCGCCAGCCCGATGACGCCGTTGGCCGCGTCGAGGATCGGCTGCGTCGAGCGGTAGTTCTCTTCCAGCGTCACGACCGTCGCCGGGGGCTGACAGCGCGCGGGAAAGTCGAGGATGTTGCGCACCGTCGCGGCGCGGAAGGCGTAGATCGACTGCGCGTCGACGCCGACCACGCTGAGGATGGCGCCTGCCG
>CAZPEY010000250.1:0-8710 GCA_964585665.1 uncultured Polyangiaceae bacterium | reverse complement strand
GGCGCGCGCGTCAGCACGAGCACCTGGTTGTTCGTGATGTCGGGCAGCGCGTCGAGCTTCACGCGGAGGCCCACCCACGTCGCCGCGATCGCCAGCCCGATCGTCATCGACACGACCAGGATGCGGTGACGGATCGACCAGACGACGACCTCGCCGATCACAGTCCTGCCCCATCGCTCGCGGCGCTCCCGATCGCGCCGTCGCTCGCCACCCGATCCCCGACGCGCAGACCGTCGCCTCCGTCGATGAGCGCCTCGGCGCCCGAGATCGCGATGACCGTCACCACGATCCGCCGCGGCTGCGGATCGTCGAAGCGCAGCACGGTCGTGCGCCCGCCCTGCCGCTGCACCGCAGTGGCCGGCACGATCAACAGCTTCGAGGCAGCCGGCAGCAGCACCCGCACGCGGCCGCTCGTTCCCCCGAGCAGCGAGGCCGAAGGCGTGCTCGGCTCGAACCACTGCAGCTGGGTGCCGTCGCGCGAATCGACCTCGCTGGTCCGCGCCACCCAGACGAGCGGCACGATCTCTCCTCCGGACGCGACCAGCTCGAAGCGCGCGTCCTTGGGGAGCTGATGGCTGACCCGCGCCTCGATGCGCAGCGCCCCGCCAGCGCCCACCACCCGCACGAGCGGCGGACCGAGCGCGTCGCGCGTCTCCCCGAGGGCAGCGTGCAGCTCTGTGACCGTGCCCTGCACCGGCGCGCGGAGCGCAACGCTGCAGCCGCTCTGCAGCACCCGCGCCGCCTCGCTCGGACCAACGCCCGCGACGACGAGGGTCGCCTGCGCCGCCTGCTGCTCGGCCTTGGCTTCGGCGAGTCGGGTCTCCACCTCGAGCAGATCGCCCGCCTTGGCGAGCCCTTCGGCACGCAGCGCCTCGAGCGCGCTCTTGCGCTTGGCAAAGGCCTGCAATCGCGTCTCGGCAGCTGCGTAGGCGCCGGCCGCGCTGCACAGCTGCGGCATGATCACCTCGACGAGAGGAGCCCCTCTCTGCACCACGTCGCCCGGACGCACCAGTACGCGGGTGACCCGCGCCGCGAACGGCGGCGCGATGACGCCGCTGCTCTGAGGCGGCGCCACGACCCGCGCCGGCAGCTCGAGCAGCGACGAGTCGCTCGGGGCGCGCGCCGCCACCCACGCGGTCAGCGCCGAGGCCGACAGCGGCGCGCTCTCCGGCAGCGTCGGCGTTGCGCGACACGCGGCGAGCAGGACGAGGACCGCGGTGATCGTCAAGCGTCTCACGAGCGCCCCTCCATCGCGAGCAGCAGCAGCCAGAGCTTGACCTTGGCCCACGCCGCCTGCGCACGAGCGCGCTCCAGCCTCCCGGCCGCGGCGACGGCGATGCGCTCTGCGGTGAGCACCTCGAAGAGAGTCGACTCTCCGGCGCGGAAGATGCGCCGCTTCGCCTCGGCGCTCGCTCGACTGCTCGGCACCAGCTTGCCCTCGAGGCCAGTCGCCACCGCAGCGGTGTGCTCGACCTCGTGCAGCGTGCGCTCGAGCTCGACGCGCGCCTCGATGCTGGAGGCGCGAACCTGTTGCGCAGCGCGCTCCGCCTCCGCAAGCAGGGTCGCGCGCTCGCGCTGACCGTGCTCGAACAGGGAGGGCGTCACCCGGATCATCCCGGACGCGACCAGGCCTCCTGGCGCGTCGCGCTGGAGGACGACGCCAACGCCGAGCTGCGTGCCGCGCGCCGCGCGCTCTTCGACGGCGCGGGCGCGCTCGACGCGCTCCTCGAGGCGGCGCCTCGCCACCTCCGGCAGCGCAGCGGCGCGCTCGAGCAGCAGGCGCTGCGCCGCCTCCGAGGACAGGTCGGGCAGCGGGGGCGTGGGTAGCCCGCCGGTCGTGCCGAGCGCGCCCGTCGAGGCGCTCGCGATCTGCTGCGCCAGGTCGAGACCACGCTCGTAGCGCTCTCCTTCGGCGGCGAGCAGCGCCTGCTCGATCTCCGCGGTGAAGGTCTGCGCTTCGGCGAGCTCGGCGCGCGTCGCGGCCTGCGCGGCGACGGCCTTGGCGACGAGGCCCTCGAGCTCGAGCGCGATCTTGAGCTCGCGCTCGATGGCCTCCCACAAGCGCTCGGCGGTCCACAGCTCGACCCAGGCGCGGGCGGCGCGGAGCCGCTGCACCAGCCGCCGCTCGCGCAGCTCGGCACCGAGCAGATCTTCCTCGAGGCTCGCCGCCTGGCGTCGAGCGTGGCCGTGGCCAGCGACGTTCCAGGGCTGCACGAGCTCGAAGAGCACCTCCGGCTCGCGCGCGGTCCGGGGCAACGCCCGGTAGCCGACCTGGACGCTCAGCGACGGATTCTGGGTCAGCGAGGAGATCTGCCGATCGAGCTGCCGCTTGGTCTGCAGGGCCAGTCGCGATCCTTCCACCGCGGGCGCCGCCTCCGCGCCGCGAAGCACGTCGTCGAAGGACAGCACCGCCACAGGCGCTGCCAGCAGGAGCACGACCGAGAAGCCCATGCCTCCGGTATGCAGCGTGTCGTGATTTGGTTCCTGAGAGGTTCCTGAGAAAACTCTTAGACGAGCGTCAGACCAGGTAGATGTGCGACTGCTCGCTGGCCCGCGCCTCGCCCGACACAATCTGGTGGTTCAACATCGCCCGGCGCTCGGCTTCGGCGCGCAGGTGATCCCACAGCACCGGGTGCTGCGACACGATCTCGTAGAAGTCGCGAGGCGGCAGCTGCACGACCTCGGTCATGCGCGTCGCCCGCACGGACGCGCCGGCCACGCCGCCGCGCAGCAGCGACATCTCACCGAAGTAGCTGCCCTCGTCGAGCGAGCCGAGCACCGACTCTTGCCCGTCCTGCGTGTGGACGACATCGACCTGTCCGACGAGGATGAGGTAGAGGCCTCCGCCAGGGCTCCCCTGCTCGACGATGAGCGAGCCGCGGCCGAAGCGCCGTGGTCGGAAGCGATCGGTGATCGCGTTGCGCTCCTCGGGGCGCAGCTTCTCGAAGAACGGCGCCGTCGCCACCAGCGTCTGGAGCAGGCGCTCGCGATAGAACGTCCGCAGCGTGCGCGCCACGCCAGGGTGGTTCTGAACGAGCTCATCGAGCAGCTCGCGCCGGATCTCGAGGAGCTCGCAGGGCTCGATCGTCTCGACGGAGGCGTGACGGCGCTGATCGGCAAGCACCGCGAACTCGCCGAAGAAGCTCCCCGCCGACAGCCGCGCCACCTCGATGTCGTTCTTGATGATGCGCACCGAGCCCGACGCGATGAGGTAGCAGGCGTCGCCGATCTCGCCCTGGCGGACGACCATCGTGGCAGGCTCGACGCGGATCAGCGCCATCCGCGCCAACAGATCGAGGAAGGCCGAGCGCGGCAGATCGGAGAGCAGCGGAAAGTGCGGCGGATCCTTGAGCAGCGTGGCGCGCGGGATCGGCGTCTGCAGCGCCTCGCTGATCGACTCTTCGTCTTCGGCGTAGAGCCCTGGCCCGTCGTCGGCATAGAGATCGACCCCAAGCGCAACACCCGCGGGCGGCGCCACGGCGGCGGGAGCCGGAGCGGGAGCCGGCGCTGGCTTGGGCGCGACGACCGGAGCGGCCACGACCGGTCGCTGCGCCGTCGCCGGGCGCGGGCGCTCGATCACCGTCGACGGGGTCTCGGTGTGAAGCGGTGCGACGGGGCGGTGCGGCGTCTGGGCGCGCCGACGCGTGCCCCCGGGCGACTGCACCGCGGTCCCCACGTCACTCGAGTCTTCGTTGTCACCGTAGAGCGGCGGCGGGAGCCCCTGCACCTCGACGTCGACGAGCACCGCCGGGCGCTCCATCGGCTGCGTGTCCGACGGCTGGTCGAACTCCTCGGCGGCCTCGTTGTCGTCCGAGTAGAGCTCGAGGCTCGGTCGCTCGCTGTCATCGTCCTCGAAGGACGCCGCGACCGCCTGCAGGCGCCCCGATCTCCGGCCGCCGGCGAGGTTGGCGAGCATCTCGAGCGCCTGCCGATGCTCGGGATCGATCTCGAGGATGCCCTTGCACAGCGAGATGGCCTGCAGCAGGTGACCGTCCTCGGCGTACGCTTGCGCGATGCCGCGATACACGTCGATCGCGTCGGCGTGCCGCCCGACGGCGCGCAGCGCCGCCGCGAACTCGAGCCGCCGCGGAATCGACGCAGGCTCCTGACGAAGCGCCTGCGCGAGCACCGAGAGGTGGCGTTGAGAAATCCGTTCTTCGGGCGGAGCCACGCCGTCCTCCGTTCGCCCTGCGTTTGCCTACTTCGCGACGAGATTGACCGGCTGTTCGAACGCCACCGGATCGCCCTGGAACGTCGGGAACTTCCACTTCTCGATCGCGCCAGCCATGCAGCCTTCCATCTCCTGATCGGTGCGCGGCGCGAAGGTCACGCCGAACGCCGTCCCCGTGTTGCGGATGGAGAAGCGCGCCTTGACCGCCGAGACGTACTGGAGGTCAGGCTTGCGCTTGAGCGCCTTTTCGTAGCAGGCGCGGAAGGCGCCCGAGTTCTGCCGCACGACCTTGACGACCAGGTCCGGGTTGACGTTGCCCTCCATGTGCTTCTCGCCGCCCGGCGGGGCGCCAACCTTGACGTCGACGGGATCGAGCTGCTTGGTCGTCGCCGACGAGAGGTCGTTCTGCGCCTTCTGGAGCGCCGCCTTGGCCTCCGCGAGCTGCTCCTTGAGCGACGACAGCTCGTTCTTGCAGGAGACCAGGTCGGAGGCGAGCTGCGCCTGGCGCTTGCGATCCTCCTCCGACGGGCCGGGGTTGCAGGCAAAGGCGCCGAGGAGTGTCGTGGAGAGCAGCGCAGGGGCGAACGCACGGACGAGGCGAATGGACATGGAGGCTCTTATTATCTACGCAAAGGGTTCATACGCAAGCGCGCCACCAGCACGTCGATGTCGGCGGCCGTCACGCGGTGGTGCATCACGACGCCACGGCCGAACAGCGGCATCAACCGGACCATCATGAGGTCGTCCTTCTCGTCGACGGTGCGCTCCACCACGTTGGGCCCCGATCGACACTGCCCGAAGCACGCCGACTCAAGGAGCTCAACGGGTAGGCCCTCGCCCTCGATCACCACGCGGAGCTTCTCGACCAGGGCATGGGCACCACGCTGGTCACCGCAGTCGGGTCCGATGCAGACGTAGACGAAGTGAGACGGGCGAGACACCAGCGGCTATTTGGCGTTGCCCTTGGGCGGTGGCGCGGCGACCTCGCCCTTGTCGGGATCGCTCTCGTCGAGCAGGCGGTCAAGCGCCTTGACCAACGCCGGGATAGTGTGGCGGTTGGCCGACAGGTACGCAACCAGGCGACGGTCCCCTGGGCCACCGACCGCGAGCAGCGACTCGGCCGCCGCGACGAGCGGGCTGGGATCGGTGAGGAACAGCGGGTCGGCCCGGTAGGTGACCAGGAAGTCGCGCAGCGCCGCCGCCGCCTCCTTGCCGCCGAGCCGCCCGAGGGAGCGGGCGATGCCGGTGAGCGCCGCCTGCGGCGTCTCGTGGTGGACGAGGTGCTGCGCGACCAGCGGCGCCGCCTCCTTGGCGTCGAGCTCCGCGGCAGCACGCGCCATCACGTCCATGCCGCGCGAGCGCCGATCCTCGAGGTAGTCGGGCTTCTGGCGCAGCGCCGCGAGGATCTCGGGCAGGTACTCCTTGTCCTTGCGATTGACCAGCGCCTCGCCGGCCTTCTTCTGCACCGCGAGCGGGAGCTGCGAGTCCTTGAGCACGACCTTGCCGAGTGCCGCGGTGGCCTTGCTCCCCGGCAGCGCCGCGAGCGCCGAGACCGCGAAGATCTTCACGTTGGTGAAGCGCGAGTCCGGATCCCAGACGATCTTCTCGAGCATCTGCACCAGATCGGCCTGCGGCGGCTTCTCCGCGTTGCCGCCTAGCTTGGTCACGCCCTCGGCATCGAACGATCCACCGAGCACGCGCGCCTCGAGCCGCGTCGTCGAGACCGCCTGTCCGGTGGTGGCATCGATGAGCCCGAGCTCCCCGTCACCCGTCACGAAGGCGAGCTCGCTACCGACGAGCGCGGCCGAGACCACGTCCTGCTTGGCCTGCGCGTACGCCCACCGCAAGCGTCCGGTCGAAGCCTGGAAGGCGAATAGATAGCGGTAGGCCTGCATCACGACCAGATCATCGACGAAGCCGAGCTTGCCGCCATCGACCTTGCCGGCCCAGTGCAGGCGGTTGCGATCGAACGCGCCGTAGTCGGACTGGGGCTCCTGGTAGCCGTCGACCTGATAGAGCACCTTGACGTCGTCGGCACCCAGCTTGGCCTCGCCGTACGCGGAGCCCGCGCGCGTGCCCTCGACGCTCTTCTCATCGAGCGCGTACACGCCCTTGCCACCGCCGTAGAAGAAGCCGCCGCTCTGCGCTTGGACGAACGTGATCTGCTCGTCAACCGCGCGGATGCGCGCCAGCTCCTTGCCACTCTTGCCGTCGAGAAACGACACGTACTGGTAGCTGTAGGGCACCGCCACCACGCCGCCCTGCGCCGCCGGCGCGCCGAGCGATCCGAGCGCCGACCAGCGCCACATCTCGCGTCCATCGCGGCTCACGCCAACGATGTCGCTGGTGCGCTTGGCGCCGCCTTGCTTCTGCACCACGTAGTAGAGGTGGTCGTCGTCGACGGTGACGCCGATGAAGCGCTCGTCCTTGTCGAGCCGGATCGTCGACTCGACCCGCCCCGACATCGCCTCGCGCGTCTCGATCTCGCTGCCGCCCTTGCGGTAGGCGACGCGTCCCTTGCCAACGACGACGCGCGAGCGCACGTCGGCTGGCTGTCGCCACATCACCTTGCCGGCGCCGAGATCGTAGCCGAGCAGCTCACGCCCCTTGTCCGCGGCGAGCACGAAGAAGCCGACCGGCTTGCCGTTGTGCGGCAGGCTCTCGCGTCGACGAGCAGCGAGCGCCTTCTGGACGTCGCCGAGGTTGTTGTCGCGCCAGTGCGGCGAGAAGGTCGCCTCGGCGAACGCCGGCGTGCCGAACGCCCCCCCGCAGACGAGCAGCAGGCCCGCCACCGAGGAGCGCAGAGAGAGCTTTGCGTGGCTCATGGAGTGCTCCGCTGATCGAGGATCTTCGCTGCTTCGGTCACCGACGGGGGTGGCGCGCTGGGCTTGCCCTTGACCGCCGGCGTCGTGGTCGTCGAATAGGCGAGCAGCGCCGTCGTCGCTTCGACTCCGGGCACTCGCCCGAGCGCGCGCACGAGGTCCAGCTTGAACGAGTCCGGCCCGAGGTCTGGCCGCTTGAGCATCTCCCCGAGGAGCGCCGCCACCTGTGCGTCGGGAAGAGAGCCGATCTTCTCGGTGATCGCCCGACCGAACTCGGCGGATCCGAGCTGACCGAGCGCCGCCGCCGCCGCGCGATCCCCCTTGTCGAACAGGCGCTGGAGCGGCTTCTCCGCCTTGGCGGCGCGCCGCTTGCCGAGCGCTGCCGCGGCCGCCGCGCGCACCTCCTCGATCGAGTCGGACAGCGCCGCGATCAACGCGTCGGTCGACTTGTCGAGCGGGAGCTCCCCGAGCGCGACGACCGCCTTCTTGCGCACCTCGATGTTGCGACTGCGGGCATAGCGGACCAGCAGGTCGAGCGCCCGCGGATCCTTACGCTGCGGCAGCGACGCCAGCAGCATCGTCTGGATGCGCGGCCCAGCGCCGACCGACAGACCATCGAGGATGGCGTCGAGCGACTCCTTGTTGTTCGCCGCCGCCAGCTTGGTCGCCGCCTCCTCGACCTGGTTGTCATCGCCGTCGATGAGCAGCGTCCGGAGATCCTTCCACTCGTCCGCCTGCGCCAGCGGCGCCGCACCGAGCGCCGCTACCATCGCCAATCGCGCGGTCAGCCTGCGCAGCTTCATTCTCGATCCTCTCTCGATCCGCCGCATCACTTGGCCTTCGTCTCGTCTTCGCTGAACGTCACCTTGCCCGAGTACTTCGGACCCTCGATGCGCAGCGTGAACGTGGTCTGGGCGATCGGCTTGTGACGCCACTCGATCGCCATCAGGTACTTCTTGTTGCCCGGCACGTCCTGCGCGTCGAGCTCGACGGAGTTGAAGAGCACCCGCTCGCCCTTGGTCATGAACTGCTCGGTCGACACGATCTGGTTGTGCGCACCCGCGGTGATGTCGATCAGGCGGAGCTCGACCTGCACGTCGTTGACCGGCGCGGCGAAGAAGGCGGCGTAGTAGATCTTCAGCTTGCCCGTCTTCTTGTCGTACCAGATCGCGTCGCGGTTGAGCCCCTTGAGCTGCGTGACATAGCTGCCGACGGAGTTCCAGCTCATCGGCAGCATCTTGTCCGAGACGATGACCTTGCCCTTGAGTAGATCCTCGGGCTTGGGCCCCTTGGCCTGGGCGGCCGGCGCCATCGCCAGCACACAGAGAGTCAGCAACCAACCAATCGCGGTACGCGTCACATGCATCGACAAATCGCTCCTGGAGCGGAGACGGTAGTCGAAGCCCGTCTCCCGGTAAAGGTCAGTCCGTTAGGAGACGCAGCAGGCGCGCCGCAGATTCATCGTCGATGCGCCCGCCCGCCCGCGCCAGCTCGACGAGCGCCGGCAGCGTCGCGGCGTAGAGCTGCCGCGCCGTCGGAGACAGCGCGCTCAGGTGGCGCTCGACCGCCGCCTCGTCGCCGCGCGCCACCGCCCCGGTCAACCCCGCCGCGGCGCCGAGCTGCGCGATGTTCTCGGCCGCCGACCCGAGCAGCCCGGCGAGCGCCGCCTCGGCCTGCTTGCGGCCGAGGCCGAGCGCGACCAGCTCGTCTGCCGCGG
>CAZPEY010000249.1:0-8762 GCA_964585665.1 uncultured Polyangiaceae bacterium | reverse complement strand
CGCTGCTGGTAGAACGTCTTGCCGTCGCTCGAGTAGAGGAGCGGCGCCTCGTCGTGCTTGACCTTGGCGGCGAGGATGTAGTGCCCCTTGCCGTCGGTGAAGAGCAGCGGCCTCTGCACCTTGGAGACGTCGTAGACGTCCTTCGGATCGGGCTCCGGCTCGGGGGGCGGCGGGGCGGGCTTGGCCTCGGCGGGCTTGGCCTTGGCCTTTGCTCCGGGGGCCGCAAGCGCGACCGGAGCGGTGCACAGCACGGACGCAGCAAGGAGCTGGGCCCAGAGGTGGGTCGACAGGCATCTGATCATGGGGTGCAGTATAGTACAAGGCCATGGAGTCGTCGTCCGAGGAGATCCGTCCTGGCACCATCGTCGCTGACACCTACGAGGTCACGCGGCTGCTCGGCCAGGGCGGAATGGGTCAGGTCTGGGAAGCACAGCATCGGCGCCTGCCGGGCAAGCGCGTCGCCGTCAAGGTGCTGCTTGGGCAAGCGGCCGCCGATCCGAACAGCTACGCGCGCTTTCGCCGCGAGGCCGAGATCGCGTCGCGGCTCGGCCACCCGAACATCGTCGAGGCGCTCGACTTCAACACCCTGCCCGGCGGCACCCCGTACATCATCCTCGAGTTCCTGCGTGGCGAGAGCCTGGCCAAGCGGATCTCGGCCGGGCCGATGTCGGTCGACGCGGCGCTGGCGATCGCGCGGCAGGTCGCCTCGGCGCTCGCCGCCGCCCACAAAGAGGGCGTCGTCCACCGCGACCTCAAGCCCGACAACATCTTCCTCTGTCCGACGGAGGCGGGCGGCGTCGTAGCCGAGCACGTCAAGGTGCTCGACTTCGGCATCTCGAAGATCCGCGACAGCAAGACGGTGCAGACGCAGGCCTCGGCGCTCATCGGCACGCCGCAGTACATGTCGCCCGAGCAGGCCTCGGGCAAGCACGCCGAGACGGATCATCGCACCGATCAGTTCGCGCTTGGCGCGATCGTCTTCGAGATGTTGATGGGCGAGGCGGTCTTCGGTGGCCACACGCTGGCCGAGGTGATCACCAAGGTCCTCTTCGAGGAGGCGCCGCTCGATCGCCTCGCGGGGCGGGCACCCGATCACGTGATCGCGGCGGTCGGGCGCGCGCTCAAGAAGAGCGCGGCGGAGCGTTTCTCGGACATCGGCGCCTTCACGGCCGCGCTGACGGGCAGGCCGCTGCAGACGCTGGAGCGGCAAGCAGCTCTGAGCCCGCGCGAGATGATGCCGTTTCAGCCCACGGTGGACGCGGTCGATCCGCTCGGCGGAACGATGGCGCCCTCGGCGACGGGGAATCGGGCCGCGGAGGCGTTCGCCGCGACGTCGGCGAGCCAGCCGATGCCGGTGGTCAAGCCGCTATCGAATCCGTCGCTCGCGGCGGGCGAGGTGCTGCCGTCCGTGATGCCCCCGCCGATCTCGACCAATCCACCCGAGGCTGCGGCGGCGGCGTCGGCCGCGGGGCCTGCCCCGGGGGCCGCGAAGAAGAGCAGTCTGCCGATGATCCTCGGGGCCGGCGGCGCGCTGCTCGGAGTCGGCGCGCTGCTGTTCGTCGTGCTCCACAAGCCGCCCGCGACGCCAGAGAAGACCGTCGCTGGGCCGGTGGCGGTCGTGGCCAACCCGGCGCCCGCCCCGAGCCCGACGCCGAGCCCAGGCCCGAGCGCGAGCCCGACGCCGAGCCCAGGCCCGAGCGCGGGCCCGACGCCGAGCCCAGGCCCGAGCGCGAGCCCGACGCCGAGCCCAGGCCCAGGCCCAGGCCCGAGCCCGGGGCCGACCGCGGCAAATCCGCCGAACCCGGCGCCAGGACCCAAGAAGCCCGCGCCGGCGGCGGCGCCCAAGGCGCTCCCTCCCGCTGCCGAGGAGCTGCTCGGCAAGGCGGAGCGCGCGCTCGCGGCGGGGCAGGGTCATGACGCGGTTCGCGACGGGCAGAAGAGCCTCGAGCTCGCCGACTCGCTGCGCGCGCGCAGCGTGATCGCGCGCGGGGGGTGCGTCGATCACAGCTCGGACAAGGCCTACATCCACAAGAACCACATCACCAAGCAGTCCGCCGGGGAGTGGGCCAAGATTCGCGCCTTCTGCAAGAAGTACCAAGTCGAGCTGCCTTGATTCGCGGTCTCCTGCTCGTCGCTGCGCTGCTTCTCGCCAGCGCTCCCGCCACGGCGCAGCCCGAGGCTCGCGAGGCGATCGAGGGGACGATCGAAGATCTGGTCCGCGGCCTGGTGCGCGAGAAGCGCTCGACGATGATCGTCGATCGACACCTCGGCGACGCGGTCCGCATGATCGCGCAGCGGCTGCCGCGCAGCGGGGCGCCGTCGCAGGCGCTGGTCGAGTCGGCGCTCTGGGAGCAGGGGTTCGTCGAGCCCTCGCCGCACCTCGTGCTGGCCTGGGGCGAGGGCGGCACGACCGCTGGCCTTGTCGCGGAGCTGCGTCGACAGCTCGCGCCGCTGGTCGGCGATCCGCGCTATCGCCGCTTTGGCGTCGGCGCGGTCCGCCGGGGCGACAAGCTCGCGCTCGTCGCTGCGCTGCAGGAGAGCAACCTCCAGCTGGAGCCGTTCGCGCGTGCTCTGCAGCGCGGCGAGGTCGTCGAGCTGCGCGGCCACATCGAGCCCGGCTTCGCCAAGCTCCGCGCGCTCGCGACGCGACCCGAAGGCGGCGTCGTCGCGATCGGCATCGCGACCAGTCAGGATGGCTTCTCGGCGAGCTTCCAGTGCGCTCAGCCCGACGGGCGCTACCAGATCGAGATCCTCGGCGAAGGGCGCTTCGGCACGACGGTGCTCGCGAACTTTCCGATCTTCTGCGGCGTACCGGCGAGCTTCGCGTTGCCCGACGGACCGATGCGCGCCGAGACGATCCGGGACCCGCAGGAGGCGGAGCGACGCGTCGTCGCGCTGATCGCCGATGAGCGTCGTCGCGCGGGGCTCTCGCCACTCACCGTCGAGCCGCGCCTGCAACAGGTAGCTCGGCAGCACTCCCTCGACATGCAGCGCAGCGGCTTCGTGGGCCATGTCTCGCCGCGCACCGGCAGCGCCAGCGATCGCGTGCGCAAGGCGCACCTGACCGTCGCGCGGCTGACCGAGAACGTGGCGCGCGCCTACTCGATCGAGGACGCGCACCGCGGCCTGATGTCGAGCCCCGGCCATCGTCGCAACATCCTCGACCCCGAGGTCGAGGTACTGGGCGTCGGCGTCGCGGTCCGGGATCTCGGCGACCGCACCTTCGAGCTGCACGTCACTCAGCTCTTTGCGACTCCCCGCGCTGAAGGCGCCGAATAATCGACCGCTCCTCGTCGACGGAGATGCGGCTCGCCGCGACGCCCGCCAGCCGCAACACGGGGCCAGTGCGGGTGCGGCGCAGGGACGCGCCGATGCTGCCGTGCGTGCGTCCGCTCGCCCACAGCGGCTCGAGCGCGCTGGCGATCGCGGACGCCGTGGACGCGTCGATCGCCTCGAGCGTCTCGATTGGCTCGCCTTCTATCGCCTCGAAGCGGACGCGGTCCGCATCGAGGCTGAAGATGCGCTGAAGGATCGGCGCGCCGCCGGCGAGTGGCACCAACCAGCGTCGCCAGGCTTCGCGATCCGCGTCGTCGCTCGGCAGGAGCTCGACCTCGAGGGGGCGGCCAATGCGCTCGTCGAGGGCCGCGAACAGCGGCCCACGCTCCGTCGGCAGCGGCTGCAAGAGGCGGGTTGCGTCGGCAGTGCCCGCCGTGCCAGGTGCGGGGGCGCTCGGCGGCGCGAGGAGCTGAGGCTGTGCGCCCGCCTCGACGGCGACCGCCTGCACCGCGCGCCGCATGGCGAGCGCGCTCGGGTAGCGGTCCGCGGGGCGCTTGGCGAGCGCGCGGGTGATGATTGGATCCCACGCCGCGAGCTTCGGATCGACCTGCGACGGGCGCGGCGGCGGTTGCGCGAGGTGCTGCGCGGCGTAGTCCGGCCCCGCGAACGGCAGCGCACCGGTCAGGAGCTGGTAGAGGGTGCAGCCGGCGCCGTAGAGATCGACGGCGAAGGTCGGCGCCTCGCCGCGGATCTGCTCGGGGGACATGAAGCCGAGCGTGCCGACGAAGCCAGCCGTCTGCGTGACGCCATGGCCGCGCAGGTGGGCAGCGCCGAAGTCCCCGATCTTGATGCGCCCCGACGGGGCGATGAGCAGGTTGGCGGGCTTGAGATCGCGGTGAACTAGATCGTGGGCGTGCACCACGCCGAGGGCGTCGAGCACCTCGTCGAGGATCTGGCGACAGGTCGCGGGCTCGAGCGGCAACGGCCGGTCGGCCAGCGATCCGCCGTCGAGGTACTCGGTGCAGAGCAGTCCGTTGTTCTCGTCGATGTCGAAGCACGCGACCAGGCCGGGGTGGTGGAGTTGGTCAAGGATCTTTACCTCGCGGAGGAACTGGAGGTAGCCGGCCTTGAGCCGCTCGTCGACGGGCGGGGGCACCAGCTTGAGCGCGACGCGTCGATCCGCGACCTCGTCGTGGGCGAGGTAGACGCGCCCGACCGCGCCGGCGCCGAGGTACTCCAGCACCCGGTAACGGCCCGCGACGAGCTCGGGCCGCTGTCGCCGCTCGCGCGCCTGCTCGACCTCGACGATCTCGAGGACCTCGTCCAGCGTCGCCAGGGTCGTCGGCGTCGCGGCGCGGTCGCGAGCACGCGTGAGGACCGCCTGCGCCGCGCGGCTCATGCCGAGGCGATAGAAGTAGTGGACGCGCTGCCGATCGAGGGCGCTTCGATCGACCGTCGGCTCCTCTGCTCCAGAGGGCTGGAGCAAGGCGAGCGCGTCGTCGTAGCGCCCGAGGCTGGCGTGGATCCGAGCGAGCTCGCTGCGCGCGGCGAGCAGCTCTGCCGGCGTCGCGGTCGCGTCGCGCAGCAGCGCCTCGAGGAGCCCGCCCGAGCGCCGCAGATCGCCGCGCCGCTCCGCGATGCGCGCCGCATCGAGCGGGCGCTGCGCGAGCAGGTAGAGCCGCTCGGCCGCCGCGAGCGCGCCGCGCCGATCGGCGAGATCGGCCGCCTCCCAGTAGAGCTGGCGCCGCTCGAGCAGAGCCTCGGCGCGCGCCTGCGCTTCGTCGTCGAGCTGGGGCAGCAGGGGCAGCAGCTCGCCGAGGCGCGGTTGATCGCCAGCCTCGAGACGAAGGCGCAGCTCGTCGATGACGTCGCCGCGTCGGCGCGCCAGCTCGGCGGCGCCCTGCCAGTCCCAGATCGCCTCCCGCAGCTGCTGGGCCCGCGCGAGCTCGCCGCGCTCCTCGAGCAGGCGCGCCGCCTGGGCGTGGTTCCCGGCGGCGATGAGCTGCTCGACCTCGCTCGACATGCGCCCATCATACCCGGCCCTCGACGCCCGGTGCCACGCGGCGCGATCTGATTTGACCCCGCCGCCACGAGGATGGTACGGCAGCGTCGATGAACGCAGACAATCGAGGGCGCACCATCGGGGTGATCGGCGGCTCTGGACTCTACGATCTCGAGGGCCTCACCGAGCAGCGCTGGCAGCGGCTCGAGACGCCGTTCGGCGAGCCCTCCGACGAGTACCTGACCGGTCGCCTCGGCGCGCATCGTCTGGTGTTTCTGCCTCGACACGGCCGCGGCCACCGCATCCCGCCCCACGAAATCAACTTCCGCGCCAACGTCCACGGGATGAAGCAGCTCGGGGCCGAGTGGATCCTCTCCGTCTCAGCGGTGGGCTCGCTGCGCGAGGAGATCGCCCCGGGCGACCTGGTGGTGGTCGACCAGTTCCTCGATCGCACGCGGGCGCGGCCGCAGACCTTCTTCGGCGATGGGATCGCAGCGCACGTCAGCTTCGCCGATCCGGTGTCGCCCGAGCTGGCGGCGCTGCTCGTCGACGCCGCCGCGGCGCAGGGCGCGCGCGTGCACAAGCGGGGCACCTACGTGGTCATCGACGGTCCGGCGTTCTCGACGCGCGCCGAGTCGCACATGTACCGCCAGCTCGGCGCCGACATCATCGGCATGACCAACCTGCCCGAGGCGAAGCTGGCGCGGGAGGCGGAGATTGGCTATGCCACCCTGGCGTTGGTCACCGACTACGACTGCTGGAAGGAGACGGAGGAGGCGGTGCACGTCGAGGCGGTGATCGCGACGCTCCACAAGAACGTCGCGCTGGCGCGCGCGGTGGTCCGCGACACCATCCTACGCCTCCCCGAAGACCTGCCGTCGTCGGCGCAGAACGCGCTGGCGGGATCGATCATGACCGCGATCGACAAGATCCCTCCTGACACCAAGCAGCGG
Organism: uncultured Polyangiaceae bacterium; assembly: GCA_964585665.1. Lineage (GTDB taxonomy): Bacteria > Myxococcota_A > Polyangia > Palsa-1104 > Palsa-1104 > CAZPEY01. The sequence continues at coordinate 2,531 of CAZPEY010000249.1, read as the reverse complement.
CTGGCCGTGATCGCTGGAAGGTACCTCTGAACCACATGCCTCAGAACCTGCGAATCGTCCTGATCGGGATGGTGACTGCCGTCGTCGCGACAGCCTGTGGGGGCTCGAATGGTCGAGCGATGTGCGAGCTGCGCAAGTCGACGTCGATCGCGTCGGGCTATTGCTGGGACATCACCGACACGACGACGCTGGCGCTGGTCACCGATCAGCAGCTCTGCGGTCAGTTCGGCGGCAAGTGGACGAGCGGCAAGCAGTGCGATCACAGCACCGCGGTCGGCGGCTGTCGCATCGCCGTCGAGGGTGGCGGCTACGCCACGCGCTGGTTCTATCCGGACGGGAAGCACCCGACCGTCGCCGAGTTCGCAACCTCCGGCGAGTGCGGCACCGACACGATCGTCGACGCCGCAGGCAACTCGCTCAAGGACGCCGACCTCGCGGCGCCGAGCAGCCTGGTCGTCGATCTGGCGGGCAGCACGCAGAGCCTCGATCTCTCCGAGCCGCCCCCGTCGGGCACCGTCGGAATGGGCGACTGCCAGCCGGCGCTCTCGCCGCTGACCTGCGACAGCGGCCACTCCTTCGCGTACTCGTGCTACGGGGCGCAGAACGGCGTCGCGCCGTCCTCCGATTGCGTGTCGGCCAAGGACTCCAACAACCTCACCTACTACTGCTGCCCGTCGGCGCTGTGCCAGCGGACGTCGATCTACGACGCGGCGTGCAGCTCGCCCCGCATCCGCTCGTACACCTGCTACAACGGCGCGACGGCGCCGAACGGCTGCGAACAGAAGACTACCGGCAACATCCAGTCGTACTGCTGCCCCTGACCCGCGCGGGTCGAAGGAAGGAAGATCATCTCATGGCTCACTCGCTCGTCGTCGTTGGCTCGGTTGCGCTCGATTCGGTGGAGACCCGGTCGGTCAAGAAGGTCGACGTGCTCGGCGGCTCGGCTTCGTTCTTCTCGCTCGCCGCGTCGTACTTCGCGCCGGTCAAGCTGGTCGCGATCGTCGGGACGGACTTCCCGACGGAGCACGAGGCGCTGCTGGGGCGCCACGGCGTCGATCTGACCGGCCTCGAGAAGGTCGAAGGGCGGACCTTCCGCTGGTCGGGGCGCTACTCGGACGACCTCGCGCACCGCACCACGCTCGACACGCAGCTCAACGTGTTCGCCGACTTTCGGCCGCAGCTCCCGCCCGCCTGGCAGAAGGCCGAGCTGCTCTTCCTCGGCAACATCCACCCGTCGCTGCAGCTCGACGTCTTGCAGAAGGTCGAGCGGCCTCGCCTGGTCGCGATGGACACGATGAACTTCTGGATCGACGGCGAGCTCGAGGCGCTCAAGCGCACGCTCGCCAAGGTGCAGCTCCTCGTCATCAACGATGAGGAGGTGCGGCAGCTCGCGGGTGAGCACAACCTGGTGCGCGCGGCGCGCGCGGTGCGGGCGATGGGGCCCAAGACGGTGATCGTCAAGCGCGGCGACGCTGGCGCGCTGCTCTTCCACGAAGAGGGCATCTTCGCGGCACCGGCCTACCCACTCGAGGAGGTCGTCGATCCGACTGGCGCGGGCGACAGCTTCGCCGGCGGCTTCATGGGCGCGCTGGCGCGCAGCGCGGATCTGTCGCCGCTGTCGGTCCGTCGCGCGATGTTCTACGGCTCCGTGATGGCGTCCTTCTCCGTCGAGCGCTTCTCGGTCGATCGCCTGATCGATCTGCCGCCGCAGGACATCGAGGCGCGCTATCGCGCGTTCTGCGACCTGACTCACTTCGAGTCGGTGCGCATCGCCTGAGCGATCGCCAAGAGGCGCCCGCTCGCGACGATGAGCCGGGCGCTGACGAACAGCGCGCGCCAGAACAGCGTCGCTGCCGCCCCGCCCACCACCCACTTCGATCCTCCCAGATAGCCCGCGACGAGGCCCAGCCAGGCAAGGCCGTAGCCGAAGGCCGCGCCAACGAACGGCAGCGCGCGGCGTCGCAGCGCCTGCCCCGCGACGGCAAACGGCCGGCGCTCGCCATCGAGGGCGGCGACCCGAGCCGCGTCGACGAGCACGCTGCCGAGCGCCCAGGCGGGGAGGGCGAGGCAGAGCGCGCCGGCGGTCGCGGTCACGTAGCCGCGGAACGACGGCTCGGCGCTCGCGCGGTTCACCATCGCCCACGCCACGAGCGCTGCGGGGACGAGGAGCAGGGCGCGCGCGACGAGCCCTTCGAGGGCGATGCGCCACAGCCTCGGGGCGTGGCGCAGCGTCGTCTCGGCCACCGTGAGGCCGCGCTCGCCACGCCACAGCGCCGACAGGAAGGTCGCGGGCAGCGCCGCGCCGAGGAGCAGCCAGCCCGCGACGGCGACGAGCAGCGGCGCGAGCAGCACGCCGAGCGGCCGGTGCTCGACGAAGAGCAGCTCGGCCCAGCGGGCCGCGTCGAGCTCGACGAGGAGCCGCGTCGCCGGCTGGAGATCCGCGGCCCGGCCGCGGAGGAGCCGGGCCGGCGCCGCGAACGGCAGCACGACGAGCAGCTCGCAGGCCCCGAGGCCCGCGCGCAGCCGTGGTC
>CAZPEY010000248.1:0-8800 GCA_964585665.1 uncultured Polyangiaceae bacterium | reverse complement strand
GGCCTCGGGCGCTTCGAGTTCACGCCCGCCACCGGCCACACCTACCACGTCGAGATCGACAAGCCCGTCGGGGTCACCGAGCACTACTCGCTTCCCGTCGCTGCCGCGGAGGGCTGCAACCTGCGCAGCTACGACGATCTCGACGGCGAGCTGCCGGCGCTGCGCGTCGCGGTGCGCTGCACGCAGCCGCGCAAGGTGCTGGTGGTCGGCATGCTGCGCGAGAACCTGCTCGACAGCGCCGTCGTCGAGGTCAAGAAGGCGCAGCCGTCGATCGTCTACCTCGAGCCCAAGGGCGACAAGGCCGACCTCGGGCTGCAGCAGGGCGTCGCGCGCGTCACGGTCTTCGACGACAAGAACCAGCCGCTCGCCGAGCGGCTCGTCTACCGCAATCGACGCAACCGTCTGCAGGTCAAGGTCGAGCCGCACAAGAAGGCGTACACGCCGCGCGACCAGGTGACGCTCGCAGTGTCGACGACGAGCAAGAGCGGACAGCCGGTGCCGGCCGAGCTTGCGCTGGCGGTCGTCGACGACACGGTCGTCAGCTTCGCCGATGACAAGACCGGCCACATGCTGTCGCGCCTCTACCTCGAGCCGGAGATCCAGGGCAAGGTCGAGGAGCCCAACCTCTTCTTCGACCTGACCGAGCAGAAGAGCGCGCTGGCGACCGACCTCTTGATGGGCACGCGCGGCTGGCGCAAGTTCGAGTGGCAGCCGGTGTTCAACCCGCCGCCGCCGGTCTCGCAGACGGTGTCGGGCCTTGGCCTCTCGGGCGTTGGCACGGGTGGCGGAGGCTTCAACGGGCTGCGCAAGGGCGGCGGGGAGGGGCGCGCCAACCTCGCGCCAGCGCCGGGTGGGATGCCTCAGCCCGTTGCTGCCGCTGCGCCCGCCAAGCAAGCGATGCCGGCGAGCCCACCGGCCGCGCCCGCGCCTCCGGCGCTCGCCGATCCGGGGCCCAAGGATCGGGCGCGTGGTGCCGAGGATGGCAAGATGGCCAAGGCCGAGGTGGCGAACAAGCCGATGCCCGCGCCCAAGCCGGTGGCGCGACCCGACGTCGCGGCGGCGGGTGGAAATCGCGCCGCAGGCCCGCCTGCCGCAGCTCCTGCCGTCGCTGCGCAGGGGCGCGTCGCCGCTGCCGAGCCGATGCCGATGGAGGAGCGCGCGGCAGAGAGGAAGAAGGTCGCGCGCGACGAGGCGGACATGGACGATGCGCTCGGTGGCCTCGGTGGCCTCGGCGTCGCTGGCGACATGCCGGCCCGTCGTCCGCCGCCCGCACCGGTCGCGTGGGCTCCGGTGCGCGTCTTCCCCGCGCCGACGTACGGCGGCGACTTTACCGGCGCGCGCACCGACTTCCGCGAGACCATCTTCTGGCAGCCGAACGTCAAGACCGGCAAGGACGGCAAGACGACCGTCACGTTCTACCTCTCCGACGGCGTGACCTCGTTCCGCATCTTCTCCGAGGGCGTCGGGGCCGGCTCGGCCGGTCGCGATGAGACGGTGATCAAGTCGAGCCTGCCGTTCTCGATGGCGGTCAAGGTGCCCACCGAGGTGTCCGCGGGCGACAAGCTCAAGCTGCCGCTCGTGCTCACCAACGAGCGCGGCTCGGCGATCGACGTGCAGCTCAACGCCAGCTTCGGCAATCTGCTGACGCTCGACCGCGCCGTCGAGCGCACCTCCGGGACGATGCAGGCCGGCGCGCGCGACGCGCTCTACTACCCGCTCACCGTCACCGGCAAGAACGGCAAGTCGAAGATCGCGTTCACCGCCAACGCGTCCGGCCTCAAGGACGAGTTCGAGCGCGAGGTCAACGTCGTGCCGCTCGGGTTCCCCCAGGAGTTCTCGAAGTCCGGGCAGCTAAAGGGCGTCGTCGCGCTCGAGCTCGATCTGGGCGAGATGCTGCCCAACACCGCGGACGGGCAGATCAAGCTCTATCCGAGCCCGGTCGCGACGATGATCTCGGGTCTCGACGGCATGATCCGCCAGCCGTCGGGCTGCTTCGAGCAGACCTCGTCGACGAACTACCCGAACGTCATGATCCTCCGCTACTTGAAGCAGAACAACATCCAGGATCCGCGGATCCTCGAGCGCGCCAACAAGTACATCGACGACGGCTATCGCCGCCTGACCGGCTTCGAGACCAAGGAGAAGGGCTACGAGTGGTTCGGCGGCACGCCGGCGCACGAGGCGCTCACCGCGTACGGCCTCGTCGAGTTCCTCGACATGAAGGAGATCTATCCCGACGTCGACAAGGACATGATCACCCGCACGACCAACTACCTGCGCGGTCGCCGCGACGGCAAGGGGGGCTATCTCCGCGACGCCAAGGCGCTCGACAGCTTCGGTCGCGCGGCGCCGGAAGTGACCAACGCTTACATCACCTGGTCGCTCACCGAGGCCAAGCAGAAGGAGATCGACGCCGAGATCGGCGAGTCGGCGAAGATGGCGCAGCAGTCCTCTGACGCGTACCTGCTGGCGCTCTATGTCAACACGCTGCACAACGCGGGGCGCAAGAGCGAGGCAGCCGCGGCGGCGCGCAAGCTCGCCGGCCTGCAGGAGGCCGACGGGGTGTGGAAGAAGGCGAACCACTCGATCACGCGCTCGGGCGGTCAGAACCTCGAGATCGAGACGACGTCGCTGGCGCTGATGGGCCTGATGAAGGTCGGCGGCTACGACGACAATGTGCGGCGCGGCGTCGAGTGGCTCTACAACCACCGGGGTGGATATGGGCAGTGGGGCTCGACGCAGGCGACGGTGCTCGCGCTCAAGGCGATGACCATGTACGCGCAGCTGTCGGCCAAGGCCAAGAGCAGCGGCTCGGTGACCCTCAAGATCAACGGCCGCGCGGTGACGACGATCAGCTACGAGGCGGGGCGGCGCGAGCCGCTGCTCTTCGACTCGCTCGGCCAGCACCTGCAGGCCGGCAAGAACACCATCGAGCTGGTCTCGACCAACAACGAGTCGCTGCCGTTCACGATGGGCGTCAGCTACCGCAGCCTCAAGCCGGCGACCTCGCCGCAGGCGACGGTGGATCTGCAGACCGCGATCGAGAAGCCGTCGGTGAAGATGGGCGAGACCACGCGCCTCAACGTCACCATCACCAACAAGACGCAGGAGGGCAAGCCGATGACGCTGGCGCGCGTCGGCATCCCGGGCGGCCTGCAGTTCCAGACCTGGCAGCTCAAGGAGCTCAAGGAGAAGAACCTCATCGCGTTCTACGAGACGCAGGCGCGCGAGGTGTTCCTCTACTTCCGCGAGCTCAAGCCGGGCGAGGTCATCAAGGTGCCGATTGATCTCGTCGCGGCGGTGCCGGGCGAATACACGGCGCCGGCGTCGAGCGCTTATCTGTACTACACGGATGAGCACAAGACGTGGGTCGACGGGACGAAGGTTAGCATCGAGCCGTAGGCGCGCGGTCTCCCTCTCTCTCTCTCTCTCTCTCAAACTCTAGATTCTGACGTCCGTGCTCGGCGGAGGGGCGGGCGGTGCCGGCGTTGCCCGACCGGGGGTAACTCGCCGGCGGTGCCCGCGGTGCCCGACCGGGGGTAACTCGCGGGGGCGGTGCCCGACCGGGGGTAACTCGCGCGCAACAGGAGCGCGGGTTTGCCGATAACGCCGGCATGAGTATGCCTCGCCCCATCTATCCCGGAGCAACGTACCTCATCACTCGACGCGTGAGTCAACGCATGTACCTGCTGCGGCCGTCACGTTCCGTCGACCACATCGTGCAGTACAGCATCGCCGTCGCCGCCAAAAAGTACGGTATCGAGCTGCACGCCATCACGGTGATGTCGAACCACTATCACATGGTGGTGACTGACCCGCAGGGCCGGCTGCCCGACTTCGAGCGCTGGTGCAACTCCATCATCGCGCGGGCTCTCAACGCGCACCATGGACGCTGGGAGAACTTCTGGGCGCCCGAGCAGCCGAGCAACGTGCGCCTGCTTGGCCCCGAGGATGTCCTTGCGAAGGTCGTCTACACGCTCTCGAACCCCGTGGCCGCCGGACTGGTGAGCCACGGGGAGAAGTGGCCCGGCGTTCGCCTGTTCTCGCCGGGAGTTCGAAAGGTCGTTCGTCCGCGTGGGTTCTTCGTCGAAGAGGGAGGGTTGCCTGAAGTCGTCGGGCTCGAGCTCGTTGCGCCACCCTTGGGCCTGTCGTCGCACGAGGCGTATCGCCTGGTGCTCGAGAACGTTGTCGCCAAGGAGGCCGAGATTAGAGCGGCATTTCGACGTGAAGGCCGACAATTTCTTGGCGCCCCACGTGTGATGGCGCAGAGGACGTGCGACTCGCCGAGCACGCCCGAGCCCCGACGGCAACTGTCGCCGCGTGTGGCGTGTCGCAATACGTGGCATCGCGTCGAGGTGTTGCAGCGATGTAGAGTGTTTCTCGCGGAGTATCGGTCCGCTCTCCGAGCGTGGAAACGGCGCATCGAGGGTGTGCTGTTCCCGTATGGGACATTCCTGATGCCGCAGCGGTTTGGCGCGATGGTTGCGGCGCCGAGCTGACCTCCACGGACATTCGCTTCCCCCCCCAGGCCCGTCGCCGGTCTTCGCCGCGCGTTGGCCTCTCGTCGAATTCGAGCCATCCTTGTCCGGATGCCGGACACGTCGCACGCCCGTGCCAGCCCGCAACGCTCGCTGCTCCCCACCGTCGCCGCGCTTTGTCGTCTTTCTGTCGAATTGCCTCCGGTCCGGGGCGCCGCACGGGGCGCCGGGGGCGCCGGGGCGCCAGGGGCGCCAGACTACCGCCAGAGCGGCGCGAGCCTCTCGATCACCGCCGCGTGCAGCACCCCGTTCGACGCGATGAGGCCCTCGGTGTTCGCCAGCTCAGCGCGCCGATAGTCAAGCAGCTTGCCCAATCGATCCGTCAGCACCCCGCCCGCCTCGACGAGCAGCGCCTCGGGCGCGCAGGCGTCCCACAGCTTGCTGTGGCCCTGCGGGTTGACGTAGAGGTCGCGCAGGCCGCGCGCGATGAGGCCGAGCTTGAGGCCCACCGAGCCGAGGTTCTCCTCGTCGCGGCAGCCGATGCGCTCCTTGACCTCGTCGATCACCGCGTCGCGGTGGGACGCCGAGGCGACCATGCGCACCGCGGTGAGATCGGCGACGTTGGAGACGGCTAGGCGCTCGGGGGCGCCGCCACCCTCGACGACGAAGGCGCCCGCGCCGCGCGTCGCGTAGTAGAGGCGATCGCAGTCGGGCTGGTACACGACGCCGAGCGCTGGCCGTTCGCCGATCACCAGGCCGATCATGGTCGCGAAGCCTGGCCGCCCGGCGATGAAGTCCTTGGTGCCATCGATGGGGTCGATCATCCAGACCCGATCCTTGGCGAAGCGCGCCCCGTCGTCCTCGGCCTCCTCGGACAGGATCGCGTCGTCGGGAAACGCGCTGCCGATCGCGTCGACGAGCGCCGCGTTGGCGGCGCGATCGGCCTCGGTCACCGGCTCGTCGCCGTGCTTGCGATCGACGGCAACGCCGAGCCGACGCGCCTCCAAGATGGCGGGCGCGACCTGCCGCGCCGCAGCGACTGCCGCGGCGAGCTCGCGAGACAGATCAGGCGGCTGCGCCATCGCTCAGGACACCTCCAGGGTCGCGTTGGAGAGCACTGCCTTGCCGGCGTCGTTGGTGACCTCGAGCGCGTAGCGCCCCTCGTCGAGCTTCCAGCCGCGCGTCGTCAGCGTCTCGCCCGGCATCACTACGCCGGAGAAGCGCGCCCCGAAGCTGCGCAGCCGCGCCGGATCGCCATCGCAGGCGCCGCGCAGCGCCGCGCGACCCGCGAAGCCGAACGTACACAGCCCGTGCAGGATCGGGCGCTCGAAGCCAGCGTAGCGCGCCATGCTCGGATCCGCGTGCAGCGGGTTGAGATCGCCGTTCAGCCGATAGATCAGCGCCTGCTCGGGCGTGGTCCTCTCGGCGACCTCGAAGTCAGCGGCGCGTGCGGGCGGCTGGAGCTTCTCTACCTCGGGGCCGCGCTCGCCGCCGAAGCCACCCTCGCCACGCGCGAAGAGCGAGAACGTGTTGTCGAACAGCGGGGTGCCGCGTTCGTCGAAGGTCTTGGTCTCGACGACGATCAGCGCCCCTTTGCCCTTGTCGTAGATTGCCTTGACCTCCGACACCGTCGCTAGCGTCCCTGACGGCGGGATCGGCCCGTGCAGCACGATGCGCTGCTCCCCATGCAGGATCGCCATCGGGTTACAGCGCAGGTCCGCGATCACTGCGACCATGGGGGCGAAGCTCGGCACGACGGCGAACGTCGGCAGCACCTTGGGGCCACGCCCCTCGTAGAGGAAGTCGAGCTCTGCGGTCTTGCACCCAACCGACAGGGCGTAGAGCACGACGTCCTTCCATTCGTAGCGAAAGGGCATTGGCTGACTGCGTCTGCCGACGGCCTCGACGTTGATGGACATGGCTACTCCTTGGGGCCGGTCTTGGGATGCGGCGCGCGGCTGCCGAGTAGCTCGTAGATCGGCGCGGGCAGCATCGAGAGAAGGCGCGTGCCGGCGACGAGCGGCAGCGGAAAGCTGACCAGGCGCTTGCGCGCGACGATGCCGCGCACCATCCGCTCGACGGCATCCTCGGTGGTGAGGATGAAGGGCAGCTTGTCCTTGGCCTTCTCGTTGAGGGGCGTCGCGACAAAGCCTGGGCAGATAGTCGTCACCGCGACCCCCGAGCCGCGCAGGTCGACGCGCAGGCTCTCGAGGTAGACGTTCAGCCCCGCCTTGCTCGCCGAGTACGCGCCCGATCCGGGGAGGCCACGGTACGCGGCCAGCGACGAGACGCCGACGAGCTGGCCACGCTTGCGTTCGATCATGCCGGGCAGCGCGCCGAGCAGCGTCGCCATCGCGCCTTCGAGGTTGAGGCGCAGGATGCGCTGCACATCCGGCCAGCGGAAGCGCTTGGCGTGCGTGACCTCGCCCCAGCCCGCGTTGGCGATCACCAGGTCGAGGCCGACGTCTTGGTCGAGCTGCCTGACCTTCTCGAAGGTCGCCTCGCCGTCCTCGACATCGAGCACGAGCGCCTCGGCGTGGCCTCCATCCCGCGCAATTTCTGCGACGAGGTCCTCGAGCGCAGCCTTGCGCCGGGCGGCCGCGACGACCCGGTAGCCCCGCCTTGCCAGCGCGCGCGCCAGCCCGTGGCCGAGACCGGAGGATGCGCCGGTTACCAACGCTGTGAGCCCTGTCTCCGTGCTCATGGTGGTGCTCAAGATACCCGGGTCCCTGGCGCTGGGCGAGCCTGGCGTCAGGTATGCATCGCAAAAAGCTTCAAATGTTGGCCGTTTTCGTATACCTCCAATATCCGCTGAAACTGGAAGAGATCTCCGCAGGATCTGCGCCCAAGGGCGTAAAGCTTGCGCTCTTTCAGCCTCAGCGGGACGTCTCCTCGATGGAAAGGCAATGAACATGGCTCGACAGCTCGCCCGATGGTCGATGGCAGTTCTCTTCCTCGTCGGATGTGAAGGCCCGGCAGGGCCTGGCGGCAAGAACGGAGATCCGGGCGCGACCGGCGCGACCGGTGCGACCGGTGCCACCGGTGCCACTGGGGAAACTGGCGCGACCGGCGCCACGGGAGCGTCGGGCAGCAACGGCTGCGACGGGCTCTCGGCTGGTCAGACCCGCGGCCTCGCGGGCTCGGTGACCGTGTCGGCCCCGGCCAACGGCAAGTTCTTCGCCGAGGGCGAGCAGGCGACCTTGACGATCAAGATTACGGACCGCTGCGGCAAGGCGGTGCCACCGGCCGAGCTCGCGTCGGCCGCGCTCTATGTGTACGGCCCGCGCACCAACCTACAGACCATCACCGCTTGCGGGATGCTCAACTGCGTCACCGATCGCAAGGTCACCGGCCACCACCGGATCGATCTGGCCAAGCCGGTCTACGCCGACGCGACCAAGGCCAACCTCACCACCGCGGCCGACGGCACGATGACCTACGTGCTCAACCCGGTCAGCACCGAGCCGCACGGCACCTACAACGCCTCGATCTTCGCCAAGACCAAGGACGACCTCGATCAGATCTACGCGGGCGCCGAGCTGCAGATCGGCACCGAGACGCGCGAGGAGTTCGCGACCGGTCCGGCGCCGAGCGCCAAGTGCGCCGCGTGTCACAAGAGCCCGATGTCGGGCAAGAACTACCTCCACCACAGCCACCCAGGGCGCTCGGCCTACGGCAGCTTCAACTACGACTCCGAGCCGATCGAGACCTGCCTCGCCTGCCACAACATGAGCGGCTACAGCCCCAACACGATCATCGCCAAGGCGCACGCGATCCACCGCGGCGAGAACCTGACCAACCCGGGCGTGCCCCACCCCGAATATGGTCTCGGCGCACAGGACGGCATCGCCGAGTTCACCAACGTCGGCTTCCCGCGCATGCCGAACGGCGAGCGCGATTGCGTCGCTTGCCACGCGGACGATCGTTGGCAGACGAACCTGTCGCGGATGGCGTGCGGCACCTGCCACGACAACCTGTGGTTCGATAAGGGCGAGCTCAGCCCGGCGCGCGAGTTCACCAAGACCTGCATCAACGACAGCGATTGCTCGACGGTGACCGGCAGCTTCGTCACTTGCGACACGATGAAGGGCCTGTGCGTCCGTGCGACGCACCCTGCCCAGAACGATGATACCCAGTGCGTGTCCTGCCACGGCAAGAACGGCTTCGCCGCCGTCGCGGACAAGCACGAGATCTACCAGCGCACGCGCGACCCGGGGCTGGTGTTCACCGACGTCGTCATGACGGCGGGGACGGCCGATGCGACGCCGCCGACCTTCTTCCAGGCGGGCGATCAGGTCTACCTGAAGTTCAAGATCAAGGAC
>CAZPEY010000247.1:3364-8804 GCA_964585665.1 uncultured Polyangiaceae bacterium | reverse complement strand
CTAGCGGGAGGCGAGCTTGGACTTCGGCTTTCCATCGACGGCGGCGAGCTTGCCGAGCGTGGCTTCGAGGCGGTCCATGCGTGCGCGCAGCTCGGCGTTCTCGCGATTGAGCTTCTGAATCGTCGACTGCTGCTCCTGCACCGCGCCTGTCAGGACCGCTGTCAACTTGCCGTAGTCCATCGCCTTCATGCCTGTCGAGTCCGTGAACACGACCTCGGGGACGAGCCTCTCCATCTCTTGCGCAATGAAGCCAATCGATTTGGAATTGGTCGCCTTCATCGTGTAGCGCACGGGACGCATGGCGCTGACAATATGCAGCGTCTCCTCAAGTGCCTTCACGTCCGTCTTGAGGCGTGCATCCGACGGGATAGTGACGTTCATCGCTTTCACGTTGCCATTAACCTCGAGCCGTTCCGTTGGGTAGTCCGTCCCGATTCCGACCCGACCAGTCGAGTCCACCACGATGCGCGAAACGCCAGCGACTAGGTCGACTAGATAGAACTTGGCCTTCAGCGCGCTGAGCGACCACGTGCTCCCGCCTACCCCAATCGCGTATTTCAGTGAGTCCTGCTCCAAGCGAAGCTCTGTGGCGGTGTCCGAAGCCGTAGTCTGGAGCGCTAGATTGGCGTTCGCGGTCTTGCGTACAAGGAGAGTGGGATCGGAGCCGATCTCGACGAGGGATGTCGGCGAGGAAGACTGGTCCGACGTGTTGTAGAAAGCGAAGCCACCATTCCCCCCGCCTTTTCGGTTCACGAACTCGGTTGCGCCCCCGGACGAATTGACCTGGTTCCAGGTCACCAACAAGCCCTGGTTCTGGACCTTGTCGGCGAGGCCCCCGCCCAGCATAAACTGGACGCCGTTCATCTGCGCCTCGAGGGGCTTGGAGAACGTCTTGATCCCGTCGACCGTCTGGTTGGTCGTCAGGTCAACGAAGTTCTTCGTCGCGCTGCCGGTGCCGCCGTTGGCGATCGCTACCGTGCCGGTCAGCTTGCCCGCTGAGAGCGCTGCGATCTCGGCGTCGCTGACGCAGGTTCCCGAGCAGACGAGGTCGGTCGCCGTCGCAGCGGTGGTGGCATTCGTGGCGTTCGTTGCGTTCGTCGCGTTCGTCGCCGAGTCGGCGCTCGTCGCGTGCTTCGCCTCGATGCAGTACGGCACCGCGGTGATGTGCTGGCGCGGTAGCTCGGCGGCGTCACCCGCCACCTGCACGCCGACCCACAACTCCGGAGTGGAGGTGGGAACCGGAGGGTCGTCGAGATCGACGGTAAAGTAGCCGTTGTCGACGGCGACGCTGGGAAAACTGTAGCTCTTGAGCGCGACCGTGTCGTTGAGGTCGTTATAGAGCTTGACGGTCAACGCGACGGCCGATGTCTGCAGGAGGCCCGTCCCGTCGCGCATGATGCCCTGAATGTTCATCGTCGCGTTCGAGTTGGCCGCCCGCGCCAGCGACGGCAGCATCGCCACCCCGAGGCCCAGCAGAATCGCAATTGGCAGTGTCCGCTTCATCTCAAGACTCTCCACATGTCCCATGCGTTCGTTACGGTTGGGTTCCGCGCACCACACCGAACTCGATGCGGTGGCTGGCGCCAGACGCTCTGCCCGACAGCTTGTTGCCGACGGAGAGCGTGAGCTTCTTCGTGCCCGATCCTTCGACGCCGACCGCGCCGCCGGCGAGCGCCTCGCCGTGCCCGGTGTGGTTCCCCGGCGGCAAGGTGAAGTCGAGCACCTGTCTCAGGTCGACGATCGGTGCAAGATCCTCGACGGCCCCGAGATCGGCGGGCGCGCCCGCCAGATCGCCGCTCGCCACCGCGAGGTCCGGCGGCGGTGCGACCATGTCCGCGCCCCCAGCCATGTCGACCGTGGGCACGTTGGTCGTGAGGACGATCTTCATCTCGACGGTCTTGCCGGCGACGAGCGCCACGGTCGCCATGCCGGCCGCGGCGGGCTTGCTCGAGCCTTCGATCGCGGTGAGCGCAATGGTCAAGCTGCCTGACGATGCCTGCGGCCGATAGACCGTCCGCTCGGTTGCCTTGAGGCCGTTGGGCAGCGCCAGCGTGCCGGAGAAGCTCTCTGCCCCACTCGCGTTGATCTGCAGGCTGCGGATCGACGCGCGCGTCGCGCTCGGCACCATCGACGCGTCGATCGTCACCGCGACGGCCAGGCCAAAGTCAGGCGCCTTCTTGCACCCACCGACGAACAACATCGCAGCGACCGTCGCTGCCACTCCGAGTCCGCGCATCAGAATCGAATCTCCAATCCTCGCAGCGCCATGCTCGCGCCTGGCCCCGTGTCCGGCAGGGTCTTCTTGAAGCTCGACCCCGACAGCGCGAGCCCGACGCCTGCACCCACGCCCGCGCCGACGACTACGACGGCGACGATGGTCCACAGCCACCACTTCTTGTAGACCGGCGTCGGCTTGCTCTCCGCGCTCGGCGCGGCCGTGCTCGCCGTCGCGCGGGGGTGGTGCCGCTGCCACCCGGCGAAGACTCGACCTTCTCGGGAGGCGCCGCGGGCTTGTCAGGCTGGCTCGCCTGCGCGTCGAGCGCCTTGGGCTCGACGCCTTGTGGCGGCAGCTTGTTGTTCTGCCGGTCCTTCTCGATCGCCTCCTCGAGCTTGGCGATCAGCCGCTCGACCTCGGCGCGGTTGGTCGCGTTCGGCACCTTGCGCAGGAACGACCGGTACGACTTGGCCGCCTCCTCCTTCTGTCCGAGCTGCCGCTGGCACTGCGCGATGTTGAACAGCAGCGTCGGCTCTTCGAACGACAGGTACGCCTTCTTGAAGGACTCGAGCGCCTTGCCGTACTCGTTGAGATCGTAGAGGCGCGTGCCCTCGCGATACAGCTCCTTGGCGGCCTGCTTGTCGTCGCGAACCTGCGCGAACGAGTCGCCGACCAGCGCCATCGAACAGAGCGCGACCACCGTCGCGCACAGCAGTGTGCGAGCCCCCATCGGGGTTGGATAACACCCGGCCGCGAGAGCGGGAAGCACAAAAATCCCGTACGGGATTTTTTCTCTTGCGCCGGCCGACCCTGCGCTTGCGCCCTGGCAGGGCGACTACCCCGCCCGGCTCACCGTCGCGGCCGCGGCCTGGGCACGGGCACTCCGTCAGCGTCACCGTGCTCGGCGCCCTCCCGCGTCGTCAGCCACGCATCGAGCAGATCTTCGATCTCCGCCTCCGCCGCTGCCGGATGCCGCCGCCGCAGGTTCTCGCGCATCATGCGCACGCCGTCCTCCCACATCTCGAGCGCGGCCTCGAGCCGTTCGGCCTCCGTGGGCGGTGCCATCGCTCAACTCTGAGTCGACTGCGGCGCGCTTGTCAAACGCCCCCCCGCCTGCGGCGGCGGCGCCCGCTGCGACTCAACGCTAGCCAATCGGCCAAGCACATCCTCGCGCCCTCCATCAACGCAACGCCGCGCGCCGACGACCGCCTAGCGCTCGCGACAGCCTCGCGAATATTGCTGCAGCGCAGCACCGGCGAATGGGCGTGCGTGCGCCGTAGGGGGTCGTCGCCCGCTTGCCGGGCGGCGAACCCCCGAGAGGCGCGCGCCTCGCGGACCTTCGCCGACGCTGCGTCGAAGCCAAGTTCACGAGGCCTACGGCAACAACAGCCGCATCACCGCCGGCCAGGCGCGCGGTGGAAAGATCGTCCATAGCACCGCCGCCGTCGCCAGAAACGGCCCGTACGGCACCTCGCCGCGCCACTGCTTGCCGCGCAAGAGGCGCGGCGGCAGCACGACGGCGAGCGCGACGAACGGCGCCGCAAAGAACGTGAACACGACGCACTGCCACCCGTGCAGCGCGCCGATCAGCGCCAGCAGCTTGGCGTCGCCGTACCCCATCGCCTCCTTGCGAAACGCCAACCGCCCGAGCTCCGCGGTCACCGCGATCGCTCCATAGCCGACGACGCCGCCGAGCAGCAGATCGAGCGGCCGCACGTCGCGCACGACGATCCCGCAGACGAACGCGATCGGAATCGCCGGGTAGGTGATCACGTTGGGCAGGAGCTGATGATCGAAGTCGATCCCCGAGAGCACGACGAGGCAGCCGACGAAGGCGAAGTAGACCTGAAAGCGCAGGAGGCCCAGCAGCGAGTCGCCGCCCGGCACCGCGACGTAGCGCCAGTAGACGGCGAGCGCGAGCAGACAGGTCAGGAGCTCGACGAGGGGATAGCGGATCGAGATCGGCCGCTTGCAGTGGCGACAGCGCGCCCGCAGCAGGAGCCAGCTCAGCATCGGGATGTTGTCGTACCAGGCGATGAAGCGCCCGCAGCCGGGGCAGCGCGAGCGCGGACGCACGACCGACTCGTAGAGCCCGACGCGATAGATCGCGACGTTGAAGAAGCTGCCCCACAGCGCGCCCCAGAAGCCCGCCATCACCCAGCCGACGGGCGGCAGCACGAGCAGGTCGAGCGGCGAGGCGACGTCATCGATCATCGGTGGTCCGATCGTAAGAAGGACATGCTCGACAGCGGGCGTCAATTATCGCACAAAGAGGCGTCATGCTCCGACGCACGCTACGCGCGCTGCTGTTCGCCGGCTCGACGGCCACCGCCTCGGTGACCGTCGGCGCGTGCGGCTCGTCGAGCGATGGCTCGCTCGGGGCGACCGTCGCTGCAACCGCTCGACCGATCGAGATCGGCAAGCTGCAGAACCCCGCCGAGCTCGATCGCGCGCTGCGCCAGGACGTCGAGCGCGCGCTCGGGGGCTATGCGCGCACGATGAAGAGCGAGCTCGTCATCGACGGCGAGAAGCAGGAGACGCTCACGCTCGAGGGCCGGCTCGAGTCGAACGGCAAGAGCGGCGGCGAGGCGCGCCTCCACCTCGTCCACGACACCAGCCACGAGGACGGCTACGAGGCCTTCCTCGTCGAGGACAAGCTCCACGTTCGCCCGCGCTACCTGCAGCTGACCTGGCATCGGCCCGAGCCCGGCGAGCTGCAGCGCCTGCGCGCGCCGATCGAGCACGCGACCGCGGACTACGTCGCGCGTCTCGTCAAGAGCGGGGCCGCCCTCAAGAAGAGCGAGCGCGGCGACCGCATCGTCGTCTCGATCCAAGGTGACGCGGGCACCGGGGAGCTGGCGCTCGACGCCAAGAGCGGTGCGCTCCTCGACGCCAAGCTCGACGCCAAGCTGCCGCTCGACCAGGCTGGGCAGCCCGGCCGCAAGGTCCTGGTCACGCTGCACCACCAAGACCACGCCGAGCGCAGCGACCGCCCCATCGCGACGCCGACCAACAGCATCCCGACGCCGCACCGCGCCCGCCCGCAGCTCGACAAGCAGACGCTCCTCGGCCGCTGACCCCGAGGTGACGCTCAGCCCGTCAGCTCGTCGTCCTCGATCACCAGCGCGTCCACGATGCTGTTGAGCGCGCGCAGCTCGAGCACGCCCGAGACGAAGTCCTCGAGCCAGGCCAGCCGCTCGTCGGGGGTGAGCAGCGCGAACCAGG